>NZ_SZYE01000205.1 GCF_005239125.1 Cellulomonas hominis | reverse complement strand
CGCCGCGGCGCGCTCGCCGGCGTGCTCCTGGCGGCGACCGTCGTCGGGTGGGTCGTCGTGGGCGTGGGCGGCCCGCAGCTGCGCGGCACGACGGGCGGCGTCGGCGCCGATCCTGTCCTGGGTCCCGTGCGGTCGGTCCACCTCGGCCCCTCCCCTCTCCGTCGTCGCGAGCCGGTTCCCCGTCCCCGGGGTGAGCAGCCCGGCCCGCTTCTCCACCGGGCCGCAGTCCTGCCGGACTCCTCCCGCCACCTCCGCGCGCCGCCGGCGGCCGGACCCCTCCGGGCCGGTCACGGCGAGCACCCGCAGGGCGTCGGAGAACCGGTCGTCGGTCCGCGACTCCAGCAGCTGCTGCCGGTGCCGCAGCTTGTGCGGCACCAGGTACGCGATCCACAGGCCGACCACCACGAGGGCGGCCGGTCCGGCGAATTCGTACACTCCACGACGGTAGGTGCGGCGCGGTCACCCGCCCCGGACCCGTCGCGGCGTGTCGAGCGGCGCGCGACCCCAAA
This sequence comes from Cellulomonas hominis, assembly GCF_005239125.1. Taxonomy (GTDB): domain Bacteria; phylum Actinomycetota; class Actinomycetes; order Actinomycetales; family Cellulomonadaceae; genus Cellulomonas; species Cellulomonas hominis_A. Next base: position 5,778 of record NZ_SZYE01000205.1, on the reverse strand, counting down.
ATCACACGGATGTGATTCGGCGCGCCGGGGACAGCCTGCCACACCCGGACGAAACCGGGCAGAGCGGACGGACCGGTCAGACGCCCGTCGACCGGCCCGCGTGCCAGCGGGCGAGCAGGCCGCGCGGGACGTCCTCCGTCGTCAGGGCGAAGGTCCGGTGGTCGCACCACGCGCCCTGGATGTGCAGGTACCGCTCGCGCAGCCCCTCGTCCCGGAAGCCGAGCTTCTCGACCACCCGCAGCGACGGCCGGTTCTCGGGCCGGATGTTCACCTCGACCCGGTGCAGCCCGAGCGCGGTGAAGCAGTGGTCCGTCGCGAGCGCCACGGCCGTCGGCGTGATCCCGCGCCCCGCCACGTGCTGCGCGACCCAGTACCCGATCGACGCGGAGTACAGCGAGCCGTACGTGATGCCCGAGACCGTCAGCTGGCCGACCAGGTCGCCCGCGTGCTCGACCGCGAAGGGCAGCGAGGTGCCGGACCGCGCCTGCCGGTCGAGCGTGCGGACGAACTGCCCGAAGGTCGGCCGCCGGCCGGTCACCGGTTCGGGGGACGTCGCGTCCCAGGGCTCGAGCCACGCGGCGTTCACCGCGCGCAGCCGCATCCACGCCGCCTCGTCCGAGCGCCGCAGCGGACGCAGCCGGACGTCCCCGTCCGTGAGCGCCACGGGCCAGCCGCGCGGCATCAGCCCTCCAGCACCAGGCAGTGCACGACCTGCCCGGCGACGACGGCGGAGTCCTGCTCGCCCACGACGGCGAGCGCGTTCGCGCGCGCGAACCCGGTGATCGACGGCACGGCGGGGTCGCCCACCGGCGTCACCCGGTAGCCCTCGCCCGGCGTCCCGACCACCGCGGCCGGCACGAACTGCCGCACGCCCGCGGGCGACGGCCAGCCGACGTCCGCGCGGGCGGTCACCGACGGCCGGAACAGGTCGGTGTGCCCGGCCATCGCGCGCAGCGCCGGGCGCACGAACACCTCGAACGCCACCTGCGACGCGACCGGGTGGCCGGGCAGCGCGAACAGCGGCACCGCGCCCAGGCCCCCGCCGACGGTGCCGAACCCGTGCCGGAAGCCCGGCGCCATCGCCACCTGGTCGAACCGCACGGTCCCCAGGGGCGCGAGCACGTCCGCGAGCGTGTCGTGCTGCGACTCCGACAGCCCGCCGGTGGTCACCACCACGTCCGCGCGCACCAGCTGGTCCTCCAGCGCCTCGCTCAGCACCGCGCGGTCGTCCGGCACCACGCCGACGCGCACCGGCGTCGCCCCGGCGTCCCGCACCGCGGCCTCCAGCGCGTGGCCCGCGGCCTCGTAGACGCCACCGTCCCGCGGCGGCCCGCCCGGCTCGACGAGCTCGGACCCGATCGACACGATGACCACGCGCGGCGCGGGGTGCACCCGCAGGCGCCCCCGCCCGGCCGCCGCGGCCGTCGCCAGCTGCCGGGCCCCGAGCCGGGTCCCCGCCGCGACCAGGACGGTGCCGCGCACCGTGTCCGTCCCGGCGGCCCGGACGTGCTCCCCGGGTTCCGGCACGCGGTGCAGCGCGACCCGCACCGCCCCGCGGTCGGTGTCCTCGGCCGGCACCACCGCGTCGGCGCCCGCGGGCACCGGCCCGCCCGACGCGATGCGCACCGCCTGCCCCGGGGCCAGCCGCAGCGCCGCGGGGTCGCCCGCCAGCACGTCGTGCGCGACCGGCAGCACCAGCGGCGCGCCCGGGGCACCGCCGCGCAGGTCGCCCGTGGCCACGGCGTACCCGTCGCACGCGGCGACCGGCCGGTCCGGCACGTCCGCCGGCGCCACGACGTCCTCGGCGAGGATGCAGCCGGACGCATCGGCCAGCACGACGTCGAGCGGGGCCACCGGTCCTACCGCGGCGAGCACCGCCGCGAGCTGGTCCTGGACGGATCTCATGCCCGCATCATGCCCGGCCGACGCGGCCCGCCGCCCACCGGCCGCGCCGGACAACCCCTTTGGTCCTACCCGGCACCGGGGTGGTTTGCGAGACTGGGTGCCATGAGCGCCGCTGCCCAGCCGTATCCGCACGTGTCCGACGGCAGCAGCATCACCGAGGTGAAGGACGAGTTCCGCGCCGCGATCCGCGCCGTGCGGCGCGCCCGGTCGCCCCGGCTGCGGGCCGCCGCGGCGGACGCGTTCGTCGACGTGGTCGAGACGATCCCCGCCCTCGCGGACGCCGGCGTCGTCGCCGCGTACAGCGCGCGGCCGACCGAGCCCGACACCGGTCCGCTGCTCGACGCCCTCGCCGCGCGCGGGGCGCGGGTGCTGCTCCCGGTGCTCGGCGCGGGCCTGCAGCGCGAGTGGGCGTGGTTCGCCGGACGGCACGACCTGCTCGAGCGCGCGCCCGGCCGGCCGCCGGAGCCGTCCGGCCCGTCGCTCGGCGCGGACGCCATCGCCGGGGTCGACGTCATCGTGGCGCCCGCGCTCGCCGTCGACACCGCCGGGAACCGGCTCGGGCAGGGCGGCGGCTGGTACGACCGCGCCCTCGCCCACGCCCGGCCCGGCACGCCGGTCATCGCGCTGGTGTTCGCCGAGGAGCTGTACGACGCCGCGACCCGGCCGCTGCCGCACGAGCCCCACGACCGGACTGTCGACATGGTGGCGACGCCCGAGCGCTGGGCCCGGCTCGGGGGCTGAACCGCCGCCTCGCGAGGAATACCGCGGGCCCGCGTATCATTGGCACTCGGACAGAGGGAGTGCCAGGGCGCGGACGGCGACGGCCGGCGACCGGCTCCCTGTCCACCCAGGTCACGTCATCCGCGGGAGACAGCAGTGCCCACCTACGCCTACACCTGCACCGAGTGCGGCCACGCCTTCGACATCCACCAGTCGTTCAGCGACGCGGCGCTCACCGAGTGCCCCGCCTGCGGCGGCCGGCTGCGCAAGGTGTTCTCCTCCGTCGGCGTCGTGTTCAAGGGCTCGGGCTTCTACCGCAACGACTCGCGGTCGACCACCAGCTCCACGACCGGCGCGAGCACCGGCGGCTCGTCCTCCTCGAGCACGGCGGCCACGTCGTCGTCCGGGTCGACCCCGAGCACGTCGACCCCGGCGCCCGCCGCCTCGACGTCCTCGGCCGGCGCCGCGAAGCCCGCCGCGAGCTGAGCCGCGCGGACCCGGCGGCCCGTCCTGCGGGCGCGGCCGGTCCGTCCGCGGGCACGGCCGGCCCGTCCGCGCGCGGCGGGCCCGGTGCCGGCGACCAACCGGCTCCACGAGCGGGCACCGAGTCCTCCACAGGCCGGGAGGAGTGGGTCGTCCCCCGATCGACCCGGTCCGGGCCCGCTGCTCTCGCGCGGGCTGCCTAGCGTCGCCGCATGCCCCTGACCGACCGCCTGCCCGAGCCCGTCCGACGCCGGCTGCGCCTCCTCGGCTGGCGCGCCCGCCGGCCCCTCGCCGCGCTGTGCGCCGGACTCGCCGTGCTGGCCGCCGTCGGGCTGCTGCGCCCCGCGGACCCGCCGACCGTGCGGGTCCCCGTCGCCGCGCGCGACCTGGCGCTCGGCGCCGTGCTCGCCGCGCGCGACGTGCGGGTGGCCGAGCTGCCCCGCGTGCTGGTCCCGGCCGCGGTGGCCGGGGCGGCGGGGCCCGCGGGCACCGGTGGCCCTCCCCCGACCCCGGGTCCCGAGGCCGATGAGGGCGCGCGCACGCAGGACGGCGTCGCCCCGGGGACGGCGGACGGGGACCGGACCGCCGCCCCCGGGACGACCCCGGCGGACGCTCCGGTGGACGCCCTGGTCGGCCGGCGGCTCGCGGTCCCCGTCCCGGTGGGGTTCCCGCTGGTGGCGGAGCTGTTCGTGGCAGACGCCGCCACCGGCCCGCCGGGCACCGTCGTCGTCCCCGTGCGGTTCGCGGACGCCGGGGTCGCGGCGGTCCTCGCGCCGGGCATGCGGGTCGACGTGGTCGCCGCCGCCCCGCACGACGGCGACGACGCCACCCGGCTGGCGCGGTCCGCCGTCGTGCTCGCGCCGCGCGGCGGGGCGGCCGACACCGCGGGCTCGGGCGGCGGGCTGCTGGGCGGCGGCCCCGCCGCGTCCGAGAGCCCGCCGGTGCTGCTCGCCGTCGACCCCGAGGACTCCGTGGCCCTGAGCGGAGCGACCGCGTCGCGCGTGCTCAGCGCGGTCATCGTGGAATGATCGACGCACGTCGCCGTCACACCAGGGGGAGTTCACGGCATGAGCGACACGCTGAACAAGGGGCTGCGCACCGCCACCCAGAGCGCCAGGGGCGCCGGGAAGGTGCTCCAGGGGTTCAAGGACTTCATCTCCCGCGGGAACGCGGTCGAGCTGGCCGTCGGTGTGGTCATCGGCGCCGCGTTCGGCGGGGTCATCACCGCGATCCAGGACGGCTTCATCGCGCCGCTGATCGCCATGATCTTCGGCAAGCCGGACATCACCGGCCTCTGGGTGATCGGGCCGATCAACAACGCGACGATCAACATGGGGCTGATCCTCAACGCCCTGCTGCAGTTCCTGATCACCGCCGCGGCGATCTACTTCTTCATCGTGCTGCCGCTCAACAAGCTCGCCGAGCGCCGCAAGCGCGGGGTCGAGGCGGAGCCCGAGCGGCCGTCCGAGGACATCCTCCTGCTCCAGGAGATCCGCGACCTGCTCGCCGCCCAGTCGAGCCCGGCTCTGCGGCAGGACACCGGCTCGGCGTCCGCCCCGGGCACCGCCGAGGCGCCCGGCACCGCGGGCCCCGGAGCGACCGGCCGGGCGACGGGCGCCGGCGACCCGGGGCACCCGCCGCTCGCCTGACCCGCGCCGGCCGCCCGGGCAGCGGCCCCGCCCGGAGCCGTCCGCGACGCCGGCGCGCGGTGGGAGAATCGTGGGCGTGACCACTCCGACCGAGCCCCGCCCGGAGCCCACGGACCGCCCCCGCCGGCCGGTCGACGACGCCCCGGTCATCCCGAGCCGCAGCGCCGACGACTCCGACACCGGCTGGGGCGACGAGCGCGCCGACTCGAACGACGACCGCCTGCGCCGCGACGTCCCCCCGCACTGGTGACCGCGCCCCACCCCTGACGCCGGCGCGCGCGGCCGACTCCGCCGGCGCGCCCCACCTCGCTGCCCCGCGCAGCCTCCGCGTCCGCCGCGACCGCCAGCTCCGCGCGAGATCGGTGCATCCGCCCGAGATCGGTACCCCCCGAGCACCGATCTCGGCGCGAACCACCGACGTCGACGCGCCCTCGCCCGCGCCCTCACGCGGGGTCAGCGCGTGGCGCGGGCGACCGCCGACGAGACGACCGAGTCGACCCGGGCGCCGCGGCGGGTGATCCCCAGCTCGGCGCGCAGGGCGGCGGCCAGCTCGTCCGGGGTGCGCTCGGTGCCGTCGGAGACGAGCCAGGCGACGAGGTCGTCGAGCTGGTCGTCGGAGTAGGCGCTGATCGGCAGACCGGGTCGGACGTCGGGCCGCGGGCCGCCGGGGACGGCGAGCGTCGGCTGGACGGCGCGGACGGCACCGGTCATCGGGGCGGCGGCCTCCATGACGCCCGGGATCTGGGCGGCGGTCGCCGGGGCGGCCGACGACGCCGCCGGACGGTCCTGCGTCCTGCCCGCGCCCGCGGCCGGCGAACCCGAGGTCCGCGACCCGGGGGCCGGTGCAGACGCGTCCGCGCCGGGACCCGCCTCACTCGCGCCCGAGCCCTCGCCGGCCGCAACCGTCGGGCCCGTGGCCGCACCCGGCTCCGTCGGGCCCGATCCCGGCTCCGCGGGCGCGGCCGGCGGCGTCCAGGACGTGCCCGCACGACCGCCGGTGCCGCCCACGGCGGCCCCGGCG
>NZ_SZYE01000204.1 GCF_005239125.1 Cellulomonas hominis | reverse complement strand
GCCGCGCCCGTCGCCCCCGCGCCCCGCCGCCGGCGCCGCCGCGGCCGGGTCGTCGCCGCCGTCGTGGTGGTGGCGCTCGTGCTGCTGCTCGCCTGGCCGATCGGCCTGGTCATGTGGGCGAACGGCAAGGTCCAGCACGTCTCCGCGCTGTCCGGTGCCGCGAACACCCCCGGCACCACCTACCTCCTCGCGGGCTCCGACTCCCGCGACGACGGCGCGATCGAGGACACCGAGACCGTCGGGGCGCGCACCGACACGATTCTGCTGCTCCAGGTGCCGGAGTCCGGGCCGGCCGCGCTCATCTCGCTGCCCCGCGACACCTACGTCGACATCCCGGGCCACGACGCGAACAAGCTCAACGCGGCGTTCTCCTGGGGCGGCGCACCGCTCCTCGTGCAGACCGTCGAGGGCCTGACGGGGCTCACCGTCGACCACTACGTCGAGGTGGGGTTCGGGGGCGTCGAGAAGATCGTGGACGCCCTCGGCGGGGTCGAGCTCTGCCTCGACGGCAGCACCGGCATCGCGTTCCCCCTGAACGACAAGAACTCCGGCCTCATCTGGGACGCCCCCGGCTGCAAGACCGTCGACGGCGTCCAGGCGCTGGCGTACTCGCGCATGCGCTACTCCGACCCGTCGGGCGACATCGGCCGCGGGCTGCGCCAGCGGGCGCTCATCAGCGCGGTCGCCGCCGAGGCCGAGAACCCGGCGCTGCTGTTCCAGCCGGGCAAGCAGGTGTCGCTGATCGACTCCGGTACCGGCGCGCTGACCGCGAGCGACGAGACCGGCATCGTCGACCTGGGCCGGCTGGCGCTGGCGTTCCGCGCCGCCACCGGTCCCGGCGGCATCACCGGCACCCCGCCGATCAAGAGCCTGGACTACCGCCCGGGTGGCGCCGGCTCGACGGTGCTCCTCGACCCCGACCAGACGCCGGACTTCTTCGCGGCGATCCGGGACGGCTCCCTGGAGCCGGGCGTGGTGGGCGGCGTCCCCGGCTCCTGACCGGACCGGAACCCGGCGCGCGCCAGGCCCCCGAGCCCGACGAGCACGGCGCGCACCCGCTCGCACCCCGCGGTGGTGGCGCGGCGCAGCCGCGGGCCGAACGGCTGCTCCACGAACCGGTGCACCAGCCACGCCAGCAGCAGCGAGAACCCGGTCGCGGCGGCGAGCACGGCCCACACCGGCAGCCGGTCGTGCAGGAGGTGGATCACCCACAGGCCCCAGTACTCGTGCGTGAGGTAGAGCGGGTAGGTCAACGCCCCCGCAGCGGTGAGCCCCGCCCACCGCCACCGCGCCAGCGGGGTGAGCGACACCAGCGCGACCAGGGCGACGCACGCCGGGAGCGCGACGGCGAGCAGCACGGCACGCGGCGCGACCACGGAGTTCGCGCCGAGCGAGTCCATCCGGGCCGGGACGAGCGCGGCGGTGGCCGCCGCGGTGTTCGCCACGACCAGCAGCCACGGCACGACGGCGTGCCCGGTGCGGTGGATGACGTACAGCGCCATGCCGGCGGCGAACAGCGGGGCGTACGGCGCCACCAGCCAGGTCACCGCGTCCGTCCAGCCGAGCGACCGGGCGAGCATCGCCGCGGCCGGCCACAGCGCCGCGAACCACAGCACCCGCCGCCGGGTGATCCCGACCGCGGCGAACAGCGCGATCAGCACGTAGAACCGCAGCTCCACCCAGAGGGTCCAGTAGACGCCGTCCACGTGGCCGACGTCGGCCAGCGCCTGGAGCAGCGTGAGGTTGACCAGCACCTGCCCGCCGGTGATCTCCTTGCCCTGCCACACGAACAGCAGCAGCGCCCCGGTCAGCAGCACGCCGGTCCAGTACGCCGGGTACAGCCGGGCCACCCGCGAGCCCACGATGTCCGGCACCGACCGGCCCCACGCCGTCATCAGGATGACGAACCCGCTGATCACGAAGAACAGCTCGGGGCCCAGCGAGGTGTAGGTCGCCCAGCCGGCGACCGCCGGGGCGACGTCGGCCAGGTCACGGCCCCAGGCGTCGGTCTGCCGGGCGGTGAAGTGGTAGGCGAGCACGCCGACGGCGGCGAGGAACCGCAGGGCGTCCAGGGCGGCGAGGCGCGGACGCGCGGTCCGGGTGCGGCCCGCCGCGGTCGCGGCGGCGGCGTCGGGGCCGGCGGTGCGGGGCGGCGCGGTGGTCGTCACCGTCTCGACGCTAGGCGGCGGACGGGCGGTCCGCCCGTCGAGCGGACCGTCCGCGGGCGGTCTCGACGAGACCTTCACGCCCCGCTCCCCGACCCCGCCGACCCCGCTGAGACCGCAGCAGGCGTGGGGTTCGGGTGCGTCGAACCCCGCACCTGCTGCGGTCTCGGCGGGTGGGAGGAGGAGTGGGAGGAGGTGCGGGGCGTGGCGGGGGTCAGCCCCCGAAGCCCACCGCGGGGCGGCGGCCGTCGCCGTGCAGGGAGCGCAGCCGCTCGCCCTTGGCGTCCGCCTGGGCGCGCAGGTCGTCCTGGAACGCGAGCATCGCCGCCGCGACCCGGCGGGCCGTGTCGTCCGTGCCCGCCCCGAGGATGCGCGCCGCGAGCAGCCCCGCGTTCCGCGCGCCGCCGATCGACACCGTCGCGACCGGCACGCCCGCCGGCATCTGCACGATCGACAGCAGCGAGTCCATGCCGTCGAGCCGGGACAGCGGCACCGGCACGCCGATCACGGGCAGCGGCGTGAGGGCCGCGAGCATGCCCGGCAGGTGGGCCGCGCCCCCGGCGCCCGCGACGACCGCCCGCAGCCCGCGCCCCGCGGCCGCCCGGCCGTAGGCGACCATCTTGTCCGGCTGGCGGTGCGCGGAGACGACGTCGACCTCCACCGGGACGTCGAACTCGGCGAGCGCCTCGGCCGCCGCCTCCATGACGGGCCAGTCCGAGTCCGAGCCCATGACGATGCCGACGAGCGGGGTGGCCATGCGGTACCTCCGGGGGTGGGTGCTGTCGCTGTCGAGAGCGGGGTCAGGCGGGCGCGTCGCCGCGCAGGACCGCCGCGGCGGCCACGGCGCGCCGGCGGACGTCCGCCAGGTCGTCGCCGGCGACGGTGACGTGCCCGAGCTTGCGGCCGGGCCGGACGCCCTTGCCGTACAGGTGCACCTTCGCGCCCGGGTCGAGCGCGGCCACCTCGGCCAGCCCGTCGGTCAGCGCGGCGCGGGTCGAGCCGAGCACGTTCGCCATCACCGTCCACGGCGCGCGGGCCTCCGTCGCGCCGAGCGGCAGGTCGAGCACGGCGCGCAGGTGCTGCTCGAACTGGCTGGTCACGGAGCCGTCGATCGTCCAGTGCCCGGAGTTGTGCGGCCGCATGGCCAGCTCGTTGACCAGCACGCGCGGGGCGCCGCCGTCGGGGTCGGCGACCTCGAACAGCTCGACCGCCAGCACCCCGGTGACGCCGAGCCCCTCGGCGACCTCGCGGGCGATCCGCTCGGCGGTCGCGGCCGTGCGCGGGTCCAGGTCGGGGGCCGGGGCCACGACCTCGGCGCACACGCCGTCGCGCTGCACGGACTCCACGACCGGCCAGGTGCGGACCTCGCCGGACGGGGTGCGGGCGACCAGGGCGGCGAGCTCGCGGGTGAACGGCACCCGCTCCTCGGCCAGCAGCGGGGCGCCGGTGCCCTCGGCCGCCGCGGCCAGCCAGTCGGCGGCCTCGTCGGCGGACCGCACGACCCGCACGCCCTTGCCGTCGTAGCCGCCGCGCGCGGTCTTCACCACCGCGGTGCCGTCGCCGGCGGTCAGGAACGCCGCGAGGTCGTCGGCCGAGTCGAGGGGCGCCCACCGCGGGCACGGGACGCCGAGCGTGGTCAGCCGGGTCCGCATCACGATCTTGTCCTGCGCGTGCACCAGCGCGTCCGGCCCGGGCCGCACCGCGACGCCGCGGTCCACCAGCTCGGTGAGCAGGCCGTTCGGCACGTGCTCGTGCTCGAACGTGAGCGCGTCCGCGCCGACCACCAGCGCCTCGACGGCCACCGGGTCCGCCGCCGCGCCCACCGGCGCGTCGACCACCACCTGCGCCGCCGACGACACCGCGTCCTCGACCAGCACCCGCAGGTGCACGCCGAGCGCCGTCGCCGCGGGCGCCATCATGCGGGCGAGCTGCCCACCACCGACCACTGCCACCACGGGTGCTGCCACGAGCGGTGAGCCTAACCGACCCCGCACAGCGGTCCCCCGGCGTCTCGCCGTACCCTGTGGGCGTGAACTCTTCCGGTGCGCCCTCCCTCGCGGCCGCACCGGGACCCGCCCCCGAGGCCCGTCCCGGACGCCTGCACGGCCTGATCTACCGCCTGCCGCGCCGCTCCCTGCGCGACCGGGCGCTCGAGCTGGTCCGGTTCGGCTCGGTCGGCACCGTCGCGTTCGTCGTCGACCTCGGCACGTACAACCTGCTGCGGTTCGGCCCGGTGGACGCGCTGCACGGCAAGCCGCTCACCGCGCGGATCATCGCGGTGGTCCTGGCGACCCTCGTCTCCTGGCTCGGGAGCCGGCACTGGACGTTCGCCGGCCAGCGGACCCACCGCCGCGGCCGGGAGCTGCTGCTGTTCTCCGCGATCAACGTCGTGGGCAGCGCGATCACGGTGGGCGCGCTGGGCTTCTCGCACTACGTGCTCGGCCAGTCCGGGCCGTTCTCGGACAACGTCGCGAACGTCATCGGCATCGTGCTCGGCACGATCGTCCGGTACGTCGGCTACAAGCTGTTCGTGTTCACCGGCTCCGCGGGCCTGCCGGTCGCCCTGGCCGAGGTCGGGCACGAGCTCCGCGGCGACGCGCCGGACGCCCCGGCCCCCGGGTCCGCCGCGTCGGCCGCCTCGCTCCCCCACCCGCGGGCCACCCGCGACTGACCCGCCGGGCACCACCGCGGGGCGGGCGCCTGCACCCCACGCGCCCAGGCACCAGCCGCGAGACCAGCGGATCGTCGCGCGCCCACCACCACGACCAGGTGGTGACGCGACAATCCGCCGGGGACCTGACCGCGCCGCGCGGCGCCCGGGCGGTCAGCCCGGCGCGGGCGCACCGTCCCGCGGCGCCCCGTCGGCCGGCGCGGCGTCCGGTGCGGCCGGTGGCCGCGCCACGAGCGTCGTCACGGCCAGCAGGACCAGGGCCACGACCGCGACCGTCGCGACGTACGCCGGGGTCAGGTGCCCGGCGAGCACCAGCGCCAGCGCCGCCCCCGCCCCGATCAGCACCCGCACCAGGACGCGCTGCTCGGCGAACCACACCCCGACCGGGCCGGTGCCGATCCCCCGCCGGTCGCCCGCCGTCCGCAGCGAGGTCGCCGCCCGGGTCCAGGACGCCCGCAGCGCCTTCGCCGCCGACGTCCCGCCCGCGACGAACGCGACCAGGGCCACGACGAGCCCGAGCACGAACGCCGACCGCAGCGCGACCCGCAGGAACGTGACCACCTGGTCGTAGACCACCACGGCGGCGTCCGGTCGCTGGACCGCCGGCGGGAGCGCGTCGACGTACACCGAGCGGCCGATGGTCAGCGCCGCACCGAGGAGCAGCATCGCGCCCGCGAGGGACAGCCCCGCGACCACCAGCGCCCGGGCCCGGTGCACCGCCACCAGCACCCCGGCGGCCAGCAGACCGAGCGAGAGCCAGACCAGCCAGGCGCCCAGGACGTCCAGCACCCGGTACGCGTTCTGCGCCCGGACCAGGTCCGCGCTCTGCATCAGCGGGAAGGTCGCGCTGATCGTCGGCAGCCGGTCCACCAGCGTGAACCCCGCGTCCGAGAGCGAGGAGCGGACCGTGTCGACCACGCCCGTCAGGTCCACCACCAGCGTGCCCTGCGCGTCGATGCTCGCGATCGCGTCCGGGTCGCCGCGCAGCACCGCGTTGAGCTGCTGGTGCACCGAGCGGTTCGCCTCGTCCCACACCGCCTCGAGCACGTCCGACGTCACCACGGCGTCGACGGCCCGCCGGATGAAGCCCGTGGCGGCGTCGACCAGGGGCTCCTGCAGCGACCCCACCAGCGCGGCCACCCGCGGCGGCAGGCCCAGGCCGTCCACCGCGGTCGCCGCCTCCGCGGCCAGCCCGTCCAGGTCCGCCGCGTCCACGATCGCCCCGGTCACCCGGTTGGTCACGGCGCTCTGGATCTGCGGGTCGTCGACCAGGGGCGCGACCGTCGCCAGGTACCGGTCCGTGTCGGTGACGAGGTCCCGCGCCCACACCGCCACGACGGCGACGGGGGCGAGCAGGGCACCGAGCACGACGAGCACGACCGCGGCGGTCGCGCGGCCGGCGTGCCGCTGCCGCCGG
>NZ_SZYE01000203.1 GCF_005239125.1 Cellulomonas hominis | reverse complement strand
GCTCGCCGCGTCGGGTGCCGCCGTGGGCCTCGCGCGGCCCGCCAGCCGGTGGCCGTTCGGGGCCGCGATGGCCGTCGCCGCCGTCGCGGTCGTGCTGCTGGTCGTGCAGGGGTGACCCGCGCGCCGGGCCCCCGGACGGCCCGCCCGGCCCGACCGGTCGCGGCCGCGAGGGACGGAGTGCAGCATCGTGCCATGTCCCGCATCGCGGCCGTCGCCCCCGTGCTCCCCGAGCACGTCTACCCCCAGGCCGAGATCACCGCGGAGGTGGCGGGGCTGGTGACCCGGGACCCCCGGCGGCGCACCCTGCTGGAGCGGGTGCACGCGTCGAGCGGGATCGACACCCGGCACACGGTGCTGCCGCTGGAGAAGTACGCGGGCCTGACGTCGTTCGGCGAGACGAACGACGTGTTCCTGCGCGAGGGCCTGGAGCTCGCCGCGCGCGCCGTCACCGAGGCGCTGGGCGCGGTCGGGCTGCGGCCCGCGGACGTCGACCACGTGTTCTTCACCACCGTCACCGGCGTCTCGGCACCCTCGCTCGACGCGCTCCTCGTCGCGCGGCTCGGGCTGCGGCCCGACGTGCGGCGGGTCCCGAGCTTCGGCCTGGGCTGCGCCGGCGGGGCGGCGGGCCTCGCCCGGGTCGACGACCACCTGGCGGGGCACCCCGACGAGCTCGCGGTGCTGCTGTCGGTCGAGCTGTGCTCCCTCACGCTGCAGCACGACGACGACTCGACCGCGAACCTGGTCGCCAGCGGGCTGTTCGGCGACGGCGCGGCGGCTGCGGTGCTGGTCGGCGACCGGCGTGCGGCGGCCCTCGGGCTGGACGGCCCGGCCGTGGCCGGCACCCGGAGCGCCCTCTACCCGGGGACGGAGCACGACCTCGGGTGGCAGGTGGGCGCGTCGGGGTTCCGCATCGTGCTGTCCGGCGGGATGGCGGACACCGTGGCCGCGCACGCCGCCGAGGACGTCGCGGCCCTGCTCGCGCCCCTCGGCGCGGACGTCGCGGACGTCGCCCGCTGGGTCGTGCACCCGGGCGGGCCGAAGATCCTGGACGCGGTCGCCGACGCGCTCGGGCTCGGCCCGGCGGCGCTCGCCGGGTCGCGCGCCGTCCTCGCCCGCGCGGGCAACCTGTCGTCGGCCGCGGTGCTGCACGTGCTGGCCGACGTGCTCGCGGGACCCCCGCCCGACCCGGGCGCCCTCGGCGCCGTCCTGGCCTTCGGGCCCGGGGTCGGCGCCGAGCTGGTCGCGCTGCGCTGGCCGGGGGCGGCGTCGTGAGCTCGCTGGCGTGGTTCGACGTCCTGGTCGCGCTCACGGCGGTCGAGCGGCTCGTCGAGCTCGTCGTCTCCGCCCGGAACGCCCGCTGGTCCTCCGCCCGGGGCGGCGTCGAGTCCGGGCGCGGGCACTTCCCGCCGATGGTCGCGCTGCACACGGGCCTGCTCCTCGCCTGCGTGCTGGAGGCGCACCTGGCCGACCGGCCGTTCCTGCCCTGGCTCGGCTGGCCCGCGCTGGTGCTCGTGCTGGCGAGCCAGGCGCTGCGGTGGTGGTGCATCGCGACGCTCGGACCGCGGTGGAACACCCGCGTCATCGTCGTGCCCGGCCTGCCCCTGGTCGACCGCGGTCCGTACCGGTGGATCCCGCACCCGAACTACGTCGCGGTCGTCGTCGAGGGCATCGCGCTGCCGCTGGTGCACACCGCCTGGGTGACCGCGCTCGCCTTCACCGTGCTGAACGCCGTCCTGCTGCTCGGGTTCCGGATCCCCGCGGAGGAGCGCGCGCTGCGCGCGGCGGGCGGGGGCGCCGGCGCCGTGCCCGCGCCGGGGCGGTGACCGGCTCCCCCGACGTCGACGTGCTGGTCGTCGGCGGCGGGCCGGTCGGGCTGGCGGCCGCCCTGGAGGCGCGCCGCGCCGGGCTGTCCGCGCTGGTCGTCGAGCCCCGCGGCACCCCCGTGGACAAGGCGTGCGGGGAGGGCCTGATGCCCCGGGCCGTCGACCTGCTCCGCCGGTGGGACGTCGACCCCGCGGGGCGGCCGCTCGCGGGGATCGCGTACGTGCGGGACGACCTCCGGGCCGAGCACCGGTTCGCCGGCGCGCCGGGCCGCGGGGTGCGCCGGACGGTGCTGCACGCGGCGCTCGCGGAGCGGGCCCGGGAGGCGGGGGTCGAGCGGCTGGCCGCCCGGGTCGGCGAGCTGGCCCAGGACGGCGCCGGGGTGACGGCGGCCGGGGTGCGGGCGCGGTGGCTGCTCGGGTGCGACGGGCTGCACTCCGCGGTCCGGCGGCTCGCGGGTCTCGAGGCCGGGCCACGGGGCGGGGCCGCCCGCCGGTTCGGCGTCCGGCGGCACTACCGGGTCGCCCCGTGGACGGACCTCGTCGAGGTGCACTGGGGCCGCAGCGCCGAGGCGTACGTGACCCCGGTGGGTCCCGGGCTCGTCGGCGTGGCCCTGCTCGGGCCCGCGCCGGTCGACGTCGACGCCGAGCTGGCCGCCATGCCCGCCCTCGCCGACCGGCTGGCGGGCGCCCCGGTCGACGCCGCCGACCGCGGCGCCGGCCCGCTCCGGCAGCGCACCCGCGCGCGGACCGCCGGGCGGGTGCTGCTGGTCGGCGACGCGTCGGGGTACGTCGACGCGCTCACCGGCGAGGGGCTGCGGCTCGGGTTCGCGCAGGCCGTCGCGGCCGTCGCGCACCTCGACGACCCCGCGGGGTACGAGCGGGCGTGGGCGGCCGCGACCCGGGACTACCGGCTGCTGACCTCGACGCTGGTGGCCGTCGCGACCTCCCCGCTGCGCCGCGCCCTCGTCCCCGCGGCGGTGCGCCTGCCCCCGGTGTTCGCCGGGGCGGTCGAGCGCCTGGCGCGCTGACGGCCCGCGGGCACGGCCGGGCGCACCGGCCGCCCCCCCTCCGCCGACCGGGCGCGCACGGCTCGGCTACCGTCGCGCGGGTGACCCGCTCGCTCCCGGACACGACCCGGACCGCCACGGCCGACGACGGCACCCCGCTGCGGTGGCGCGACCAGGGGGCCGGCAGCCCGGTGCTGCTCCTCCAGGGCCAGGCGACCGCCGTGGCCGGCTGGGACCGGGTGGCCGCCGACCTGGCGACGGAGTTCCGCGTCCTGCGCACCGAGCAGCGCGGCGTCGCGGGCACCGCGCCCGGTCCGGGCGGCCGCGTCCCGGACGGCCTCACGACGCGCGACCTGGCCCGGGACGTCCGGGCGGTGCTCGACGCCGCCGGGGTGGCGCGGGTGCAGGTCGTGGGGCACTCGATGGGCGGCAAGATCGCGCAGTGGCTCGCGGTCGACGCCCCGGAGCGGGTGGCGTCGCTCGTGCTGCTGGCGACCAGCGCGGGCCCGGGCGACGGCGTGCCCCGGGACGCCGCGGCGCACCGGCTGCTGCTCGGCGGCGACGGGACGGCGCGCACCCGGCTGTTCTTCGACGACGCCTGGGCGGCCGCGCACCCCGAGGAGGTGCGGGCGTTCTTCGCGCTCGACGCCGACCGGCCCACCCTCCGGGCCCTGTACCGGGCGAGCACGGAGCACGCCGCGCTGGACGTCCTCGGACGGGTGGCCGCCCCGACGCTCGTCGTGCACGGGACCGAGGACCGGCTGGCGGCGCTCGCGTCGGCGGAGCGGCTGGCGGCCGAGGTCCCCGGGGCGCGGCTCGTCGCCGTGCCGGGGGCGCGGCACGGGCTGCACCTGGACAGCGCCGAGGCGGCCGCCGCGGTGCGGGCGTTCCTGCGCGCGCACGCGGGCGGCTGACCGGCGCGCGGGGCGCGACGCCGTCCCGGCCCTGCCCGGCCGGGCCCGGCCCGGTCCGGTCCGGTGCCGGGTCTGGCGTGCGCGCCGGCGCCGGGCTTGACTGGTGGCCCGGCGAGCCGCACCTGGGGGGACGACCATGACCGCGACCGATCCGCACGACCTGCGCGGGGCCACCCTCGTCGAGGCCGACCTGCGCGGCGCCCGGCTGATCCGCGCCGACCTGTCGGGTGTCGTCATGCGCGGCGTCGAGATCGACGGTGCCGACATCGACGCGCCCTGGTTGCTCGACGGAGGCTCCCTCCTGGTCAACGGGGTCGACGTGGCGCCCCTGGTGGACGCCGCGCTCGACCTCCGGTTCCCGGGGCGGTCCGAGCGGCGCGCCACCGACCCGGACGGCCTGCGGCGGGCGTGGGCCGCGGTCGAGGCGACCTGGGCCGCCACGCTGGAGCGCGTCGCGGCGCTGCCGGCGGGCACCGTGGACGTCCAGGTCGACGGCGAGTGGTCGTTCGCGCAGACCGTGCGGCACCTGGTCATGGCGACGGACACGTGGCTGCGCGGTGCGGTGCTCGGCGTCGAGCGGCCGTACCACCCCATCGGGCAGCCGAACGTCGAGTACGCGGCGGACGGCCACGACCCCTCGGTGTTCTCGGCCGGCGCGCCCGCCTGGGACGAGGTGCTGGCGGTGCGGGAGGGGCGGGTCGCGATGGTGCGCGACTACCTGGCGGCCGTCACGCCGGCGGACCTGGCCGGGACCCGGCCGAACCCGTGGGCGCCCGAGCACCCGGAGACGGTGCTGTCCTGCCTGCACACGATCCTCGAGGAGGAGTGGGAGCACCACCGGTACGCCCTCCGCGACCTCGACGCGATCCGCTGACCCCGGCGGGGGTGGCGGGGTCACGCCGGGCGCCGGGCCACCACGAGCCGGAATGCGTTCCGGAACCGGTACGACCCGTCGCTCCGCCGGAACCGCTCGGCTGCCGCGACGACGACCGGCCCGCGCTCCGCGATCCCGGCGGCGTCCTCGCCGAGCAGCAGCCCCCGCACGAGCGCCGGCTCGTCCGGCGCGGTCCACGGCGTGTCGACGAGCGCCACGTGCTCGACGACGAGCCCCGCCCCCGCGAGCAGCGCGCGCACCGGCCCCTCCCGGCGCAGCGGCTCCTCGGGCCCGGGCTCCTCGCCGTCGTCGGCGGCCAGCGCGGCGTCGACGACGTCGAGCTCGCACCGGTCCCGCTCCGCCCAGCCGCCGACCGCGAGCAGCCCGCCCGGCGCCAGCACCCGGCTCGCCTCCGCGACCGCCGCGGCGGGGTCGTCGGCCAGGTGCAGGACGTTCACGGCGGCGACGACACCGAACGCGCCGTCCGGCCAGGGCAGGTCCTCGGCGTCCGCGACCCGGACGTCCGCCGCGGGTGCGGCCCGCCGGGCCCGGGCGACCATGCCCGGCGCGACGTCCGCGCCCGCCGCCGTCACGCCCCGGGCCGCCGCCTCGGCGAGCAGCTCACCGGTGCCGCAGCCGACGTCGAGAAGCCGGGTGCCGGGGCCGGCCCCGGTCGCGTCCAGCAGCGCCGCGCGGGCCGGGCGGGCGACGCCGCCCCAGGACGCGGCCCAGTCGCCGGCGAGCGCGGTCCAGGGGTCGTCGTGCACGTCCCCCAGTCTCCCCCGCGCGCCGGCCGGCTCAGTCCGCCCAGACCCGCAGGTGGTCGAACCGCGCCGTGGCCCGGGGCGCGACCCCGTCCCAGCCGTGCGCCACCAGCCCGACGCGCAGGTCCGTGCCCACCGGGAACGTCCACACGCCGCCGGCGACCCAGGTCGTGCCGTCGGTGCTGGTCAGCGCGCGCACCTCGTGCTCGCCCGCGGCGTCGGTCCGGTGCACGAGCCGCAGCCACGTGGTGTCCGCGGGCGGGCCGACGATCGTCCCGCCGTACGACAGCCGCCCCGCGTACGGCCGCTCGTGGCCGAACTCGGTCTGCCGGGTGTTCCAGATCGCGACGTGCGACAGCCGGGCGAACAGGTCGTCGTCGGCGTAGGCCACCAGCCCCGCCTGCTGGTAGTTGCGCACGTCGTCGGTGCCGAGGTCGACGGACACCACGGTCTCGGCGGTCCAGTCGCCGTCGGGGACGTCCCGGAGCAGCAGCCCCGCGTCGTTCCCGGTACCGGTCAGGTCGGCCTGCTCGACCGGCCACACGAGCGCACCGTCCGCGACGGTGACCTGCGGGTCCCGCACCGTGGTCCAGCCGGGGCCCAGGTCCCCGTCGAACGTCACGTCGTCCACCAGGTCGCCCGGTACGGGCAGCGGCTCGACGTCGGTGACCCGCTGGGCCAGCGGCACCGCGCTCAGGTCGTCCACGTGCACCCCGGAGGTCCGCGCGACCGCGCCGGCGCTGCCCGGCCGCAGCCGCTGCGGCAGCTCGAGCACCACCTCGGCGAGCGGGTCGCCGAGCCGCGCCTGGCTGACCTCGGCCCGGGCGAGCCGGCCCTCCACCTCGAGGACGACCGCGTGCCACGTCCCCCAGTCGACGCCGGGGGGCAGCGGGACGGCGGCGCGCGCCGACCCGGACCGCACCACGAGCTCGCCCGCCGCCGGGTCGACGACGGCGGTCACGCCGCTGCCCGGCCGCGCGGCGCCCCGCGTCCCCGCCGGGCCGGCCGAGGCCGCCGAGCCTCCGGCCGAGCCCGCCCGGCCCAGGCCGAACCCGACGACCTCGTCCGGCCGCCCCGGGAGGCGCACGACCGCCTC
>NZ_SZYE01000202.1 GCF_005239125.1 Cellulomonas hominis | reverse complement strand
TGGTCGCGGACGTCCCGACCGCCCTGCAGGGCGGCGGTCAGCACGCCGTCCCCGCCGAGCAGCCCCTGCACGCGGTCGAGAGCCCGGTGGGCGCGCAGGTCGCCGCCGGACGCGCCGCCCCACAGCCGGCCCTGCTCGGCGCCGGCGGGCGCGACGTCCTCGGCGGTGATGCCGAGCGCGACCAGGCCGATCGGCTCGGCGTGCTCGTCGGGCTCGCCCCCGTCCGGCCGGGCACCGGCGCCGTGCTCGGCGGCCGCGGCGGTCAGCCAGCCCTCGAGCTGCCAGCGGATGCGGTCGGTGATCCGCGCGGCGGACAGGCCGCCGAGGCCGCCCATGTCGGTGCGCCAGGCGCGGGTGAGCTCGGTGCCCTCGTCGGTCCGGGCGGTGATCCGCAGCCGGGCGCAGGTCACGGAGTGCTCGGTGAGCAGGGCGTGCAGCTCCTCCGCGAGCCGGCGGCCCGCGAACGTCGCGACGTCGACGCGGTGCGCCGGCGGGTCGAGCTCGGTGCTCACCTCCAGGTCGGTCTCCGGCCGCCGGCGGGCGGGCGGCCGCAGGTCCTCGCCGCGCACCAGGGTCCACGCCCACGTCCCCCAGGTGCCGAACCGCGCGTGCACGTCGCCGCCATCGAGGGCGGCGAGATCGCCGAGACGGCGGAGCCCGAGCCGACGCAGCAGGTCCACGAGCTCGACGACCGCGTGCCCGGCGTCGTCGGTCACCGCGGCGGGCGCGAGGTCGTCGACGGGGCGCGGCGCCAGGAACTCGCGCGAGGCGCCGGGCGGCACGACGGCGTCGGTGCGGGCGGCGAGGATGGCGGCGAGCAGGCCGTCGGCGGTGCCGACCTGGCACTCGTGCCCGGTCCGCTCCGCCACCACGGACACCAGGCGCTCGGCCAGCGTCTCCTCGGTGCCGTGGAAGCGGGCCGCGCCGCCCGCGGGGAGCAGCAGCAGGCCCGGTCGTGCGACCTCGATCCCGGCGACGACGGCCTCGGTCGCGACGGCCACCGGCTCGAACAGCCGGGCGTCCCGGTCGTCGTCGGCGGGCAGCAGGACGACCTCGGGGCAAACGCCCTGCGCCTGGCGGCGGCGCATGCCGCGGCGCACCCCCTGCGCCCGGGCGATCGCGGAGACGGCGACGAGCCGGGGCCCGTGCTGCACGGCGGCGGGCAGGTGCCCGGGCACGTCGGCGGCGCGCACGGCGGCGACGACGGGCCAGTCCGGCACCCAGACGACGGTGGTGCGGGTGGCGCTCATCCGACCAGCCTCAGGTCGGGCCCGAGCAGCGCGCCGTCGTCCGCCACCGGCTCCGGTCCGGCGGAGGGCGCGGGCACCCCGTCGGGACGCGCGGGCAGGTCGGCGCCGGGACGTGCGGGTGCGGCGGGGCGGTCGGCGCGGGAACGGTCGGCGCCCGAACGGTCGGCGGGGAGCCCGTACGGGTCGGTGCCCACCTCGAGCGGCAGCACCACGCGCAGGTCCTGGGCCCGGCCGGCGCTGCCCCGCCCGGTGCGGGTGACGTGCACCTCGTGCGCACGCAGCCGGCCGTCGCCCTCGCCGACCCCGGTCCACCGGCCGCCCTCGACGGTCAGCACGGTGCCCGCGCCCGGCCACGGCGCGGTGGCCAGCAGCACGGACCCGCGGTCCCGGGCGCGCGCCATCAGCCGGCGGCGGTCGGCGTCGGCCAGGTGCGCGCCGGGGCCGACCACCACGACGTCGATGCCGTCGAGCAGGGCCGCGACCACGGTCGGCGCGTCCACGCCGGGCTGCGGGACCACCGCGAGCCGCTCCAGCGCCACGCCGGTCTGGGCGGCGGCGAGCAGGCCGAGGCTCGGCTGCCCCACGACGGCCGCCCACGCCTCCCGGGCGGTGCACGCGGCCGCGATCATCGCGAGCACCAGCGAGGTCGAGCCCAGCACCGCGGTCGTGCTCCCGCGCCGCAGGCCGTCCGGCAGCAGCGGGGTGAGGGCGGGCGGCACCGCGAGCGGCGGCCGGTCGGTGAGCAGCACGGGACCGCGAGCGGCGGTCGGCCGCGGGACCGCTCGCTGCTGGTCGGGCAGGTCGGGGACGGCCACGGGGCCCGCGGGCGCGCTCGCGGGGTCGGGGTCCACCACCGGCACCACCGCGAGCGCCGTGGCGCCCTGCACGGGTGCGTCGGTCCGGGCGCCCGGCCGCGCGCCCTCGGCCCGCGGCCCGCCGGCGCGGGTGCCGAGCACGCCGAGCGACCCGTCGCCGGGCACGTCGGTGCCGGGTGCGACACTGCTCGCCGTCCGGCGGGTCTGCGCGGGGCTGCCCGTGGCACCGCCCGCGACGCCGGTCCCCCGCGGCGCCATGCTGCGGGCGCCGGTCCGGAGCTCGGCGCTGACCAGGGCGGCGCGTGCCCGGGCGATCCGCTCCTCCTGGTTCACCGCCGCACCCCCTCGTCGTCTGCCGGCCGACCGCCGGACCCTCGTTCGAACACGTGTTCGATTGTGCCAGTAGACGCCGACACTCCGGCGCGCGTCAATCCGGCGTCACCCGCCCTGGGGACCACCGCCCGGCGCGCCGTGGCGGACGCGCCGACACCCCTGCACGGGCCCGCGGCCGGGGGCATGATGACGGGACAGGCACACCCGTCCGGGCGCCCCTCCGCGCCCACCAGGAGGAGGACCATGGCCGTCTCGCTGACCCGTCCCGTCGCCCCCGAGCCCTACGCGCTGCTGCCGTCCGTCCCGGACTTCGACGTCGCGAGCGCCGACGTCCTGCACGGCGAGCCGCTGCCCGCGACGTTCGCCGCCGACGGCGAGAACCTGTCACCCGCGCTCGAGTGGTCGGGGTTCCCGGAGGGCACGCGCTCGTTCGTCGTGAGCTGCTTCGACCCGGACGCGCCGACTCCTGCCGGCTTCTGGCACTGGACCGTCGTGGACGTCCCCGTGAGCACGACGTCGCTCCCCCGCGGCGCCGGCTCGCCGGAGGGCGACCTCCTGCCCCCGGGCGCGTTCCAGGTCCGCAACGACGGCGGGTCGACCGGCTACGCCGGCGCCGCGCCGCCGCCCGGGGACCGGCCGCACCGGTACGTGTTCGCCGTGCACGCGCTCGACGTGGACCACCTCGACGTGACCCCGGACGCGACGCCGACGGCCGTGGCCTTCACGGCGCTGTTCCACACGATCGGCCGCGCCCTGATCGCCCCGACGTACCAGCGCTGACCCCTCGCCCCGCCCGAGCTCGCCGGTTGCGCGCGAGTTCGCCCGTTGCGCGGCCGCCCCCGTCGCGCAACCGGCGAACTCGGCGCGCGGGCGGCCGGCGCCCGCGCCTCAGCGCACGTCGGCCGCGAGGTCCAGCACCATGCCGGTCGCCCCCGGGGCCACGTCCCGGAAGCCGAGCGACTCGTACAGCGCCCGGCCCGGCGGGTCGGCCACCAGCGTGATGTACGCACCGTGGGGCGCCCGCGCCCGCACGTCGTCGAGCAGCCGGGTCAGCACCCGCCGTCCGAGCCCGCGCCGCTGGTGCCCCGGGTCGGTCGCCATGTCCGCGACCAGGAAGTACCACCCGCCGTCGCCGACGACCCGCCCCATCGCGACGACGTGGCCCCCGGCCGTGCGGACGTGGCACCACGACCAGCTCCCCGCGAGCGCCCCGGCACCCTGCTCGGCGGTCTTCGGGGTGAGTCCCGACTCCCGGCGCAGGCGCAGGTAGGCGTCGAGGGGCGGTGCGGCCGGCACGAGCACGTACGGGTCGGCGGCGAACGGGTCGGCGGGCGCGGCGGCGTCGGTCACGCCCGCCATCCTGCCCGCAGCGGGCGCCGTGCGGACCGCTCCGCACACGACCGGAGGCGTGGGTAGCCTGCGGCTATGACCCTCACGCTCGGATCCCTGACCTGGTCGCGCGCCGTGGACCGGCTGGACCTGCTCGCCGAGCCGACCGCCGCGGCGCTGTCCGGCTGGGCCGCCGTCGTGCCGGAGGTGGCCGACGCGGTGCAGGTGACGGAGATCGACCCGGAGCTCGCCGACACGGCGGCGATGACGGAGGCCTACGACCTGCCGCTCGTGGTCTCGGCGAACTGCGTGCTGGTGTCCGGGAGGCGCGCCGGCGAGGAGCGGGTCGCCGCGGCGGTGGTGCGGGCGACGACGCGGGCGGACGTGAACGCCGCGGTGAAGCGGCTGCTCGACGTGCGCAAGGCGTCGTTCCTGCCGGTGGACCGCGCCGTCGAGGAGTCCGGGATGGAGTACGGCGGCATCACGCCGATCGGGCTGCCCACGGGGTACCGGGTGCTGCTGGACGCCGGTGTCGCCGCTGCGGACCCGGAGGCGGGCGGCACCGTGATCATCGGGTCGGGCCTGCGGCGGTCGAAGGTCGCGCTGCCGGGGTCGCTGCTGGCGACCATGCCGGGCGTCGAGGTGGTCGAGGGCCTGGCCCTGGCCTGAGCGGACGGGTGGCGGGGTGGCGCGGCAGGCGGAGGCCCCCGGCCGGCCGCCTGACCTGCACCGGCGCGCGCCCCCGCACGCCCGCCGTTCGCCGCGCGGGTCCCCCGCCGCACGGCTAGCGTGACCAGCACGGGAGCCACCGGCCCACGCCGCCGGCGTCCCGCGCCGCCCTCGAGCAGCCGGGGGCGCCCGTCGCGCGCCGTCGCGCGCCGCCCCGGACGAGAGACACCAGACCATGCGCGCACCGTCGCCCCGAGGCCCGCTCAGCGAGCGGGTCCGGCACGCCCTGACGACCGGGGAGGTCGACGCCGCCCTCCCGGAGGAGGCCGCCCGGGCCGCCGCCGCGTCCGCGGACCTGCTCACCGACGAGGACGTGCAGATCACGCTGACCGCGCTGTACGAGCTCCACCACCAGGGCCTGGACGGCGTGGACGACCGCCTGGAGTGGGACCCGACGCTGCTGCGCGCCCGCGCCGCGCTCGAGGACCCGTTCGAGGCGCAGCTCCGCGCCGAGGTGACCGTGCCCGAGGACCTGCTCGCCGAGCTGGACGCGAACGCCGAGCGCGAGGGGCTGGGGCCGGCGGTGGCGCGCGCCCTGTTCGACCTCACGGGCCGCGACGACGGCCCGAGCCTGTCCGCGTACGTCGCGCGGAAGGCCACCGACGACCAGCTCCGGGAGATGCTCGTCCAGCGGTCGGTCTACCAGCTCAAGGAGGCCGACCCGCACACCTGGGCCATCCCGCGGCTGCTGGGGGTCCCGAAGGCCGCGCTGGTGGAGATCCAGGCCGACGAGTACGGCGGCGGCCGGCCGGAGCGGATGCACGCGGCGCTGTTCGCCCGCACGATGCGCGGCCTGGGGCTGGACGACACCTACGGCCGGTACGTCGACGACGTGCCCGCGATCACCCTCGCCTCGGTGAACATGATGAGCCTGTTCGGCCTGCACCGGCGGCTGCGCGGCTGCATCGTCGGCCACCTCGCCGCGTTCGAGATGACGTCGTCGCAGCCGAACCGGCTGTACGGCAACGGCTTCCGCCGGTACGGGTACGACGCCGACGTCACCTGGTACTTCGACGAGCACGTCGAGGCGGACGCCGTGCACGAGCAGATCGCCGGCCGGGACCTCGCGGGCGGGCTCGTCGAGCAGCAGCCCGCGCTGCGGGACGACGTGCTGTTCGGCGCGGCCGCGTGCCTCGCGGTCGACGGGCGGGTGGGGCGGCACCAGATCGACTCCTGGACCGCGGGCCGGTCCTCGCTCCGCCGACCGCTGGCGGTGGGGAGCGCGGCGTGACGCCGGGCGGCCCGGCGCTGCCGGACGCGGAGTACGTCCTGCCGCTGCGGTGGGCCGACGACCGCGGCCTGCCGGACCTGGCCGGGTACCTGGGCCGGCTGGTCGACTGGCTGCCCGTGACCGTCGTGGACGGGTCGGAGGAACCGCGGTTCTCCGCCCACGCCCGGGCCTTCCCCGCGGCGGTCCGGCACGTGCGCCCGGACCCGCACCCGGGGCGGAACGGCAAGGTCGCCGGGGTCCTCACCGGCCTGCGGCTCGCCCGGGCGGACCGGGTGGTGCTCGCGGACGACGACGTGCGGTACGACGAGCCCACGCTCCGGGCGCTCCTGGACCGCCTCGCCGGGGCCGACGTGGTGCGCCCGCAGAACGTCTTCGACCCCATGCCCTGGCACGCGCGCTGGGACACGGCCCGGACCCTGGTCAACCGGGCGACGGGCGGCGACTACCCCGGCACCCTGGCGCTCCGCCGCACGGCGCTCGGGCCCGGGGGCTACGACGGCGACGTGCTGTTCGAGAACCTCGAGCTGCTGCGCACCGTGCGGGCCCGCGGCGGGCGGGTGCTGCGCGCGGACGACCTGTACGTGCCGCGCCGTCCGCCCACGGCCCGGCACTTCCTCGGGCAGCGCCCGCGGCAGGCGTACGACAGCCTCGCCCAGCCCGGCCGGTACGCCGCGGAGCTCGCCGTGCTGCCGGTCGTCCTGCTGGCCGCCCGCCGCGCGCCGCGGGCGCTGCTGCTGCTCGCCGCCGCCGCGTGCGCG
>NZ_SZYE01000201.1 GCF_005239125.1 Cellulomonas hominis | reverse complement strand
CCGACGGCTGGTGGCTGCCCACGGCGGGCGGAGCGGAGGCTGCGCAGGGCGCGCGGGCGCGCCTGGACGCGGTGCGCCGCGAGCAGGCCGCCCTCGACGCCGCCCTCATCGCCGCGGGCCGGGACGCGCGCGAGGTCCGCCGCGGCCTCGTGCTCGACGGCGCGTCGCTCGCGCTCGATCGACGTGCGGTGGACGCGACGGCGGCGCCGAGCGCTCCGGTCGTCGACGACCTCGCCGCCCTCGTCCTCGACGCCGGCGTGGGCACGCTCGTCCTCGCCGGTGCCGACGAGGCCGCGCTCGTGGCGTTCGCCGGCGTCGCAGCGGCCCTGCGCGACCGCGTCGCCGCGGCACGCGCCGCCCGCGGCACCCGGGTCGGGACCGTCCGGAGCGCCGCCGTCCGGGCCGCACGGGTCCCCGGCATCGACTACGACGGGATCCCGGCCGCCCTCGCCCGCACCGCCGTCGAGCCCGGCGACGCCGGGTACGCCGCGGTCCGGTCCACGTACATGCGCGGCGGCCGGCCGGGGCTCGTGCTGCGGCCCGGCGACACCGCCGAGGTCGTCGAGGCACTCGCCTACGCCCGGGCGCAGGACGTCCCCCTGGCGATCCGCAGCGGCGGGCACGGCATCAGCGGCCGGTCCACCAACGACGGCGGCATCGTGCTCGACCTGTCCCGCATGTCCGCGATCGAGGTGCTCGACGTCGCCACCCGGCGCATCCGCGTCCAGCCGGGCGCCCGGTGGGGCGAGGTCGCGGCCGCGCTCCACCCGTACGGCTGGGCCCTCAGCTCCGGCGACTACGGCGGCGTCGGCGTGGGCGGCCTCGCCACCGCCGGCGGCATCGGCTTCCTCGCGCGCGAGCACGGCCTCACCCTCGACCACCTGCGCGCCGCCGAGGTCGTCCTCGCCGACGGCTCCGTCGTCCGGGCGAGCGACGACGAGAACGCCGACCTCTTCTGGGGCGTCCGGGGCGCCGGGGCCAACCTCGGCATCGTCACGTCCTTCGAGTTCGAGGTGGACGAGGTCGGCGACGTGGGCTTCGCCCAGCTCGTGCTCGACGCCTCCGACACCGAGCAGTTCCTCGTCGACTACGGCGCCACCGTCGAGTCCGCCCCGCGGGACACCACGGCCTTCCTCATCATGGGGCCGCCCCGCGGCGGGATCGTCGCCGCCCAGATCATGGCGATGGTCGACTCCGACGACCCCGAGACCATCATCGAGCGGCTGAACCCGTTCGCCCGGATCGCGCCCCTGCTGCAGCAGCAGGTGCAGGTCGTCCCGTACCCGGCCGTGGTCTCCGTGCCGCAGCGGCACACGTCCGAGGGCGAGCCCGTCACCCGGTCCGGGATGGCCGAGCACCTCACCCCGGAGCTCGCCGCCGACGCCGCCCGCCTGGTCCGCAGCGGCGCCACGCCGTTCTTCCAGATCCGCGCCGCCGGGGGAGCCGTGCACGACGTGCCTGCCGACGCCACCGCCTACGCCCACCGGTCGGCGAACTTCAGCATCGTCGCGATGGGCAGCAGCCGGCGGCGGATCGACGCGCTCTGGGACGCCATGGCGCACCACTTCCACGGCGCCTACCTGTCCTTCGAGACCGACCCGCGGCCCGAGCGCCTCGCCGACGTCTTCCCGGGGCCGACCCTGGAACGGCTGCGCGAGCTCAAGCGGCGCTACGACCCCGAGGACGTGTTCCGGCACAACTACTCCGTCGCCGAGCCGCCGGCCGTCGTGCCCTGAGAACCCCGGCGAGGCGCCCGCACCGGGGGTCACCCCGACGGGACTCGGGGTCGCGCCTCCGTCCCGAGGAGGAGGCCGTGCACCCCCAGGGGGACCCCGTACACCCCACGTGGGACCCGAAGATACGGCGCAGGGCCGATCCGCTCGGCGCTCGCGGTTGCCAGGATGGAACCCGTCAGCACGTCGAGGGGCCGAACGAGGAGCAACGTCATGTCGCCGCAGGTGTGGATCGTCGTCGCCGGCCTGGTGGCCGTGATCACGGTCGTCGGTCTGGGTGACCTGGTGAACCGCGCTCGCGACGCACGCCGCGTGCGCCGCTGACCCGCCGCGGGCGGATGCCGGGAGGAGGGCCCGGCACCGCCCGCGAGGCCGTGGCTCGCGCCACGCAGGACGACGCCCGCGCCCCCGGGGGGAGGCGCGGGCGTCGTCGTGCCCGGGGTGCTGCCGCGCCGGGCTACTTGCCGATCTTGTCGTCGGCCTTCTTCTCGAGGTCGTCGACCTTGTCGGCGTTCCCGCCGCCCGTCTTCTTCGCGGCGGTGTCCCCGGCCTTCTCGATGCCGGCGTCGCTCGCCTTCTCCGTCATGTCGTCCAGGCCCATGATGCGGTCCTCTCGTCCCTCGGGTTCTGCGCTGCGGGTCGCCGGTCGGCCCGCCTCCGTCAGTCTCGGCTCGGGCGGGCGCGGGCGCGAGCGGGGGTCTGCGGGTCGTCACGGAACCTGGTGGCCGCGCCTCGCGGGGGCGGGCTGCGGCGGGTCGTGCGGGGTGCGACCCACGTACCCCGCCAGGCGTACCGCGATCCCTCCCGGGGGATGACGACGCGGCGCGTCCCCGAGGGAGACCGTGGGAGCACCCCGCCGGACCCGCCGGTCGGGTGCACCAGGAGGCACAGTGACCGGCTACGACCCCGCCGCCCTCGCGGGACCTCCTTCCGTGGGAGCGACGTCCCCCGAGCCCGCCGCGCGCCCCGTCCGGCTCGCCTCGGCGCTGCACGCCGCCGGTGTGCGCGCGGGGCACCGCGTGTCCCTGCTCCTCGCACCCGGCCCGGCGTGGTCGGCCACGGTGGCCGCGTGCCTGCGTCTCGGCGCCGTCGTGGTCGCCACCAGCCCCGCGCTGCCCGACCCGGAGGTCGCGGCGGCGCACGCCGCGGCCCGCCCGGACGTGGTGGTGGGGGACCGGCAGGGTCTGCGGCTCGTGCGGCGCCTGCGGGGTCCCGCGCTGTGGCTCGCGGCCGACCGCAGGCGGCTGGCGGACCGGTTCGTGGGCGGGGGTCTCCCGCTGGCCGACCTCGTGACGCGGCACCTGCTCGTGGCCCTGCCCCCGGTCCCGGACCCGGACGGAGACGCGGCGCTGCTGTTCGTGCCGTCGGACCAGCCGGGCGAGGGCCCGCTCGGCGTGCACTGGACCCGCGCCGACCTGGGGGCCCTGGCTGCGGCGTCCGTTCGCGGAACCGGCGCGGTGCGCGGTGAATCCGGCCCGGACCTCTTGGCCACCCGACGAGATCAGCGGGGTTCGACGACCCTGGGAAGCGCCCGAGCGGCCTCGACGCCGCTGGCGCACGAGCTGCTGGACGCCGCGCGTGCGTGGGCGCGACCGGTGGAGCCGGCGGTCGGGCCGGTTCCGACGCGTCGACCCGCGCTGGTCTAACCGACCCGCGGTGGTCTAACCGACCCGCGGTGGTCTAGCCGACCCGCGGTGGCTCGGCCGACCCCAGCTGGGCTCGCCCAACCTGCGCTGGTCTAGCCGACCCGCGCTGGTCTAGCGGCCACGGCCGGTCTCCTCTGCGCCGGCCGTGCCCGTCCGCCGCGGCGTGGCGCTCGTGCGCTGATCGCCCCGGCCCCGGCCCCGGCCCCGGCCCCGGCGCCGGTCCCGGCCCCGGACCGGTCCGACGAGGCGGACGGCCGGGCCGTCGCCAGGACTAGGACGGCGGGGGTGCGTCGTGGGGGTCGGTGGTGGCGTCGTGGGTGCGGCCGGTGCCGGGGCGCACGAGGTACCGGTGGCCGGTGGGGGTGATCCACTCGAAGAGCCCGGGTTGGATCTGGCGCAGCCGGAAGCCGCCGTCGGTCTTGAGGCGGTGGTGGCGGTGGCAGAGCGGTCCGAGGTTGTCGGCGTCGGTTCTGCCGAGGGGTTGATCGGGTGGGTCCCCGGGCTGCGGGTGGTACTCGATGGTGTGGTCCAGGTCGGCGCTCCGTGCCGGGAAGGTGCAGCCCGGTGCGACGCAGGTCTTGTCGCGGGTGCGGACGAGCTCGGCCAGCCCGGCGGGTGGTCGGTATCGCTCGCGTCCGACGTCGAGGACCTGCTCGGTGACCGGGTCGGTGACCACCCGCCGCCAGACGCCGCCGTCGGCCAGGGCCCTGGCGCGCACGGCGTCGATGGGGCCGTACCCGTCGAGGTCGGCGGGGTTGTCGTCCAGGCCGAGCAGGGTGGAGGCGGCGATGGTGAGGCGGACCTCGGCGCCGGGGCGTCCGGCGCAGCGCCCGCAACCCCGCCGGGCGGTGGTCGTCGCGGTGTCGGTCGACGTGGTGCGGGGCGCCGGCTCCGTCGGCGAGGTGGTGGTCGACGGCGCGGGACGCGGGGAAGGCAGTGGGGCGGTCCCGGCGGGAAGCGGGGAAGGCGGTGGGTCGGTCTCGGCGGGAGCGTCAGGTGCGGGACCGGGCAGCGGTGTCGCCGACGGCCCGCCCACCGGGACCACGGTGGCCGTCGGGATCGGCTCGACCGGGCGCGGGCGCACCGGCTGACGTCGCGTTGTGGTCACGAGCCAGTCCGCCCCGCGGCGCGGTGTCGGCAGCACCGGTACGGGTGGGTCCAGGTGCACCTCGAACGCCGGCCCGTCCGAGGACGGCACATCCCCCACGACGAGGTCGCGCAGCCCGTCGGCGCGCAGCTGATCCAGGGTCCGGGAATCGCCCAGGGCCTTGGCTGCGCGGGCTGTGTGGTCCAGGACCCCGTCGACGCGGGTGGCGTCCTCGGCCGCCACGACCACCCACATCGCGGCCATCCCGTGCGGGCGGCGCCGGGGGTGGGTCACCCGGCGGGTGCACCGGGCCCGGGTGTTGCGGCCCGCCTCACCGTCGGGGTCGGCGAGCCGGACCTCGCGGGCCACACGCTGCTCGAGCTGTTTGCGGGAGCACTGCGCGGCGTCGGGCAGGACCGCGGTCTCCACCGCGTGGGCGGCCTGGTAGGGCAGGTCGGTCAGCCCGGTCGCGATCACGTCCGCCTTGGCCGCGTCGATCTGCCCGGTCTGCAGGGCCTGTCCGGTGGCCGCCAGCATCCCGTTCAGCAGCAGCGCCCGGTTCACGGCCCTGTTCGCCGAGACCCGCGCCCAGCCCAGCCGCATGGCCAGCTCGTCCCCCGCCACGCTCGGATGCGTCGGCGGCGCACCCGCGAGCGGCGACCAGTCCGGGGCCATCTCAGGGCGGGTCGCGAGCTCGGCGACGGCGTCCAGCATCGCGGCGTGCTGGTGGGCCTCCATCCGCACCCGCGCGGCCACCACCTCGACCAGGACCGCCGGGGCCAGCACGGTCAGGTCCAGGCCCCGCAACCACGCGTCCAGCACGGGTCCGGGAGGGTACGCGGCGATCGCCTCGACCTGCCGCTGCTCACCCGTGCGCGGCGCCCCACCGAACGCCACCACGGGGTCCGGCCCGTAGTCCGTCAGGCACGTCCCGTCGGGCCCGTAGACCGGCAGCACCAGGCCGGCGAGCGTGTCGCCGTCGGGGTGTTCCTGCAGGTCAGCCATGCAAGAACGCTACCCGCGACCACCCACACGCCCCCGGTCCGCGCGCCCGCCCTGGGGACGCAGCACGCCCCATCTCCTGTGGAGGACTCGGTGCCCGCTCACCGACCGGGCACCGCCGCCGCATCCGCCTGGCCGGGTCGTCTCCGGGGTGCCTCGCACCACCCCGTGGGCGCGCCCGAGGTCAGCCCGGGGCGGTGATGAAGACGTCGGCCAGCTCCGGGTGGTGCGCGTGCACGAGGACGCCGAACACGACGAGGTCGAACAGCAGGTGCACGGCGACGACGTACGACAGGGACGTGCTGCGCGCGAAGATCCATCCCTGCACGAGGGCGAACGGGGCGGTGAGCAGCGGCCCCCACTCCCGGTAGCCGAGCTCCCAGAGGAAGGACACGAAGACCACGGACTGCAGGAGGTTCGCGGTCCACAGCCCGAGGTGCCGCCGCAGGAGCGCGAAGACGGTGCAGATGAAGAACAGCTCGTCCCAGATGCCGACGGCGTTGACGCCGACGAACAGGCGCGCGATGTCCTGGCCGCCGTCGAGGTCGGGCCAGTTCCGGTACGCGCCGGAGCCGATGAAGTAGAAGGGCAGGAGCAGGTAGCCGATCACGACCACGGCGCCGAGGTAGATCCACTGCCAGCGGGCCCAGCGCCGCCCGGTCGCGACGGGGAACCGGATGGTCCGCTGCCGGAACAGGTACCGCGAGAGCGCCCACGGGACGAGCACGGCGAGGGACAGGGCGACGGTGAACCGCGTCATGCCCGCGTCGGACAGGTCGGCCTCCAGCGAGATCGCCGAGACGATGGCCATGCCGGTGCCGATGAGCGCGAGGTCGCGTCCGAACGCGCGGTCGACGAGGAGGCCGAGCACGACGCCCGCGAGGAGCGGGACGTAGCCGAGGGGCCGGACGTGCACGGCGAAGATGAGGACGGCGGCACCGCAGACGAGGGCGGCGGCGAGCAGGCGCGCCGGCGAGCCGATGTCCCACGGCCTCCGTCCGGCGGCCGCGGCAGCCCCGCGCGTGGCGGCGGGCGGTGTCGCGGGCGTGGCCGCGGCGGAGGGGGTCACGTCGGCACCCTGTCACGGGCGGCCGGTCCCTCGGCTACGTCCCGCTCCTCGCGGGCGTCGTGCTCGGCCTCCTCGTCGACCGCGCGTTCGGACGCGACCTCGCGCTCATCGGCACCGGCATGGCCATCGTCTCGGCG
>NZ_SZYE01000200.1 GCF_005239125.1 Cellulomonas hominis | reverse complement strand
GGACGGGGCCGTGGTCGGCGTGGCCGGCGCGGGTGGGGCCGGGGCCGCGGGCGGCGGTGCGCGGCGCCCGGGTGGCGCCCCGGACTGGCTCGCCCCGGCGATCGCGGCCGTGCAGGGGCGCACCGTCGAGCAGATCGCCGCGCAGGGCCGCGTCGACAACCCACGGTGGTCCGAGGAGGAGGTCCTCGGGTGGGCCGAGGCGAAGGCGCGCGTCGACCCGCGGCTCGTCGACGTGCCGCACGACTGGCTCGGCCGGGACTGGGTCGAGGCGCTCGCGGACGTGCGGGTGCCGGTCACGCTGCTGACCGCCGCGCCGGGGCTCGGCGTCGTCACCCGGCGCCAGGCGGCGCGGGCGGCGGAGCTGCTGGGCGACCGGCTGACGCACGTGGCGTTCCCGGACGCCGGGCACAACATCCGCCGCGAGTCCCCGGCGCGGTACCTCGCGGCCCTGGACGCCGCCGTCGCCCGAGCCGACGCGACCCGCTGACCGCCCGGCGCGCCGACCGCGGCGCGCCCCCGGCGAGCGAGGACGGAACCGCGCGATCGGTGGTTCGGGCCGAGATCGGTGCCTGCAACCACCGATCTCGCGCGGAACCGCCGATCTCGCGCACCCGGCGGGGGCGTGGGCGCGCGTGGCGTGGGTGGGCGTGGCGCGGGGCGGCGGGTCAGCCGAGGACGGCCGCGATCACCAGGAGCGACGGGACGGCGAGGACCGTGGTCACCAGGCCCGCGTCCCGCGCGAGCGCGGTGCCCTGCCGGTACTGGATCGCGTACACGAGCACGTTCTGCGCCGTCGGCAGCGCCGACACCACCGCCACCGCCAGCAGCGCCTCCCCGTGCAGCCCGAGCAGCGTCCCCAGGCCGATGGCCAGCGCCGGGTGCACGACCGCCCGCAGTGCCGCGACCAGGGCCAGGTCCCCGCGCGGCGCCTGCTCGCCGACGACCCGCGGCGCGGCGAGCGACATGCCGAACGTCAGCAGCGCGAGCGGCGGGGCGGCGGCACCCAGCAGCTCGAGCGGCTGGAAGACCACGGCCGGCAGCGTGACCGGCAGGGCGGCGAGCACGATGCCGGTCAGCGTGCCGATGATGACCGGGTTCCGCAGCGTCCGCCGCAGCACGGAGCCCAGCGTGCCGAGCGCCCCGGCGGGGGCGGTGCCCGCGACCACCTGGTCCGAGGCCCGGCGCCGCGCGTCGAGCACCACCATCGCGAGCGGCCCGAGCACCAGCTGCTGGTAGAGCGTCGGCGGGACGACGGACACGACGCTGCCCAGCAGGTACGCGGTGAGCGGGATGCCGATGTTCCCGGCGTTCACGTACGACGACGCGAGCACCCCGACCACGACGTCCCCGGCCGGCCGTCGGCGCACCAGCCGGAGCACGGCGGCGGCGACGAGCGCGACGAGGGTGGTGGAGGCGAAGGTGACCAGGGCCGACCGCGACAGCAGCAGGTGGAGGTCGGTGCGGCCGATGGTCGCGATCAGCAGCGCGGGGGTCGCGACGGTGAACGCGGTGGCGGCGAGCACCCGCTGGGCGTTCTCGCCGAGCACACCGGTGCGCCCCACGAACCAGCCCGCTGCGACGACGACGGCGATCGTGCCCAGCGCGGAGAGGACGGCCGGCATCAGGCGTCGGCGCCTCCGGCGGGCCCGCCCGTGGCCTGGTCGTCGTCGTCCGCGAACAGCCCGACGGACGCCGCGTCGCGCGCGACCTCCTCCGCCGTCGGGGGCTCGCGGCCCTCCAGCGTCGCGATGACGCCGGGCCCGTACCGCTCGAGCTTGGCCGCGCCGACGCCGCCGATCCGCGACAGCGCGTCCAGGTCGGCGGGCTGCGCGGTGGCGATCTCCCGCAGCGTCGCGTCGTGGAACACCACGTACGCGGGGACGCCCTGCTCCTTGGCCGCGGCGGCGCGCCACGTGCGCAGCCGCTGGAACACGGCTGCCGCGTCGTCGCCCAGCTCGGCCGCCGCCTGCGCCGCCGCGGCCTGCCGCGCGCCCGAGCCCGACCCGGAGCCGGAGCGCGACCGGCTCCGCGTCGTCCGCGTCTCCTCGCGCAGCGGCACCGGCCGGTCGCCGCGCAGCACCTCGGCGCTCGCGGGCGTCAGACGCAGGGTCCCGTAGCCGTCGGCGTCGACCGCGAGCAGCCCCTGGGCGAGCAGCTGGCGCACGACGCCGCGCCACTGGGCGTCGGACAGGTCGGCACCGACCCCGAACGTCGACAGCTCGGTGTGACCCAGCTGCTCGATCCGGGAGGTGCGCTTGCCGAGCAGGATGTCGACGAGGTGGCCGGCGCCGTAGTGCTGGTTGCGCTCGCGCTCCAGCCGGACGACGGTCGAGAGCAGCTTCTGCGCGGGGACGGTGCCGTCCCAGGTGGTGGGCGGCGACAGGCAGGTGTCGCAGTTGCCGCACGGCTCCGCGTCCTGGCCGAAGTAGGCGAGCAGCTGCACGCGCCGGCAGGTGACCGTCTCGCACAGCGCGAGCATCGCGTCCAGGTGCGCGGACAGCCGGCGCCGGTGCTGGGCGTCGCCCTCGGAGGTGTCGATCATCCGCCGCTGCTGCACGACGTCCTGCAGGCCGTAGGCGAGCCACGCGGTCGACGGCAGCCCGTCGCGGCCGGCGCGGCCGGTCTCCTGGTAGTACCCCTCCACGGACTTCGGCAGGTCGAGGTGCGCGACGAACCGCACGTCGGGCTTGTCGATGCCCATGCCGAACGCGATCGTCGCGACCATCACGAGCCCGTCCTCGCGCAGGAACCGGGACTGGTTCCGGGCGCGCACCTGCCGGTCGAGGCCCGCGTGGTAGGGCAGCGCGGGCACGCCCTGGGCGGACAGGAACTCGGCGGTCTGCTCGACGGAGTTCCGCGACAGGCAGTAGACGATGCCGGAGTCGCCGTCGTGCTCGGACCGGATGAGGTCGAGCAGCTGCTGGCGCGGGCTGGCCTTCGGCACGATGCGGTACTGGATGTTCGGCCGGTCGAACGAGGCGACGAACTGCCGGGCGTCGGTGAGCTCGAGCCGCTCGGCGATCTCGGTGCGCGTGGCGGCGGTCGCGGTCGCGGTGAGCGCGAGCCGCGGGACGCCGGGCCAGCGCTCGTGCAGCACGGACAGGCCGAGGTAGTCGGGGCGGAAGTCGTGGCCCCACTGGGACACGCAGTGCGCCTCGTCGATCGCGAACAGGCTGATCGTCGCGCGGTCGAGCAGGGCCATCGTCTCGGGGACCCGCAGGCGCTCCGGCGCCAGGTAGAGCAGGTCGAGCTCGCCGTCGAGCAGCGCCCGCTCGACCTCGCGGCGCTGGCCGTGGTCCTGCGTGGAGTTGAGGAACCCGGCGCGCACGCCCAGCGCGGACAGGGCGTCGACCTGGTCCTGCATGAGCGCGATCAGCGGGGAGACGACGACCCCGGTGCCCGCCCGGACGAGCGCCGGCACCTGGTAGCAGAGCGACTTGCCGCCACCGGTCGGCATGAGGACGAGGGCGTCCCCGCCGCCGACGACGGTGTCGATGATGTCCGCCTGCTCGCCGCGGAACGCGTCGTAGCCCCAGACCTGCTGGAGCACCTCGAGCGGGGCGCGGCCGGTGGTGGCGTCGTGGGCGGGGTGCTCGACCGGGCGGGCTGCCGCGGGGTCGCCGTGCGCGGCGGCAGCCCGGTCGTCCCGGGGGTCGGGGCGTGCGGCGGGTGCCGCGCCGCGGCCGGCGTGCCCGGGCTCGTAGGGCGGCTCCTCGGCCGGGTCGTACGGCGGCTCGTCCGGCAGCGGCCACTCGTCGTCCCATGCCTGCGTCACGCCGTCCACCCTATCGGCGGCCGCCGCCCCGCCACCGCGGTCGTCCACAGGGTGCCGCTCCGGCCCCCAGAACGGTCTTGTGACCCGCTGCGGGATGTGGATAGCGTTTTCGACAACGATCTCCATCCGGACGCCGACGTCCGGAGGCCGCAGCCGGGTCCGCCCGGTCGGGGACGTGCCCTGCGGCGCGGCACGAGGCCGGGCCGCCTGATCGCGATGGAGCGACATGCACCCCCATGCCCCGCATCACCGCCGGCGGCGCCCCGCCGGCACGACGTCCCCCGGCGGTCACCCGGGACCCCGGCCCGCGCGGCGCCGTGCCGCCGGTGCCGCGGCCGGCCTCGTCGTCCTGCTGGCCGCCGGCGGCGCGCTGCCGGCGTCGGCGTGGGCCGACGACGACACCCACCGGGTCCGCGTCGAGGTCGCCGGCGACGGCTCGGCGGGCCTGGTCGACGGCGACGGCACCTACCGCGCCGGCGACACGGTCCGCCTCACGGCGCTACCCGCCTCCGAGGCGACGACCTGGGGCGGGTGGACGTCGGAGGAGCTCGGCTGGATCGGCGCCCGGGTGCACGAGTTCACGATGCCGGACGGCGACGTCCACCTCGCGACCTCCTTCCGGGACCGGGCACCTGCGCTCACCGAGGCGTACCGCGACCACTTCGACGTCGGCGCCATCTGGGGGCCGCAGAGCTATGCCGACCCGCGGAGCTCGGCGGTGATCGCGCGCGACTACGGCGTCATGACGGCGGAGAACGCGATGAAGCCGGAGGCGCTGCTGCCCGACAGGAACATCGCCGACGACGGGACCGTGACCTTCGACTGGTCGACCGCGGACGCCTTCGTCGAACAAACCCGCGCCCGCGGCATGCGGGTGCACGGGCACGTCCTGGTCTGGCACTCCCAGTCGCCGCCCCGGCTGAACTCCGGGACCACGGGCGGGACGCGCGAGCTCGCCCGGCGCAACATGGAGCGCTACATCCAGGAGGTGCTCACCCGCTACTCCGGGCTGATCCCGACCTGGGACGTCGTGAACGAGGCGTTCATCGACTCGGTCGCCGCGTTCGACCCGGCGACCGACGACTGGCAGGACTTCCTGCGCGGCGGCCCGCGCGGCGGGACGTCCAGCTGGTACCGGGTGTACGCGGAGGGCGCCGACGCGTCGGCGGGCGAGTCCGCCGGCGACTTCGTCTACGACGCCTTCGTCCTCGCCCGGCAGCACGGCCCGGAGGTCTCGCTCCAGTACAACGACTTCAACCTGTTCGAGTCCAGCGGCAAGGCCCGGGCCGTCGTGGCGATGGCCTCGGAGCTGAACGCCCGGTACGCGCAGGAGCACCCGGAGGACGACCGGCTGCTGATCGAGGTCATCGGGATGCAGTCGCACGACTACATCAACCAGACGCCCGCGCTGGCCTGCACGGGCTCGCGCGTGCCCGACCTGGTCGACCCGGTTGCCGAGGAGTGGCAGTCCGGCGCGTGCTCGGACCGGCAGTCGCTCGAGGCGTCCATCCGGTTGTTCCGGGACGCCGGGCTCGAGGTGGCGATCAGCGAGCTCGACCTGCAGGTGTTCGAGGCCTGGGACGCCATGCCGCAGGGCGTGAACAACAACGACCTCGCCGACTACGTCGACCTGACCGACCCGTCGGCGAAGGACCTGTTCCACCGCGAGGGCGCCACCTACTGGGTCGGCAAGATCACGAACCGCGCGGAGCTCGAGGCGATCCAGGCGCAGCGGTACGCGGAGTTCTTCCAGGTCTTCAGCGCGTACTCCGAGGGGATCGAGCGCGTCACGTTCTGGGGCCTGACGGACGCGGACAGCTGGCGTCGGAACCACAACCCGCTGACGCTCAACCGCGACTACTCGGAGAAGCTCGCGGCGTGGGCCGTCGCCGACCCGGTCGGCTGGCTCACCCGGGACGAGGCCCCGGCGCCGTCCCCGGAGCCGACGCCGTTCGCGGGCACGGTCTCCACGGCGCGGGTGGCGCCGGGCGGCGAGGTCCGGGTCGACGGCCGGGGCGCGACCCCGGGCGGCGTGGTGCGGGCCGAGCTGCACTCCGAGGTGGAGGTCCTCGGGTCCGTCGACGCCGGGCCCGACGGGGCCTACGCCCTCACGGTGCGGATCCCGGGGCACGTGCTCCCGGGCGCGCACACCCTCGTCGTCGTCGACGAGGCGACAGGGGCCCGGTGGGCCGTGCCGATCACGGTGACCGACCCCGCGCGGGTGCCGGGAGGAGGTCCGGACGACCCCGCGGGCGGCACCGCAGGCGGCACCGGAGGCGGTGCGGGCGGCGGTGCGGCCGAGCCCGCCGGCTGGCCGGAGGCGCTCGCGGTGACGGGTGCGGGCGCCGCCGCCCTGGTGCTCGTGGCGACCGTCCTGCTGGCAGCGGGCGGCGCGACCCTGGTGGTGTCCCGGCGTCGACGGGCATGACCGCACGGCGGTGACGGGTGCCGGGGCGCGCGGTGCGGTGCGCCCCGGCACCCTGCGGGGCGGGCGCACCCGCCGGAGCGCCGGACCGGGGTCGACGGCCCGTGTCGGGTGACCGCCGTCACAGTCGGCCCCGGGGTCGAGGCACTAGACTCGCCCGGGGCCGATCGGCCCGACCCGCACGACGGCGAGGAGGTGGACGCGATGGACGACACCGCGAGTAGTCGGCATCCGTCGACGCCCGTCGTGCTGCGCGCGCAGGCCTGAGCCGCCCCGAGGGGCGGGCCGGACCTGCGCGGGACGCCCGGCGCGGCGTCGACGGAGCACCCGCGCCGCGCACCGCGGCGCCGCCCGATCCCGTCACCGCCCCGCGCCGTGACGTCCCGCCCGTCCGACGCCCGACCGCGTGCCCGCCCGTGCGTGCCGTGGACCGGCCTCGACGGACACCCGTGCCGACCGCGCCCGCCGTGGTCGCGACCGCCGACCGTGCCGTGCCGCCCTCCGCGGGCGTCCCCTTCCTGCGAGGGGCTCCCGCGGGCGCCGGGGTGCG
>NZ_SZYE01000001.1 GCF_005239125.1 Cellulomonas hominis | reverse complement strand
TCGGTGTACATGCCGAAGTAGCGGCTGGTGGGGTTCACCAGCGCCGCCTTGCTCGGGGCGGTCGGCTGCGCGGGTGCGGCCGGGGTGCTCGGGTTGTCCGGGCGCGGGGTCGTCGGGTTGGCCGCGCAAGCTGCTCGCCGCCGTCGACGCGCACGGGTCGCTGTCGGCCGCCGCCCGCGCCCTCGGGCTCGCCCAGCCCTCGGTCAGCACGGGCCTGCGTCGCCTCGAGCGGCAGACGGGCCTCACCCTGGTCACCCGCGCCGCGTCCGGCACGAGCCTGACCCCCGCCGGCACCGCCCTGCTCGCCCGGGCGCGCGACGTGCTCGCCGCCTCCGACGCCCTGGAGCGGGAGGTCGCGGCCCTACGCACCGCCCGGCAGGGCCGGGTCCAGGTCGCGGCGAGCCTGAGCATCGCGGAGTACCTGGTGCCGGGGTGGCTCGCGTCGCGGCCCGCGGGGTCGGCCCTCGTCGACCTCGTCGTGGCGAACTCCCGGGACGTGGTGGACGCGGTGCTGCACGGCCGCGCGGACCTCGGCTTCGTCGAGGGCCCCGACGTCGCCGACGGCCTGGACGCCCGCTCCGTGGGCGACGACGAGCTGGTCGTCGTCGTGGCGCCCGGCCACCCGTGGGCGCGCCGCCGCCGGCCGGTCACCGCGGCCGAGCTGGCCGGCGCCCCGCTCGCCGTCCGGGAGGCGGGGTCGGGCACCCGCGCGGTGCTGGAGCGCGCGCTCGCCGCCGCCGGCCACCCGCTCTCCGGCTCACCGGCCCAGCTCGGGTCGACGTCCGCGGTGAAGAACGTGGTCCGGGGCGGCGGCGCCGCGGCCGTGCTGTCCCGGCTCACCGTCGCGGACGAGGTCGCCCGCGGCGACCTGGTCCGGGTGCCCGTCGACG
This sequence comes from Cellulomonas hominis, assembly GCF_005239125.1. Lineage (GTDB taxonomy): Bacteria > Actinomycetota > Actinomycetes > Actinomycetales > Cellulomonadaceae > Cellulomonas > Cellulomonas hominis_A. Next base: position 86,998 of record NZ_SZYE01000001.1, on the reverse strand, counting down.
GCGTGGACCTGAGCCGCACGCTCCGCATGGTCTGGGCGCGGTCCCGGCAGCCCGCGCCCGCCGCGCGGGACCTCGCCGCGCACGTGGTCCGCGCGACCACCCCGGGCTAGGGCCGCGGGGCGACCACCAGGAGGTCGCCGACCTGGCAGCCGAGCACGTCGCAGACGGCGGTCAGCGTCGAGAACCGGATGGCGCGCGCCCGGTCGTTCTTCAGCACCGACAGGTTCACGACGGTCACGCCGACCAGCTCGGCGAGCCGGGCGAGCGTCATCCCGCGCTCCGCGAGCAGCTCGTCGAGCCGGCAGTGGATCCGGCCCGCGTCGTCCTGGGGCGGCATCAGACGAGGCCCTCGGTGTCGCGCTGCAGCTTCTCGCCCGCGTGGAACGCCGCCGCGAGGGCGCCGACGGCCATCGAGGTGAGGATGGGGGTCCAGGACACCTGGAAGGTGATCTGCTCCGCGAGCGCCCGGTCGGCGACCAGCGCCAGGACCCCGTTGGACGCCAGCACCGAGCAGCCGAACCAGGCGACCCAGCCGCCGGCGATCAGCAGCGACACCGCCGTGATCAGGCGGGTGATCGTGCCGGAGAAGAACTGCCCCGCGAGCATCCGGCGGCACAGCAGCAGGACGCACACCGTGACGCCGATGGTGGCGAGGGGCGGCACGGCGGCCGCGCCGATCGCCGCCAGGTGCGTGGCGATCGGCATGTCGGACACGGTCAGCGTCGCGGAGTCGACGGTGGCCGCGAGCGGGGCGCCGTCGGGGCCCAGCGGCAGCTCCACCGGGGCACCCATCAGCAGCACGTCCACGGGCGCGTCGCTGTTCGGCGCGATCCTGGCCACCGAGGCGATCAGCCCGATCGCCTGCCAGACGATGACCAGTCCGCCCACCACCAGCACGGACAGCAGGTCGGACCGGCTGGTGAACCACGGCGCGCGGGTCGTCGTCATGTCAGCTCCATGCATATCGAGGATCGATGTTATCGATGGACGATATGCCACGAGCCGCGCCCCGTCGACCTCGGCCGGGCGGGACCGGGACGACGCAGGGCCGCGACCCGCCGTGGTGGCGGGTCGCGGCCCCGGGTGCCGGCGCCCCCTGCGCGGGGGCGGGGCGTCAGCGGATGCCGGCGGCCTCGGCCCAGGCGACCGCCTCGGCCCGCGTGGAGACGCCGATCTTGCGGTACACCGACCGCACCTGCGACTTCACGGTGTTGCGCGTGACGAACAGCTTGCGGGCGATGTCCTCGAGAGTGACGTCCTCCGCCAGCTCGGCGAGGACGACCCGCTCACGGGTCGTGAGCGGCTCACCCAGGATGCTGGTGGACGCGGTGGGGGCGATCTCCAGGGTGGCCATCTGGTCCTCCGGTTGCATGTGGCGAGTCCCGGCTGCTGGTGGTCTCCGGCGGCCGTCTACCGGTGTTGATCGGCAAGTGTGGTCGCCGTGATCGCAGTTGGTTTCTCACCCGTTCTGCGGAGGGTCCGGAGGATGCGGGACCTCGGGCCCATGTGCTAGGACCGAAGTCCCTGGTCACCGTGCGGGAAGCGGTCTCCTGAGAGTCCCCTCAGAAACACCCGAACGGGCTAACCGCCGTCCGGGGGAGTCTCAGTCCGTGAGCGTCGCCGCGTACTCCTCGGCGGACAGCAGCGGCCCGGTGCTGGTGACGTCCACCCGGAACAGCCAGCCGGCGCCGTACGGGTCGCCGTTGACGACGGACGGCTCGTCCACCGCCTCCTGGTTCACCTCGACCACGGTGCCGGCCACCGGGGAGTACAGCTCGGACACCGACTTCGTCGACTCCACCTCGCCGACGACCGCGCCCGCCGCGATCTCGCTGCCGACGGTCGGCAGCTCCAGGTAGACGATGTCGCCGAGCGCGTCGGCGGCGTTCTTGGTGATGCCGACGGTGGCGGGCTCCGCGCCGTCGATCCACTCGTGCTCGGCGGTGTACTGCAGGTTCGTGGGGACGTCGCTCATGGGGTGCACTCCGGGGTTCTCGCGAGCGGGACGCTCGGCGGGCGGGGGAAGGGGGGCGGGCGGGCGCGGTCAGGACCGACGGTAGAACGGCAGCGCGACGACGCGGACCGGCTCGCGCCGGCCCCGCACGTCCACGGCCAGTTCCGTGCCCTCGGCGCTGACCTCGGGCGTCACGTAGGCCATCGCGATCGGCGTGCCCAGGGTCGGGGACGGGGCGCCGGAGGTCACCCGGCCGACCGCCACGGCGTCGTCCGCGGTCGAGGTCAGCACCTCGTACCCGTGCCGGGCCGCACGCCGCCCGGAGCCCACCAGGCCGACCAGCACCCGGGACGGGTTCGCGTGCGCCCGGGACGCCAGCGCGGCGCGGCCGACGAACGGCAGCGGCTCGCCGTCGGCGGTCGTCTTGTCCAGGCGCACCACCCGGCCGAGGCCCGCGTCGTGCGGGGCGGTCGTGGTGTCGAGCTCGTTGCCGTACAGCGGCATCCCGGCCTCCAGCCGGAGGCTGTCCCGGGCGGACAGCCCCGCCGGCACCAGGCCGAGCGGGGTGCCGGCGGCGAGCAGGTCGCGCCACAGGCCCGGCGCCGCGTCCGCGGGCACGAACAGCTCGAAGCCGTCCTCCCCGGTGTAGCCGGTGCGGGCGACGAGCGCCTCGACGCCGCCGACCGTCGCCGGGACGCCCGCGTAGTACTTCACGTCGCGGACCGCGTCGGCGTGCGCCGGGTCGGTGAGGCCGACCACGATCTCGGCCGCCCGCGGGCCCTGCACCGCGATCAGCGCCGTCTCCAGGGACCGGTCGGTGAGCGAGGCGTCGAACGGCGCGAGCCGCTCGGCCAGCGCGCCCGCCACGACCGCCACGTTCGACGCGTTCGCGACGACCAGGTACTCCTCGTCGCCGAGCCGGTAGACGATCAGGTCGTCGAGGATGCCGCCGTCCTCCTGGACGACCATCGTGTAGCGGGCACGGCCGACCGCGAGGCCGGAGATGTTCCCGACCAGCGCGTGGTCCAGCCCCGCACCCGCACCGGGGCCGTCGACGTGCAGCTCGCCCATGTGGGACAGGTCGAACAGCCCGGCGGCCGTGCGGACGGCCTGGTGCTCGCCCAGGTCGCCCGCGTAGCGCAGCGGCATCAGCCAGCCGGCGAACGGCGTCATGGTGGCCCCGAGCGCGACGTGCTCCGCGTGCAGCGGGGACAGCACGGCGCCCGACACCTCGTCGGTGGCGGGGGTGGTGGTCGGCTCGGTCACAGCGCGGCTCCCTCGGCGTAGGCCTCGACGGGCGGGCAGGCGCAGACGAGGTTCCGGTCCCCGTGCGCGCCGTCGATCCGCCGGACCGGCGGCCAGTACTTCCCGGCGCGGAGCCCCGCGACCGGGTAGGCCGCGAGCTCGCGGCCGTAGGGCTTGTCCCAGGCGTCCGCGACCAGCGACGCGGCCGTGTGCGGGGCGTTCCGCAGCGGGGACTCGGCGACGGCCCAGCGCCCGGCCGCGACCGCGTCGATCTCCGCCCGGATCGACACCATCGCCTCGACGAACCGGTCCAGCTCGGCGACGTCCTCCGACTCCGTCGGCTCGACCATCAGCGTCCCGGCGACCGGGAACGACAGCGTCGGCGCGTGGAACCCGTAGTCCATGAGCCGCTTGGCGACGTCCTCGGCGGTGACCCCGGTCTCCTTGGTGATCGCGCGCAGGTCGAGGATGCACTCGTGCGCCACCAGGCCCGCGGGCCCGGTGTAGAGCACCGGGAAGTGCGGGGCGAGCCGCGAGGCCAGGTAGTTGGCGGACAGCACCGCGGTCTCGGTGGCGCGGCGCAGGCCGTCGCCGCCCATGAGCGCCACGTAGGCCCAGGAGATCGGCAGGATGCCGGCCGACCCGAACGGCGCGGCGGACACGGCGGGGGCCGCGCCGCCCGCCAGCGCGCCGGTGTCGCCGGTGAACACCGCGTCGGTCGCCGGCAGGTACGGCACCAGGTGCGCCGCGACGCCGATCGGGCCGACGCCCGGGCCGCCGCCCCCGTGCGGGATGCAGAACGTCTTGTGCAGGTTGAGGTGCGAGACGTCGCCGCCGAACTCGCCCGGCCGGGCCAGCCCGACCAGCGCGTTGAGGTTGGCGCCGTCGATGTACACCTGACCGCCGGCGGCGTGCACCAGGTCGCAGACCTCGCGCACGTCCTCCTCGTAGACGCCGTGCGTCGACGGGTAGGTGATCATGATCGCCGCCACGCGGGGGCCGTGCTGCTCGAGCTTCGCCCGCAGGTCGTCGAGCTGCACCGAGCCGTCCTCGGCGGTCGCGACGACGACCACGCGCATGCCGGCGAGCGCGGCGGACGCGGCGTTCGTGCCGTGCGCCGACGCCGGGATGAGGCAGATGTCGCGCACCGGCACGTCCTCGGGCGCGGCGCCGGCGGCGACCGCCTCGGCACGGCGGCCCTCGTGGTACCCGCGGATCGCGAGCAGCCCCGCGAACTCGCCCTGCGAGCCCGCGTTCGGCTGCACCGACACCGCGGCGTAGCCGGTGATCTCGGCGAGCCAGCCCGTCAGGTCGGCGATGAGCTCGGCGTAGCCCGCGGCCTGCTCGGCCGGGACGAACGGGTGCAGACCCGCGAACCCGGGCCAGGAGATGGCCTCCATCTCGACGGTCGCGTTGAGCTTCATCGTGCACGAGCCCAGCGGGATCATCGTGCGGTCCAGCGCGAGGTCCTTGTCGGACAGCGCGCGCAGGTAGCGCAGCATCGCGGTCTCGGACCGGTGCCGGTGGAACACCGGGTGCGTGAGGTAGTCCGAGGTGCGGCGCAGCCCCGCGGGAATCGCCCCCGCGCGCCCCGCACCTTCGCCGAGATGGCGACTCCCGGCTGCGCTCGGCGAGGGGACGGCGTCGGCGAACGCGGCGAGCACGTCGGCCACGTGCGCCTCGGTGGTCACCTCGTCGCAGGTCACCTGGACGTGGTCCTCGTCGGCGGCCCACACGTTGATGCCCCGGGCCGCCGCCGCGGCGACCACGGCGCGCGCCCGGCCCGGGACGACGGCCCGGACGGTGTCGAAGAACTGCGCGTGCTCGACGGCGGTGCCGCCCGCGCGCAGCCCGTCCGCCAGCGCCACGGCCCGCGCGTGCACCCGCTCGGCGATCTCCCGCAGGCCGTCGGGGCCGTGGTAGACCGCGTACATCGAGGCGACGATCGCCAGCAGGGCCTGCGCCGTGCAGATGTTGCTCGTCGCCTTCTCCCGGCGGATGTGCTGCTCGCGGGTCTGCAGCGCGAGCCGGTACGCGGTCGCGCCGTCGGCGTCGACCGACACCCCGACCAGGCGGCCGGGCAGCGAGCGCTCCAGGCCGGTGCGCACGGCCATGTAGGCGGCGTGCGGGCCGCCGTAGAACAGCGGGACCCCGAACCGCTGCGCGGAGCCGACCGCGATGTCCGCGCCCTGCTCCCCCGGCGGGGTGAGCAGCGTCAGCGAGAGCAGGTCGGCGGCGACGGCGACCAGCGCGCCCGCGTCCTTCGCGGCGGCGATCAGCGGGGCGAGGTCGCGGACGGCACCGGACGCACCGGGCGCCTGCAGCACCAGGCCGACGAGCGCCTCGTCGCCGAGGTCGGGCAGGCCGTCGGTGAGGTCCGCGACCCGCACGCCCAGGCCGGCGGCCTCCGCACGGCCCAGGGTGACCGCGAGCGTCTGCGGCAGGCAGTCGGCGTCGAGCACGACCACGCCGGTGCGGCCCTTCGCCGCCCGGTGCATGAGCGCGACGGCCTCGGCGACGGCCGTGGCCTCGTCGAGCAGCGAGGCGTTCGCGACCGGCAGCGCGGTGAGGTCGGCGACGACGGTCTGGAAGTTGAGCAGCGCCTCGAGCCGGCCCTGGGCGATCTCCGGCTGGTACGGGGTGTACGCCGTGTACCAGGCCGGGGACTCGAGCACGTTCCGGCGGATCACCGGCGGCGTCACGGTGTCGTGGTAGCCCAGGCCGATCATCTGGGTCAGCACGGTGTTCTTGCCCGCGATCGTCCGCAGCGCGGCCAGCACCTCCGACTCGCCGCGGGCCTCGGGCAGCGCGAGCGGGCGGTCGGTGCGGATGCTCGCCGGGACGGCGGCGTCGATCAGCGCGTCCAGGGTCGGCCAGCCGTCGCCGACGTGCGCCAGCAGGCCCGCGACGTCGCCCGGGCGGGGCCCGACGTGCCGGTCGGCGAAGCCGCGCGCGGCGTCGGTGCGGTCCGCGGGTGCGGCGGCGCGCGGGGTCCCGGCGGCCGTCGTGCGGGCGTCGGTGGGGAGGTCCTCGAGGTGGGTCACGCGGCTGCTCCGGGCGGTCGGGCGTGCATGGGCGGACGGGCGGGTGGTGCGCGTCTCCCCGCTCTGTCATCCGCCGGCCGCGGGCGTCCGCGGGCGTGCGACCTGAGAGTTTTGCCGGTCCGCCGTGCCCGTGAGGGCCGGGGCGCGCCGGCTTGCACCGTCGGTGGGCCGGCGTGCGCCGGCCGCTTTCCAGAGTTGCCTCGCCACGGCGGTACGGGGGCCTGAGAGATTCCCGGGGAGGGTTGCTCCTTCGGCGCCTCGCGGTCACGGCCGCCCGGGGGCGGTCGCGCGGGAGGGCTCTCCCGCCGCGGTTCGAGCAGCGTGTTGAGTTGTCCAGGTCACAGCGTAACCCTCACGACGGGCGCCCTCCGCGCCGATGGGGTCGGGAGCACGCGCACGTGCGCGACGCCGCCCGGTCCAGGAGGATCCCCGCATGACCGCACAGGTCGCCCGCCCGCGACGCCGCCGCGCCACCGCCGCGCTCGTGACCGCGCTCCTCGGGGTCACCGGGGTCACCGGGTCCGTCGGCGCCGCCGCCGACGAGCCCGACGCCCGCTACGAGGTCGACGGCACCGTCGTCTACGTGGTCTCGGACCCCGTGCCGCACGACGACGGGGAGCACTTCCACGAAGGCTCGGTCACCGAGGCCTACGCGGACGTCGACGGCACGCTCCTCGACCTGTCGGCGGTCCAGGAGCCGGTGGTCGGCACGGAGCACCCGCCGGCGGACGCGCTGGCCGACGGCACCGACGTGGTCGTCACCATCGAGGCCGACCCGGGGCTCGACGCGACCCAGGCGGTCGCGGCGGCCGCGGGCGACGCCGACCTGCGCGCCTCCGTGACCGACGTCGAGCCCGTGCGCACCGCCGACCTCTCCGCGCAGGCCGACCTGGCGGGCGTGCACCAGCTCGTCGTGCTGCCCGTCGTGTGGGCCGCGGGCCAGACCGCCCCCACCGCCGCCCTGCAGGCCGCCGCCGACGGCACGGCCGCGTACTGGGAGCGGCAGAGCGCCGGCCGGGTGGACGTCCAGCAGTCGGTGCGCGCCCCACGGGTCGTGCCGCAGCCCGCCGGCTGCGACGACGCCGCGATCATGAGCGCCGCCCTCGCGGCCAACCCCGGCCTCACGCCGTCGGCGACCACCCACGTCGCCGTCCACTTCCCCGCGATCCCGACCTGCGGGTTCGCCGGCCGTGCCACGATCAACGGGGGGAGCATCTGGCTGAACGGCGCCGCGCAGCCGTACGTGCTCGCGCACGAGCTCGGGCACAACCTCGGCCTCGGGCACGCCAACACCCTCACGTGCACCTCCGGTGGTGCACGCGTGCCGCTGGCCGCGCTCAGCAGCTGCTCCGTCACCGAGTACGGCGACGACGCCGACGTGATGGGCCAGGGCCGGAACGCCACGGACCCGGGCAACATCAGCACGGGCTTCGCCCAGCACCTCGGGTGGGCGACCGTCGCCGACGTCGGCGGTCCCGTCACCTCGGCCACGACGCTCGACCTCGCCCCGCTCGCCGGCACGGCCGCCCTGCGCGGCCTGCGGATCCAGTCGTCCGCCGGACCCGTGTTCGCCGACTACCGCCCGGCGGCCGGGCCCGACGCGCTGCACCGGCCCGCCTGGGCCGGCGTGCAGGCCCACCTGGTCCTGACGGACGCCCGGTTCCGGTTCCCGACGAGCTACCTGCTCGACCTGCAGCCGACCCGCCCGCCGTTCAGCACGCCGCAGCTGCCCGCGGGCGCGTCGTGGGCGGTGCCCGGTGCGGGCGCGGCGCTGCGGACGGACGCCGTCGGGGCGACCGCGCGCGTCACGGTCGTCCCCGACGGCGCGGGCTCGCAGACCCAGCGCTACGTCGCCCGGGTGTACTCGGACCTCTTCGGTCGCCAGCCGGACCCGGTCGGGCTCGCGACGTGGACGCAGGCGCTGGACTCCGGGACCCCGCGGATCGCCGTGGCGAACGCGATCACCTACTCCCCGGAGTACCGGACCCGCCTGATCGCCGACTCCTACGCGACGTTCCTCGGTCGCCAGCCGGACGCGGTCGGCGCCGCGGGATGGCTGCGCGCGATGCAGGCGGGGATGATCATCCAGGAGATGGAGTCCGGGTTCCTCGCGTCGCCCGAGCACTACGCGACCAGCGGCGGGACGGACCCCGCCTGGGTGACCCGCCTCTACCAGCAGGTCCTGCACCGCACGCCCGGCCAGTCCGAGGTCGCGTCCTGGACGACGGCGCTGGCGCGCGGCGCGTCGCGGCAGCAGGTGGCGATGGGCTTCCTGCTGTCGACCGAGCACCTCACCACCGTCGTCGACGGCCACTACGTGCACCTGCTCGGCCGGCACATCGACCCGACCGGCGCCCGCTCCTGGGTCGGGGACATCCAGCGGGGTGCGCGGGTGGAGGCCGTGATCGGCGGCATCATCGCCAGCACGGAGTACTACGGGCGGCTCTGAGGCCCGGTCAGCGCGCCGGCGGCGCGTCCGCGCGCGTCGCCGCGCCGGCGACCTCCGGCAGGGGCAGCACGACGACCGCGGCCGACACCGCGCCCCGGGCGCGGGCGTGCGCCACGACCGCCTCGACGTCGGGCAGCACGCCCTCGACCAGCACCGGCTGACCGGCGGCGACGTCCCCGGCCCAGCGCACGGCGACCCCGGCGGGCGGCGCGAACGGCCCGGCGTCGGGGGGCAGGTGCACCACCGCCGCGGCGCGCACGGCCGGGTCGTCGACCGCCCGCACCGCCACGGCACGCACGGCGGCGAGCCGGCCGACCGTCCGGGCGAGCAGCCGCTGGCGACGCTCGGTCGCGGTGAACGTCACGACGATCAGGCCGACGCCGTCGGCGACGTCACCCGTGCTGAGCGAGTCGAACGAGACACCGCGCGTGGAGAACACGCCGGCCAGCGCGGTGAGCGTGCCGGTGGCGTCGGCGCCGCTCACGAAGGCCACCCAGCGGCGGTCCGGGGCGGCCGCGGCCGTGCCGACCGGTCCGACCGCGGTCACCGGGCCGCCCCCGCGGCGAGCCCCCACGGCGCGAGCATCGCGTCGATCCGCGCGGCCGAGGCGAGCAGGCGACGCGCCTCGTCCGGGGCGGGCTCGTCCAGCAGGACCCGCGTCCACCCCTCGGGTCCGAGCACGACCGGCACCCCGAGCACCCCGCGCAGCGCCGTCCCCGCCACGGCGACCTCGCCGTCCAGCGCCACCTGCCCGGCGACCACGATGTCCCGCCCGTCCAGCACGGTGTCCACCAGGTCGACGGTCGCGTTCGCGGTCGCCGCGGCGGTCTTCGCCCCGCTCTGGTGCGTGAGCCACGGCCGCGCGACGCCGCGCAGGTCCGGCGGCCAGGTCTCGACCAGGTCGAACGCGGCGGCCACGTCGTCGGCCATCAGCCCGGCGAGGTCCCGCTTGGCGTCCTCGATCTCGGCCGCGAACCCGTCCAGGGTCCGTCCGCCGCGCAGGGCCGCGACCGCGCGCCGCCGCTCCTCGACGTCGAGCCCGCTGATCCGGACCGTCGACCACAGCGGCACGAGGTCGTCCCCGTGCTGCCCCGCCACGAACCCGCCGACCCGGTGCCGGCGCACGCCGAGCGAGACGGCGACCTCGCGCCGGAACCGCAGCGTGTCCAGCCACGCGCCCATCCCGATCACCCGGTGCCGGCCCAGCTCGCGGGCCACCACGGCCACGCCGAGCTCGACCGGGTTCGACACCACCACGACCACCTCGTGGCCCGAGCCGTGCCGTGCGATCGCGCGGGCGTAGGACGCGAACACCTCGTGGTTCTCGGCAGCGAGCGCCGCGCGGTCGGCGACGGCACCCGCCCGCGCCGGGGCCGTCCGGCCGGCGGTCAGCACCACGACGTCCGCGACCACGTCCTCCGGGTCCAGGGCGACGTCGATGAGGGGCGCGTGCTCGTCGTAGGCGTCGACGAGGTCGGCCCGCAGCCCGTAGGACGCCCGTCCGGACGCCCCGCCCGGGCGGCCGACGAGCTGCAGCCGCGAGGTGGTCGGCAGCACCCGCCGCTCGATCAGCTGCGCGCACACCTGCCGCCCGACGTCACCCGTCGCTCCCAGCACCGCCACGTCCACGGGGCGACCCTAGGTCACCCGGCGCGCGGCGGGCGCGCGGCCGGCCTCAGTCGAAGTCGAGCAGGTCGCCGAGCCAGGACTCGCGCTTCTTCTTCCTGCCGTACGGGGAGCGGGGGTCGCGGCGGTCGTCGTACCGGCGGTCGTCGCGGTAGCCGCCCTACCGGTACCCGGGCTCGCGGTAGCCGGGGTCCCGGTAGCCACCGTCGTCCCGGTACCCGGGCTCGCGGTAGCCGTCGTAGCCGGGCGGCGGCGGGTAGCCGCCTGGTGCCGCCGCCGGGCCGGCGTCCGCGGCCGCGGGAGCGGGGGTGCCGGCGGCGCGGTCGAGGATCTTGTCCAGCTCGCCGCGGTCCAGCCAGATGCCGCGGCACGACGGGCAGTAGTCGATCTCGACGCCCTGCCGCTCCGCCATGACCAGCTCGGCCCCGTCGGTGGGACACCTCATGTCGACCTCCTCGCCCGTGCGCGGCCCCGCGGACGCGCGTCCTGCCCCGCCCAACGGACGGGCCCGGGGGCCGGTTCCGCGCCGCTGCGGGCGGCTACAGCGTCCGCTGCCAGGCGACGACCCGGTCCACCGCCTCCGCGACCACGTCCGGCGCGGACGCGAACGACAACCGCACCCAGTCGTGGCCGTCGACGGAGTCGAAGTCGGTGCCGGGGGTGAGTGCCACACCGGCCTCGTCGAGCAGCCGGGCGCACCAGGTCCGCGAGTCCAGGCCGGCCGCGGACACGTCGGCGTACACGTAGAACGCGCCGTCGGCGGGCGCGACCCGGGACCAGCCGAGCTCCGGCAGCCGGTCGAGCACCGACCGCCGGGACGCCGCGTACTGCGCGACGTTGGCCTCGGCCGCCGCGTAGCCCTCGGGCGTGAACGCGGCGACGCCGGCGTGCTGGGCGAGCGCCGGCGGGCACAGGGCGACGTTCCCGGCGAGCGCGTCCACCGGCGCCGCCAGGTCCTCGGGGAGCAGCAGCCAGCCGAGCCGCCAGCCGGTCATCGCCCAGAACTTGGAGAACGAGTTGACCACCACGGTCCCGGTGCCCAGGGACGTCGCGGCGGTCGGTGCCCCGGCCGGCCCCGGCTCGGCGGCGACCGCGTCGGGGTAGGTGATGCCGTGGTAGATCTCGTCGGACACCAGCCGGACGCCGTGCTCGGCGCACCACGCGGCCAGGCCGTCGAGCGACGCCCGGTCGATCAGCGTGCCGGTCGGGTTGGCGGGCCCGGCGACCACGAGGCCGTCCACCGGGCGGTCCAGCGCCTCGAGCTGCTCGACCGTCGGCTGGTACCGGGTCTCCGGGCCGCAGGGCAGCTCGACGACCTCGCAGCCCAGCGACGCGAGGATGTTCTTGTACGCGGGGTACCCCGGCCGGGCCAGCGCCACGCGGTCGCCGACGTCGAACGCGGCGAGGAACGCGAGCATGAACCCGCCCGACGACCCGGTGGTCACCGCCACCCGCGCGGGGTCGACGTCGACGCCGTACCAGGACCGGTAGTGCCCCGCGATCGCCGCGCGCAGCGCCGGGCTGCCGAGCGCCTCGGTGTACCCGAGGTCCCCGCCGGCGAGGAGCTGCACGGCGCGCTCGCGCACCACGTCGGAGGCGCCCGTCGACGGCTCGCCGACGCACAGGTTGAGGACCGACTGCCCCGCGGCGCGCCGCGCGTTGGCGGCCGCGACGATGTCCATCACGGCGAACGGGGGCACCTGGGACCGCGCGGAGACCTTCACCCGGCCATCCTGCCCCGGCGGGTGCCCGGCGCGCCCGCTGCGCGTCCGATCCCCGTGCGGCGGTGGGTCCGCCCCGCGGGTCAGGCCCGGGCGGCGTCCCGGTCCGAGAGGGCCGCACGGACCGCGTCGACCACGCCGTCCGCCGCCGCCTCGATCTCGTCGAGGCAGTGCTCGAAGTTCTCCGGCCCCCCGTACCAGGGGTCGTCCACGTCGAGCAGGTGCTCGTCGCGCGGGTCGGCGACCCGCGGCGCCGCGGGGTCGAACGTCCGGAACATCACCACGCGCCCGGCGACGTCGGCGTCGCCGTCGGCGATCCGGCGCAGCGCCCGCGCGTGCGACGCCGTCATCGCCAGCACCAGGTCCCGGTCGGCCAGGTCGGCCGCGCGCACCTGGCGCGCCTCCCGCCGCGGGACGTCGTAGCCGCGCGCGGCGAGGGCCGCCCGGGCCCGCCGGTCGACGGGGTTGCCGTGCTCCTCGTCGCTGACCCCGGTCGAGTCGACGACCACCCGGTCGCCGAGCCCGGCGTCGGCCAGCCGGGCGCGCAGCACCACCTCGGCCATCGGGGACCGGCAGATGTTGCCGGTGCACACCGTCATCACGCGGTAGGGGTCGTCCGTCACGCCGGGTCCTCCCAGGGGGTCGTCGGGTCCGGCACCCATCCTGGCACCCGCGGCGCCGGGACCCTCAGCGCCCGCCGCCCAGCGCCTCCGCCAGCCGCCCGAGCCGCCGCGCGCTGTCCTCGTTCAGCCCCACCACCTCGGCCGTCTTCCCCTTCGCGGCGTACTTCGTGGTGATCGCGTCCAGCGTCGCCGCCGTCGAGGCGTCCCAGACGTGCGCGTCCGCGAGGTCGATCACGACCCGCGCCGGGTCGCCGTCGTAGTCGAACTGGTAGACGAGGTCGTTGGACGACGCGAAGAACAGCGCGCCGGACACGGCGTACCGGCGGACACCCGGGTCCTCGCCGGTGTCCAGCCGGGTCACGGTGGTCAGGTGCGCGACCCGGCGCGCGAACAGCAGCGTGGCGACGAGGACGCCCGCCACGACGCCGTACGCCAGGTTGTGCGTGGCGACCGTGATCGCGACGGTCACCAGCATCACCGCGGTCTCGCTCAGCGGCATCCGGCGCAGGGTCGCCGGCCGGACCGAGTGCCAGTCGAACGTCGCGACGCAGACCATCACCATGACCGCCACCAGCGCGGCCATCGGGATCGCGCCGACGACGTCGCCGAGCACCACGACCAGCACGAGCAGGAACGCGCCGGCCAGGAAGGTCGAGATCCGGGTGCGCGCGCCCGAGACCTTCACGTTGATCATCGTCTGGCCGATCATCGCGCAGCCGCCCATGCCGCCGAACAGCCCGGACAGCACGTTCGCGGCGCCCTGGCCCCACGCCTCGCGGGTCTTGTCGGAGTGCGTGTCGGTGACGTCGTCGACGAGCTTCGCGGTCATCAGCGACTCGAGCAGCCCGACCAGGGCCAGCCCGGCGGCGTACGGCGCGATGATCCGCAGGGTCTCGAGGCTCAGCGGCACGTCCGGCAGCACCAGCGAGGGCAGGCTGTCCGGCAGCGCGCCCTGGTCGCGGACCCGCGGCACGGCCAGGCCCGCCGCGACGGTCACGACGGTCAGCAGCACGATCGCCACGAGGGGGGCGGGCACGACGCCGGTCAGCCGCGGGAACAGGGCGATGATCGCGATGCCCGCCACGACCAGCGGGTACACCACCCACGGCACGTCGACCAGGTGCGGCAGCTGCGCGAGGAGGACCAGGATCGCGAGCGCGTTGACGAACCCGACCATGACCGACCGCGGGATGAACCGCATCAGCCGCGCCACCCCGAGCAGCCCCAGCGCGACCTGGATCACGCCGCCGAGGACCACGGTCGCCAGCAGGTACTCGACCCCGTGGTCGCGCACGACCGGGGCGACCACCAGGGCGACGGCACCCGTCGCGGCCGAGATCATCGCCGGGCGCCCGCCCAGGAACGCGAGCGTCACCGCCATGACGAAGGACGAGAACAGCCCCACCCGCGGGTCGACGCCGGCGACGATGGAGAACGAGATGGCCTCGGGGATCAGGGCGAGGGCCACCACGAGGCCGGCGAGCACCTCCGTGCGCAGGCGCGCGGGCGACCGCAGGGCCGAGCGGACCGACCACGAGGTGTCCGCCTCGGGGACGGCGGGGTGCGCGGGAGCGGGCTGCGCCGGGGCGGGCTGGGGGGTCGCGGGCACGCGGGATCCGTTCCGGGTCGAGGGGGAGGCAGACGGATCGTACTCTCACGTCGCGTGAGGGTTGCCCCCCGGGCGACCCGGTCCCGTCGCCGCCGCGCCGCGGCCCCGCTACCGTCGCTGCCACCCGGGGCGCGCGCCCGCGGGGCCCGACCGGTACGGAGGAGACGCGTGGACGACGACCTGATCGTGGTGACGGGCGCCTCGGGCCGGGTCGGGCGGCGGCTCGCCGTCCGGCTGGCGGCGGAGGGGGCGCACCAGCGGGTCGTGGTCCGCTCGGCGGACCGCGCGCCCGCGCTCCCGGGCACGGAGACCGAGGTCGCGCTGAGCCCGGGCTACCTCGACGTCGCGTCGATGCGGGCGGCGTTCGCGGGCGCCCGCACGGTGTTCCTGGTGTCCGGGCGCGAGTCCGCCGACCGGGTCACCGAGCACCGGGCCGCGGTGGACGCGGCCGTGGACGCCGGCGTCGAGCGGGTCGTCTACCTGTCGTTCATGGGCGCCGCGCCGGACGCGACGTTCACGTTCGCCCGCGACCACTGGGCCACCGAGGAGCACATCCGCGCGTCCGGGCTCCGGTTCACGTTCCTGCGGGACTGCCTGTACCACGACGCGATCGTGCGGTTCGTGGGCGAGGACGGCGTGATCCGCGGGCCGGCGGGCGACGGCCTGGTCGCGGCCGTCGCGCACGACGACGTCGCGGACGTGGCGACGGCCGTGCTGCTCGACGAGCGCGACGGGGCGCACGACGGCGCCGCCTACGACGTGACGGGCCCGAGCGGCTACACGCTCGCGGAGGCCGCGCAGGTGCTGTCCGCGGCGACCGGCCGGGACATCGCGTACCACCCGGAGACGGTCGAGGAGGCCTACGCCTCCCGGGCGGTCTACGCCGCAGAGCCGTGGGAGGTGGCCGGCTGGGTGTCGTCCTACGCCGCCATCGCCGCGGGCGAGCTCGCGGCCCCGTCGCCGGTGGTGCGCCGGCTCGCGGGCCGGCCGGCGCAGTCGCTCCAGGAGTGGCTGACGCTCAACCCGCAGGAGTGGGCGCACCTGCGCGCGTGACGCCCCGCGGCGCGTGCGGCGGAGAGGCGGGGGCGGCGCCCGACCTCCCCCGAGCGTGCGCCGCCCCCGCCCGTCCAGGCGTCCGCGCGACCGCGACGGGCGTCCGGCTCACGCTCGCCGACCGGGCTGGCCGGGGAGCGTCCCCGGGGTGAACGCGGGGCGTCGGTCGCGCGTCGGTCGCGGGTCGGGCGCGCCGACCGGGGCCGGGCGCGGCGGGTCAGCCCCTGCGCGCCGTGAGGACCAGCGGCCCGTCGGGCGTGATCGCCACCGTGTGCTCCGCGTGCGCGGCGCGCGACCCGTCGGCGGTGCGGATCGTCCAGCCGTCCGGGTCGATGACGTAGCCGTCGCCGCCGGCCATGAACCACGGCTCGATCGCGATGACCAGGCCCGCCTTGAGCTTGAGCCCGGTGCCGCGTCGGCCGAGGTTCGGCACGTGCGGCTCCTCGTGCATGGTGCGCCCGACGCCGTGGCCGCCGAAGTCGGCGTTGATCCCGAGCCCGGCGGCGCGCCCCACCTCGCCGATCGCCGCGGAGATGTCGCCCATCCGGTTGCCCGGGCGGGCCTGCGCGATGCCGGCCGCGAGCGCCTCCTCGGTGACCCGGATGAGCCGCTGCGACTCCGGGTCCGGGGTGCCGACCTGGAAGGTCAGGGCCGAGTCGGCGACCCAGCCGTTCACCTGGGCCGCGAAGTCGATGCTCAGGACGTCCCCGTCCGCGAGCACCTGCTCCGACGGCAGCCCGTGCAGCGCCGCGTCGTTGACGCTGGTGCACAGCACGCCGGGGTACGGCATCGCACCGAACGACGGGTGGTAGCCGAGGTAGACCGAGTGCGCGCCGGCGTCGTCGATCAGCCGGTGCGCGTGCGCGTCGAGCTCCTTCAGGGTCGTGCCCACCCGGGCGACGTCCTGCAGGCTGCTCAGCACGCGGGCCACGAAGGCGCCCGCCGCCCGCATCGCCTCGATCTCGCGGGGTGTCTTCAGGTCGGCCACGGGCCCACCCTAGACGCGCGTGCGGCGCGGTTCAGCCGGTCGCGCCCGCCGTCCCGGCCGCCAGCGCCGCCACGCCGGCGACCAGCATCCCGACCAGCACGTCGAAGCTGCGGTCCCGGTCCCGCGCCATCCGGAACCCGCCGCCGAGCTCGAGGGCCACGAAGCCGTGCACCCCGGCCCGCACGGCGCGCACCGCGTCGACCGACCGTTCCTCGGGCAGGTCGAACCCGCGCAGCGCCGCGGCGATCACCTCGACGGTGCGCGCGCCCGCGGCGGCGAGCGGCGCCGCCTCCGGGTCGTCCGGGTCCGGCGCGACCTGCACGGCCGCGTACCGGCCGGGGTGCGCGTGCGCGTAGTCGCGCATCGCGTGCGCCAGCGCCCGGACCGCGTCGGGCCCGGACCGCCCGACCGTGCTGTCGACCAGCCGCGCCGTGAGGTCCTGCACCGTCAGGACCGCGACCTCGCGCCGCAGCGCGGCGAGCGAGCCCACGTGCTTGTACAGGCTCGGCGTCGCCACCCCCGCCTCGGCCGCGACCTTGGCGAGGGTCAGGTCGGCGAACCCGGTGGGCCCGCCGGCGTCCACCAGGTCGAGCGCGATCCGGACGACGGCCTCGCGGGACAGCCCGGCCCTAGGCACCGGGCACCGCGTCCACCGGCGCGACGTCGGCGAGCAGGCCGAGCACCGCCGCCGCGACCACCTCGGGCGCCTGGTGCTGCGGGTAGTGCCCGGCGTCCTCGACCAGCAGCGCCCGGGCGCCGATCGCGTCCCGCACCCACGCCAGCTCGGCGGCGGGGTCCGGCCAGTCGGGGTCGAGCGCGCCGACGACCGCGAGGGCCGGCGCGTGGATGCGCGGCACCCGCGCCTCGACGGGTGCGTGCGTGAGCGCGAGCGTCAGGTGCCGGAACGCGCGCAGGTACCCGGGGCGGCGCAGGGCGGCCCGGATCGCGTCGGTGTGCGCGGCGAGCCGCGGCGAGCGGGTGCCCCTGTTGAGCGAGCGGTAGTACGCGGCCCACACGGCGGCCCCCCACGGCCCGGAGAACAGCACGCGGTACGCGACGGGCAGCAGCGCGCGCACCGCGGCCGGCTGCGCCGGGTCGCGCAGGAAGGGGGCCAGCAGGACCAGCCCGCGGACCAGCTCCGGACGGTCGGCAGCGACCACGGCCGCCGCGGACGACCCCATCGAGCTCCCGACCAGGACCGCCGGCCCGGCGTCCAGGTGCTCGACGAGCGCGGCGACGTCCCCCGCGGTCGCCTCGTCGCCGTGCGTGGTGAAGCCGGCGTCGGAGTCGCCGTGGCCGCGCAGGTCGGTGGTGACGACCCGGTACCCCGCGCCGAGCAGGGCGGCGCGGAGCTCGTCGTAGGTGGAGCGCAGGTCCCCCATCCCGGGGACCATGACGACGAGCGGGCCGGTGCCGGCGTCGTCGTACGCGACCCGTCCCTCCGGCCGCGGCAGGTGCAGCGTGCGTCGTGCGTCGATGTTGTACATAGCCCACAGGCTAATGCCATTAGCCTTCGTCGGCAAGGGGCGCGTCTGGGATGCTCCTCGGGTGCTGCACGACCTCGCCCTCGAGGGCCACGGAACCCGCCTCGTCCCGCTCGACCTCCCGCACGCCGAGGCGCTCGCCGCGTTCGTCGACGCGCAGGTCTGGGCCGGGATGTCGTCCGCGCTGCCGGAGGGCGTGGCCGCCTGGCGGGAGGAGATCACGGCCGCCCGCGAGGCGCCGGGCCGGCTCGCCCTCGCCGCGCTCGACGCGGCGACGGGCGAGGTCCGCGGCAGCACGTCGTTCTACGACTGGGAGCCGCGCGTCCGGCGGGTCGAGATCGGCCACACCTTCTTCGCCCCGCGCTGGTGGGGCACCTCGAACAACCCGGCGTGCAAGCTCCTGATGCTGGAGCACGCGTTCGGGACCTGGGACTGCGCGCGGGTCGCGCTGCGGGCCGACACCCGGAACAGCCGCTCCGTCGCGGCCATCACCCGGCTCGGCGCCGTCCCCGAGGGGGTGCTGCGGAACCACCGGCTCGCGCCCGACGGCACCCGGGGCGACACCGCCTACTTCTCGATCCTCCCGGCCGAGTGGCCGGGGGTGCGCGCGGGCCTGCTCGCGCGGCTCGGGTCCGCCTGACCCCGCGGCGCGCGGAGGCGCCCGTGCCCGGGCAGGGAACAGCCCGTGGGCCGGGCCCCCTGCTGGAGGGCCCTGCCGCGAAGGACGAGGTCGCGGCTCCCACGGGCTGCGGTGACTGCGGGGATTCGCCCGTCGCGGCCGCCGGTCGTCCCGGCGGGGCGGCGAACGGATCGCAATCCGTCCGAACTCTGCTGTCCGCGACTAGCGGGCAGTCACCTCACTCGTCCAAGAAGACGTCATGTCTCGGACCACCTCCTTCCCGTGTGCCTCGACCGTACGTCCGCACCGGTGGGCCGGCCAACGGATTTTCCCCACGGCGGAACCGGCTGCGCTGACCAGGAACAACGGGGGCGCCCAGCCCGTTGCCCCCGTCATGACCACGATCGGATTCATCGGCGCCGGCCACATCGGCGGCGCCCTCGCGCGCCTGGCCGTCCAGCACGGGCAGTCGCCCGTCGTCAGCAACTCCCGCGGCCCGCACACCCTGGTCGACCTGGTGGCCGAGCTCGGCGACGGCGCGCGCGCCGGCACCGCGGACGAGGCCGCGACGGACGGGGACGTCGTCGTCGTCACCGTGCCGTTCCACGCGTACCAGCAGGTCCCCGCCGCGCCGCTCGCCGGCAAGGTCGTCATCGACACCAACAACTACTACTGGGAGCGCGACGGCCACGTCGCCGCTCTGGACGACGGCTCCACCACCAGCTCCGAGCTGCTCGCCGACCACCTGGGCGATGCCCGCGTCGTCAAGGCGTTCAACCACATCACCGCCGCCGACCTCGGCTCGAAGGGCACCCCGGCGGGCACCCCCGGCCGGCGGGCGCTGGCCATCGCCGGCGACGACGCGGACGCCAAGGCCGTCGTCACCCGGCTGATCGACCGGTGGGGCTTCGACGTCGTGGACGCCGGCCCGCTGTCCGAGGGCTGGCGCTTCCAGCGGGACACCCCCGCGTACGGCGCCGAGCTCGACGCCGAGGGGCTGCGCGCGGCGCTCGCCGCGGCCACCCGCTGACCCGACCGCCCCGCGCCCGGTCCGGCGCGGCGGCCCCGCGGCTCAGCCCGTGGTGCCGTCGCGCTGGTCCGGGACCCGGACCTCCGGCGCCAGCCGGTACCCCAGGCCGCGCACGGTGCTGATCGCCGTCCGGTCGCCCGACCCCTCGGCGAGCTTCCGGCGCAGGTTCGCCATGTGCACCTCGATGCTGCGCCGGTCCGCGTCGGTGGGCGTCGGCACCGCGTGCGGTCCGTGCACCGCGACCGCCACGGCGAGCTCGTCCTTCGACACCGGCTGCCCCGCGCGCTCCGCGAGCGCCACCAGGATCTCGAACTCGCTGCGGGTGAGCGGGACCTGCCGGTCCGCGACGCGCACGCACCGCGCGGGCACCTCGACCACGAGGTCCCCGCGCACCAGCACCCGGCCGTCGTCGAGGCCGGAGTCGTCTCCGATCGCCATCGGCTCACGGTACGTCGCACGCCTCGCGGGCGCGCGGGCAGGCTCCTCGCCGCCGGTCGGGACGGGGCGTGGGTGCCAGCACCCAGTCGCGCGAGCGCGACCCTCAGTTCCCCTGGAGCCGTGCCCGGAGCCGCCGATGAGGCCCCCGTTCCGCACGAGCACGGGGGTCGCCCCCGTCCGACAGGGGGAGAACCCAGTGCACACTTCGCGCACGCGATCAGGGCGCCTGCGACGTCCCGTCGCCCTCGCGACCGCCGCGGTCGTCGCGGCGATGCTGATCCCGGCAGGCGCCGCGTCCGCCGACGAGGGCGTCACCGACCCGAACACCGTCACCGACACGCAGCCCGTCACCGACACGGACCCGCAGCCGGACCCGCAGCCGGAGCCCC
The DNA here is from genome assembly GCF_005239125.1 of Cellulomonas hominis. Taxonomy (GTDB): domain Bacteria; phylum Actinomycetota; class Actinomycetes; order Actinomycetales; family Cellulomonadaceae; genus Cellulomonas; species Cellulomonas hominis_A. The sequence goes on along the minus strand of NZ_SZYE01000001.1, from coordinate 66,726 downwards.
AGCCGGCCGACCCGCAGCCGGAGCCGGTCACGGACCCGCAGCCGGAGCCTCAGCCGGCGGACCCGCAGGACCAGGGGTCGACGACGCCGGCCACGACCACGCCGGTCGAGGAGCAGGGCACCACGCCGACGCCCGACGCCCCGGCGCAGGGGGACGCGTCCGGCACCGACGTCCCCTCCGGCACCGACACCGGCACGACCCCGGTCACCGAGCAGCCCCCGACCGGCTCGACGACGCCCGACCAGGACGTCCCGGACGCCGGCGACGGCTCGGGCTCCGGCTCCGGCTCCGGCGACACGGGCCCGTCGTTCTCCGCCGACGGCTTCCGCGTGTCGGGCTACTCGCTCGACCAGCAGGGCAACCGCGTCTCCGTCGTCGGGCAGCCGCTGACCCTCGAGCGCACGGAGCCGGCACCCGCCGGCACGCGGTACGAGTGGGACTGGCGCACGGCCGGGGGGTGGCGCGGGAACGCCGCCGAGTTCGTCCCGACCTCCGCCGACGTCGGCAAGCAGCTCGTGCTCACCGTCATCGCCTACGCCGACGACGCGTACCACTCCGTCTTCACCGAGACCCTGGGCGTCGTGCTCGCCGAGGCGCCCGCCTCCGGCCCCGTCAACCCGGGCCCGACCACGCCCGGCGACGGCGACCCGGGCACCGACGGCCCGGTGATCCACGCGAGCGACTTCACCTTCGGCGGGTTCCTCCTCGACGCCGAGGAGTACCAGTACGCCGTCGTCGGCCGCACCCTGTCCGCCACGCCCGGACCGGGCTGGGCCGGTCCCGACCTCGACTACGACTGGTACGTCGGGAAGACCAAGGTCTCCGACGCGTCCACCTACGTCCCGCAGCCCGAGGACGTCGGGCACGGGGCCATCACCGTGGAGATCTACCCCGAGATCGACGGGGAGCCGACCGGCGAGGGCATCATGCAGACGCTCGCCGACTACACCGTCGCGGACCCGGACGCGCCCGTCGAGCTCCAGCCGATGCCCGAGGGCTCGCTGCGGATCGACTCCGGCAACGGCTACCAGCTGACCTACGGCCGGACCTACACGGCCAGCCCGACCGGCTTCGCCCCGGGCGCCGAGTACGTCGTGCGCTGGACCATCGACGGCGTCCAGGTCGGCGAGGGCTGGACGTTCACCCCGTCCGCCGGCCAGATCGGCCGGTTCGTCGAGCTGCGGTACGAGGTGCGCGCCGCGGGCTACCAGGAGCTCGTGGACTCCCGCTCCGCCGGCTTCGTCCAGGCGAAGCCCACGGTCACCGTGTCCGCCCCGACCATCACGGCGGGCTCCACCGCGAAGGTGACGGTCTCGGTCACCGGCCCCGCCAAGGGCCCCGAGGTCACCGGCCCGGTCGACCTGCTCGTGGTCGGCGACGGCCTGTCCCTCCCGCTCAGCGGCCAGTGGCTGGAGAACGGCGTCGTGACCTACTCGGTCCCGGACCTCGGTGCCGGCAGCTACGAGCTCACGGCGACCTACGCGGGCGACATGATCTGGGCGCGCTCCGTCTCGATCCTGGGCGCCTCGTCCGGGGGGTACACGTCCGCGCAGGCCGAGGGCACCCTGACGGTGCGCCCGGCCGCCGCCACGGTCTCCGCGCCGGCGACGCTCCAGGTCCCGGTCGCGATGCGCACCGCCTTCGACGCCACGGTCTCGGTCCCCGGCGGCGAGGTCCCGGGCACCTGGATCCTCCGCGAGGGCGGCACCGTCCTGAGCCACGGCACGACCCACGACGGCCGGTTCGCCGTCACAGTGCCGGTGTTGGCCGCGGGCACGCACACCCTCGTCCTCGAGGTGCCCGCCACCGCGTGGTCGACCGCCGGTTCCACGACCGTCACGGTCACCGTCGTCGGCGAGCCCGTCCGGACCGGCACCACGCCGTCCGCGCAGCTCGACACCCCGAAGGCCGCCACCGCCCCGGGGCAGCAGATGGAGCTCGTCGCCGAGGGCTTCCAGCCCGGGGAGACGGTCGCGTTCTACCTGCACTCCGAGCCGGTGTTCCTGGGGACCGCGGTCGCCGACGCCAACGGCGTCGCCCGGCTGATGGCCACCGTCCCCGCCGACGTCCCGACGGGCGCGCACACGGTGTTCGCCACCGGCGGTACGACCGCCCGCTGGGCGACCCTCGCGGTGCAGCTGGCCGTGCCGGTGCCCTCGGTGGTCACCCCGGTGGCCGCCCCCGTGGCCGCTCCGGTGGCCGCCCCGGTCGCGGCGGCCCCGGCGGCCGTCACGCCGGTGGCGACCCGCGCCGGTGAGCTCGCGGTGACGGGTTCCGAGGGCGGCGCCCTCGGCGTGGCCGCGGCGCTCCTCCTCGGGCTCGGCGGCGCCCTGGTGCTCGCCACCCGCCGGCTGCGCGCCACGCGCTGACGCCGCATCGACGGCCCCTCGACCCGCGGATCGGGTCGGGGGGCCGTCGTCGTGCCGGGCACCCGGCTCGTCGCCACCCGATCGTCGCGCCGCACCCCGATCGATCGGGTGGGTCCGCGCCGATCAGGTGGGGATCAGCGCGCGGCCGCCACCCGACGCGGCCGCCACCCACCGCGCCCGCGCGGGTCAGCAGGTGGCGAACGCGTAGCCCGGGGTGCCGGGGGTGGTGAGGTCCCGGTCGCGGCGGACCGTGGACGGGGGGCGGTCCGGGTCGGCGCAGGCCGCGGCGAAGCCCTCGTCCGTGTACTCCACGTCCAGGACCGCGGCGCCGTAGACGCCGGTGTACGCCGCGCACTCGTCGTACTGCGCGCACTCCTCCGCCACCGCGAAGTCGAACCCGGCCTCGTCCCGCCCGCGGTCCCCGAGCTGCGGGGTGTTCTTCTGCCCCGCGGCCAGCCCCGCCTCGTGCGCGACCGCCACGAGCCGCCTCGCCAGGTCGACGGCGTCGTCCTCGTCCAGCCGGCCGCCGGACCGGGTCCAGGAGTCGAGGTTGTCGAGCTCGACGGCGACGAAGCCGCGCTCCGCGCACGTCCGGACCTGCCCGCCCACGACGTCCGCGAGCGCCGCCCGGTTCGCGGCGGTCGACGTGTCGAGCAGCAGCTCGTCCGGCCATCCCTCGTCGACCACCGGGTCCCCCGCCTCGTCCCGGAGCACCAGGTCGGGGTGCTCGGCGAGCCACGCGTCCCGGTCACCGGGCTGGGTCTGGAACCCGTTGACGTAGCAGGCGGACCACCGGTCCGGCTCGGGCTCGTCGGTCACGTCGCGGACCACGCCCCCGACGCCCGCCGCCGGCGGGTAGCCGCCGCCGAGCTGGTAGTCGACGACCACGCCCGCGGGCGGTCCCCCCGGCCGGCCGGCCGACGGCACCGCGCCGCCGTCCGACGAGGCCGCCGGGCCCGCGTCGCCGGGGCCTCGGTCCGGCCCGCACCCGGCGACGAGCGCGAGCGCCGTGGCCCCGAGGAGCGCCGACCGGGCGAACCGCGCCCGTGCGGTCACAGCACCGCCGCGAGGCCCTCGAGCGCCGCGAGCGGGTCGGGGCCCGCGGGCGCGAGCACCACGGCGTCCGCCCCCGCGAGCGCGAGCCCGTCGAGCCGCGCCCGCGCCTGCTCCGGCGTCCCGACGACCGCGAGGCGGTCCACCCAGGCGTCCGGCAGGGCCGCGGCGAACGCCGCCCGGTCCGGCGTGCGGTCGCGCAGGTCGCGGAACTGCGCCGCGAAGTCCATCGGGTCGATGTGCGGCGCCCAGCCCGGGTCGCCGATCCACGCGAGCGCGGGCCGCACCTGGTCGCGTGCGGCGGCGGGGTCGGCGTCCACGGCCGCGACGTCGTAGGCGACGACCCGGTGCCCGGGGACGTGGCCGATCTGCGCGGTCGCCGTGGCCAGGTACTCGGGACCGACGGGCTCGGCGAGCACCGTCCCGTCGGCGCAGCGGCCGGCCGCGGCGAGCGACTTCGGCCCGCGCACCCCGGCCAGCACCGGCGGGACCTCGGCGGGCGGGTTCTCCAGCCGGACGCCGTCCAGCCGGACGTACCGGCCGTCGACGGTCACCTCCTCGCCGCGCAGCAGCGCGCGCAGCGCGGTGACGTACTCCTCGAAGGCGGTCAGCGGGCTCGCGGGCCACGCGCCGACCTGCCGCATCCAGTCCGGCATGCCGTGGCCGATGCCGAGGTGCAGCCGGCCGGGGAACAGCTCGGCGACCGTGGCCGCCTCCATCGCGGCGAACGCCACGTTGCGCGCGCCGACGGGCAGGATGCCGACGCCGACCCGGATGCGCTCGGTCGCCGCCAGCACCGCCGCGGCCTGGGCCATCCCGCCGCGGAAGCCGAGGTCCTCGACCACCCACAGCTCGGCGAACCCGAGGGCGTCGGCGCGCCGCGCGTAGGGCAGCACCTGGTGGGCGGGCAGGTCACGGGGCAGCAGGACACCGACGTCGAGGCTCATGGCCCGACCCTACGGGCGGACGGGGTCCGCGTGTGCTGTCCTGGTCCCCTGACCCGCAGCGTCGCGGGACCCGCCCACGCCGGGAGGTCGGCCATGGCCAGGCTCGTCTACTCCGCGATCACGTCCCTCGACGGCTTCGTCGCGGACCGGGACGGCCGGTTCGGCTGGAGCATGCCGGACGAGGCGGTGCACCAGCGGGTCAACGAGCTGCACCGGGGTGTCGGCACGTACCTGTACGGCCGCCGGCTGTACGACGTCATGGTCGCCTGGGAGACGATGGAGACCGCCGACGAGCCGCCTGCCGTGCAGGAGTACGCCCAGCTCTGGCGGGCGGCGCACAAGGTCGTCTACTCGACCACCCTCACCGAGCCCCGCAGCACGCGGACGCAGGTCGAGACGACGTTCGACCCCGACGCGGTCCGCCGGCTGCTGCACAGCTCGTCGCACGACGTGCTGATCGGCGGCGCGCACCTGGCCGGGCAGGCGCTGCGCGCCGGGCTGGTGGACGAGGTGCACCTGTTCGTGTCGCCGGTGCTGGTCGGCGGCGGGACGCGGGCGCTGCCGCGGGACGTGCGGGTGGACCTGGAGCTGCTGGGCCTGGAGCGGTTCGCGAACGGGGTGGCGCACCTGCACCACCGGGTGCACCAGGTGCACTGACCCCGGCGCTCAGCGCCGGACGGGGAAGCTCAGGTGCGTGACCCCGCGGGACGGCACGACCGTCGTCGGGTCGCCCAGGGCGACCGGTCCCGCGTCGGCGGTGAAGTACGGCCGGCCCGACCCGAGGAACACCGGCGCGAGGTCGACGTTGACCGCGTCCAGCAGCCCCGCCCGGTAGGCCTGGGAGGCGATCGTCCCGGCCGCGACGCCGACGACCTTGTCCCCCGCGAGCTCCTGCGCCGCGGCGACCGCCTCGCCGATGCCCTCGTGCATCACCACCAGGTCGGGCGACCCGAGCGCCGCCGACGACGTGACCGGCCGGTGGGTGAGCAGCACGTACGGCACGCCCAGCGGGTGCGTCCCGCCCCAGCCGTCGGTGAGGTCGAACAGCTCGCGGCCGACGACGAGCGCCCCGAGGGACTCCCGCCACGCGAGCCAGTAGGCGGCGCTCTCCTCGGTCAGGCGGAACGCCGGGAGGTCGCCGTGGTTCTCCACCACGACGTCGCCGGCGTCGTACCAGCCGAACAGCTCGTCGATCCCGTGGTCCTGCCGCGCGATGAAGCCGTCGAGCGACGTGGTCGCCGAGGCGATGACCTGGCCCATGCCGCCGACGGTAGCCGCTGGGCCTCGCGCCGGGGAGGGGGCTCAGACCTTCGCGTGCCGTGCCCGCCCGAACGCGTACACGCCGTACGCCGCGAACCCGAGCGCCACGAGCGTGAGCAGCAGCGGCCCGAACGGCAGTCCGGCGAGGGCGTGCAGCGCCCCGTCCAGGCCCGAGGCCTTCTCCGGGTCGGCCTGCACGGCCGCGACGACCAGCAGCACGCCGACGACCGCCAGCGCCGCGCCCTTGCCGATGTAGCCGACCTTCCCGGCGGTCCGCACCCACGGCGCAGGGCTGGACCCGAGGTCCTCCAGGAACTTCTCCTGCCACCCCTTCACCACGTGGTAGCCGCCGACGGCCACGACGCCGACGCCGACCACCCCGACCAGCACGCGCCCGATCCCGGAGGACAGCAGCCCCGACGTCGCGCCGCCCGAGGACCCGCCCGACCCGCTGGTGAGCACCGAGACGGTCGTGACCGCCAGCACCGCGTACACAACGGCCTTCGCGGCGGCCTTGGCCCGGTCGGAGGCCTCGCCCCAGGCGATCGCCTCGGTGGCCTGCCACAGCGCGAGGAGCACGAACCCGACCAGCAGCACCCAGAGCAGCGCCTGGCCGAAGCCGTTGCCGGCGAGCTGCTGGAGGGCACCCTGCTGGTCCGCCTGCTCGCCGCCCGAGGTCCACGCGAGCTGCACGGTCACCCAGGCGAGCAGCAGGTGCAGGACGCCGCTCGCGGCGTAGCCGAGGCGGGCGCCCTTCTCGAGGAGGGGGTGGTCACCGGCGCGGGCGGCTGCGTGCTGGACGTCTCCGGTCATGCGCCGAGCGTCGCACCGGGCGGGCCGGGGCGCGCGGCGAGCGGGGCGTCACGCCGGAGGCGCGCGTCACACGCCACCTGGGCCGATGGTCGCACCTGCCCACGGTCGACGGGGGAGCAGGGTGGGGCCCGTGCAGTCGGACGAGTGGGCTCAACGGGACGTGCTCGAGCAGGACGGGCTCGGGCAGGACGTCATCCAGCAGGCGCGGCACCGCGCCGAGGTGGTGCGCGACCACGTCGAGCACGCCATCGACCTGGCCGAGCGCGGCGGCGGCCCGTTCGACTTCCTGTCCATCGCCATCGCGGCGCACTGCTCGGTCGCGTACCTGCGCCAGCACCGGGAGTTCGCCGCGCGGATCCGCGCGCTGCAGGCCACCGTGCCGCCGGAGCCCGTCGACCGGCGGGACGCCGCGCTCCGGCGCCGGCTCGCGGACGCCCAGCACCGTGCCCGGGCGCTGGCGGAGCGGGTGGGCCTGCTGGAGGCGGAGAACGCCCGGCTCCGGGACCGGCTGGCGTCGAGCCGGCGGGCCGCGCCGGTGCGCCTGGGCCCGGGCGTGCGGCGCCCCGGGTCGCCGCGGTAGCGCCGCGCTACTCCCCCGCCAGGGACCGCACCGCCCGCGCCACCCGTTGTGCGCGCACCTCCGGGCTCGGCGCGACCATCAGCGGGTGCAGCACCGAGTACCGCGCCTGCCGGTCGAGGGCGTCGAACGCGGCCCGCGCCCCGGGGGCCGCGTCGAGCGCCGCGAGCAGGTCCGGCGGCACCTCCGCGGTCGCCGACCCGGCGTAGGCGCGGTCCCACCGGCCGTCGGAGCGGGCCAGCTCGACCTCGGCGTGGCCGCGCGGCCGCATCCGGCCGTCGGCCGTCAGCCGGGCGACGTGCTCGACGTTGCGCTGCGACCAGATCGACCGCGCCCGTCGCGGCGTGAACCGCTGCAGGAACGTCGCGTCGTCCCGGCTCCGCTTCTGCCCGTCGATCCAGCCGCTGCACAGGGCCTCGTCCAGCGCCTGCGCGTAGGTCAGGCTCGTCGGCTCGACGGTGCCCTTCTTGGCGAGCACCAGCCAGACGCCGTGCGTCTCGTGCTCGTGGGCGTCGAGCCACGCGCGCCACGCGGCGGCGTCGGCGACGACCAGCGGGGCCTCGGCCGGGTCGGGTGCCGTCATGCGCCCAGCCTGGGGCGACGCCCGGCCGGGCACAAGCACCCCGGCCGCTCGCCGCGCCGTCACCGGCCGACGGTGACCACGAACGGGAGACGGAACGTGAGCCGCCCGCCGCCCTCGGGATTCGTGCCGAGCGAGAGCGTGCCGCCCCGGTGCTCGATCCGCTCGCGGTGCCGGTGCAGGCCGTGCAGGGCCGGGTCCGGCTGGGTCGGCCCGGTGCCGTCGTCGTCCACGACGGTCGTGAACACCCAGCGCAGCGGGTCGTCGGTCGGCTCGGCGTCCGCCCGGACGCGGACGGTGGCCGCGTGCCCGTGCTTGAGGGCGTTGGTCACCGCCTCCTCCACGGTGTAGATCACGACGAGCCGCTCGGCCATCGGCATGCGGGCCGCCCCGCTCTCGACGAACTCCCGGTAGGTCGGCCCGACCTCGATGGACGTCCGGACCTGCGGCGGCAGGCGGTGCAGCAGCAGGGCGATCGCCTCCTCGGTGCCGAGGTCGGCGCCGCTCGGGAACACGGCGTGGCTCAGGGACCGCACGTCCTCCTCGCGGATCTCCTCGAGCGTCTCCGCCCACGTCCGCAGGTCCGCCGCGCGGTCCCGGTCCCCCTGGGCGTCGAGCTGCGCGGCGAGCCCGTCGAGCCCCGCGGTCACGCTGACCAGGTGGTACTGCAGGGTGCCGTGCAGCTGGTCGAAGACCATGCGGCGGACCCGGATCTCCTCCTCCTGCAGCGCGTCCACCGCGCGGCGCGCCCGCGCGGCCTCGGCCTCGCGTCGGCGCTCCTCGGTCCGCGCGCGGTCGACGAGCGTCGCGGCGAAGAACGCGGCGAGCATCCCGACCACGCCGGACAGGAAGCCGAGCGACCCGATCGCGACGACGTAGGTCGTGCCGGTCGGCGTGCTGCTGACGGCGAGCAGCGCGAGCATCCGCGGCACCGAGGCGGCGGCCGCGACCGCCGCGGTGATCAGGACGCGGGCGCCCCACCCGCGGCGCAGCGCACCGAGCGCGAGCGTGCCCGACAGCACCACCAGGCCGTACGCCAGGTTGATCAGGACGAGGACCACGGCGTCCGCGACCACGCCGAGCGCGCTCCGCTCGTGGTCGACGGCCTCCTGCAGCCCGCCCCACGCGACCCAGGCGCCCATCGCCATGAAGGCGTACAGCGTGACGTTGGTGACGCCGACGATGATCGTGATCCGTCGCCGGTCGCGCTCGTCCCGGTCAGCGGCCGCCGCGCGGTCCCGCACGGCCGGTGGCGGGGCGCCGCGGGGCGTGGTCACCCCCGCCACGACCGTCCGGTCTGCTCGAGGAAGGCCAGCACGGCGGCCACCCGGCGGTTGTGCCCCTCGCCGTCGATCCCCAGCCGCTGGTAGATCGACTTCAGGTGGCTCTCCACCGACCGCTCGTTGATGCCGAGCCGCTCCCCCGCCGCCTGGTTCGACAGCCCCTCGGCGACGAGCCGCAGCACCCCGAACTGCGCCGGGGTCAGCTCGGCCACCGCGGAGCCGGCACGGGGCGTGGAGCGCTGCACCAGGTAGGGGTCGAGGACGACCTGACCCCGCGCGGTGGCGAGGACGGCGCGCACCAGCACGTCGCGCGCGAAGCTGGACCGCTTCGACAGGTAGCTCCACGGGCGGCTGACCTGCTCCTGGACCGTGGTGAACAGCCCCATGACGTCCTCGCTCGACAGCAGCATCACCGCCAGGCGCGGGTCGGCCCGCTGCAGCGTCACCCCGAGGGCCACGCCGTTCCCGTCCGGCAGGTTGACGTCGAGCAGCGCCACGTCGCACGTGCCGGGCGCGAACACGAGGCGGGCTTCCGTGACGCCCGGCACCGCGTGCACGACGCGGATCGACTCCTCGGCGGCGAGCGTCTGCTCCAGCATGCCGCGCAGCAGCGCCTCGTCCTCGACGATGCCGACCCGTGTGATGGGCGTCACCATGCGGCGATCGTAGGCCGGGGCTCCGGCTTCCCGCAGGGGAGCCGGTGCCCCGGCGGCTGATCACGCCGTGGTGAGCTCCACCGGGAGGTGCTCCGCGGGCAGGTGCCCGGCGACCGGCCGCGCGACGAGCACGGGGCAGTGCGCCCGGTGCAGCACCTGCTGGCAGGTGGACCCCAGCAGCAGGCCGCGGAACCCGCCGATCCCGCGGGAGCCGACGACCAGGAGGTCCGCCGACGTCATCTTCTCCAGGAGCGCCCCCGGCGCGGTCGCCTCGACGACGGCGCCCTCGACCGGGACGTCCGGGTGCTGCGTCCCCAGCCGACCCGTCACCCCCGCCAGGTCGTCCCGGGCGACCGAGACCAGGTCGTCGCGGACGGCGGACCGCTGCCACGGCGTCCGCCGCCAGGTGCCGGTCGGGACCGCCCGCACCACGAGCAGGGACGACCGCCACGCGCGCGCCTGCTGCACGGCGTGGTGCAGCGCGGCCTCGGAGCCGGGCGACCCGTCGACGCCGACGACGACGCGCCCGTGCCGCGGGGCCTCCAGCCGCGCGGCCGGGGCGCCGCGCCGTACCGGGTGGTGGCGGGACGGCACGACGACGGTCGGGCAGTGCGCGTGCGCCGGGAGGGTCGCGGAGACCGTGCCCAGGAGGCGCTCGGCGACGCGACCCGCGTTGCGCGCCCCGACCACGACGAGCGCGTGCTCGGCCGACCGTTCCACGAGGACGCCTGTCGGCTCGCCCGCCGCCAGCTCGGTCGACGCCGGGACGCCGGCGCGCTCGGCGCGCTCCCGCCCCTCCTCGAGCACCTGCTCGACCCGGCGCCGGACCGCGCAGTCCTCGATGAGCGGGTGGGCGTACGGCCAGTCGCCGCGGGCGTGGGTGTCGGGGAGCTGGTAGCTGCACACGAGGTGCAGCGAGCGGCCGGTCCGCCGCGCGTACGCGGCCGCCCAGTCCAGCGCCTGCAGGCTCGGTGCGGTGCCGTCGATCCCGACGAGCACGGTGTCCCGCCGGGTCACGACCGCCACCCCCCTCGGGGCGCCGGTGCCACGGCGGCGCGGTCGAGCGAGTGCTGGGGATCGCGCATCAGCGTGGTCCACACGCGGTGGGCCACGGCGAGCAGGGCGAGCAGACCGCCGAGGACGGCCAGGTCGGTCAGCACGACGACACCTCCTGGAGGACGACGGGGACGGGGTCCGTGGCGGGCGACGCCGCGGCGCCGACGTGGTGCAGCGCGAAGGCGACGCCGACGAACCCGGCGACGAGCGCGCCGAGCGCCACGGTGAACGCGGTGGTGGACAGGGTGAGGGACATCAGGACCTCCTGGGTCGGGGTGGGGCCGGGCGGGCGGGATCCTCGGCGGTCACGCCCCCCGGGGCGCGGCGAGGGCGGGCGTGGGGGTCGGTGCCGCGGTGCGGGACCACAGCCGGTCCATCGCGAGGTCGAGCGCCGCCGTGACCCCCGCGGCGCGCCGGAGCGTGGCCGCGACGGGGACCGGGGCCGGGGCGTGGTGCCGGTAGGCGAGCCGGTGCTCGAGGCAGGCCCAGAAGTCCATGGCCACGGTGCGGAGCTGGATCTCGACCGTGACCTGCCCGGCGCCGCGGACGGGGACGCCGACGACGAGGTGCAGGCTGCGGTAGCCGCTGGCCTTCGGTCGCGCGGTGTAGTCCCGCTCCTCGAGGAGCGCCAGCTCGGGCAGGGCGAGGACCGCGTCCCGCACCTCGCGCAGGTCCGAGAGGAACGCGCACACGACCCGCAGCCCGGCCAGGTCCTGCATGTCGCGGCGGAGGGCGTCGTCGTCCAGCGGGATGCCCTTGCGCCGGGCCTTGGCCTCGATGGACGCGGCGGATTTCAGCCGCCACGTCATGTTCTCCACCGGGTCGTGCGCCCTGCCGTCGCGGACCTGGTCGCGGAGGCCGGCGATCTCGAGGAGGAGCAGCGCGAGCGCGTGCCGGTGGTCGAGCAGGAGCCGGTCGGTGTCGACCGCGCCGGTGCGGGCGGCCGCGGGGACCGCCGGGACGGCGGGGTCCTCGAGCGCGGTCCCGGCGAGGGCGGACGGGGCGGTCAGGGTGGCGTGCACGGTGGTTCCTCGGTGCTCGTCGGGAAAGTGACTCCCTGATCTCACGCGAGGGCGCGGCGCCACCGGCCCCCGTCTGCGTGGAACCACGCACGCGGGGTCCGGCTACCCGGGTCCGCCGCGGCTCACGGGCGTGCGGCACCCGGCGGCGGGCTCAGATCCAGCCGCGCTCCTCCGCCGCCAGCACCGCCTGCTGCCGCGTCGCGACCCCGAGCTTGCCGAGGACCGACGACACGTGGTTCCGCACCGTCCCGGGCGACAGGTGCACCGCGGCCGCGATCTGCGCGACGGTCTCGCCCCGCCGGCCCGCGCGCAGCACGTCCAGCTCGCGGTCGGTCAGCGGGCTGCGCTCGTCGGCCAGCGCGTCCGCCGCCACCTCCGGGTCGACGTACCGGCGGCCGGCGGCCACCAGGCGGATGACCTCGGCCACGTCCTGCGCGGGCCGGGACTTCGGCAGGAACCCGTCGACCCCCGCCTGCAGCGCGCGGCGCAGCACCCCGGGGCGCGCGTGCCGGGTCACCACCAGGCAGCGGGTCGGCACCGTGCGCGCCAGCCGTGCGGCGGTGTCGATCCCGTCGGTCCCGGGCATCTCCAGGTCCAGCAGGCACACGTCCGGGCGCGTGCGCACCGCGGCCGCGAGCGCCTCGTCGCCGGACGCGCACTCGGCGACCACGTCGAGGTCGGGCTCCAGCCGGAGCAGGGCCGCGAGGGCCGTGCGGATCATGTCCTCGTCGTCGGCGATCAGCACCCGGATCATGCGCCCGTCCCGTCCGCCGCGTCCGGCACCGCCCCGTCCGGCACCGCGACCGTCAGCACGAACTCGTCGTCGGCCCGCACCTCCACCGTCCCGCCGAGCGCCGCGATCCGGTCCCGCATCGCGGCCACCCCGGTCCCCCGCGACGCCCCGGGGCCGGGGGCGGCGGGGTCCCGGTCGTTGGCGATCGCGTACCGCCACATGCCGCCCTCCCGCCGCAGGCTGATCCGGGCGCGGGTGCCGGCGCCGTGCTTGAGGACGTTCGTCACGCTCTCCCGGACCAGCGGCCCCAGCACGTCGGCGGGCGCGGTCCCGGCCCCGCGGTCGAGCTCGACCTGCACCTCGTGGCCCGCCGCGCGGAGCAGGTCGGCGGCGTTCGCCAGCTCGTCCGGCAGCGGGACGCCCCGGAACCGGGTCGCGAGGTCGCGGGTGCCGGCGCGGGCCTCGTCGACCGACGTCCGCGCGGTCCGGATCTGCTCCGCCGCCGCGGCGGGGTCGCGGTCGATCAGCCGCTCGGCCAGCTCGAGCTGGAGCGCGACGACCTGGAGGTGGTGGCCCTGCAGGTCGTGCACCTCGCCGGCCAGCCGCAGCCGCTCGCGCATCGCCGACACCGCCGCCGCGGCCTCCCGGGCGCGGTCCAGCTCCCGCACCAGGTCCCACCACCACAGCGAGAAGGCGGACAGGGCGGGCAGCAGCAGGATCAGCGTGGGCGGCAGGGTCGACAGGTCGGCGTCGGCGGTGTCGATGCCGAGCCGCGGCGCGTCCACCACCCACAGCCCGGCGAGCACCAGCGTGAGCAGCGCGACCAGCCGCCACCGCACGCCTCGGGGCCAGGGCAGCAGGCTCAGCAGGAACGCGAGCACACCGACCCCGAGCATCCAGGACCCGGTCGTCACGCCGAGCAGCGCCGCCCCGACCGTGCCGACGGCCAGGGCCACCGCGCCCCGGCGGCGGCGGGGCGCGGTCACGGTGTCCTCGGCGTCGGCCGGCGGCACCGCGACCGGGTAGTCCCGCACGAGCACCGCCGCCGCGCCGAGCTGGAGCGCCACGCCCAGGGCCGCGAGCGCCGGCCCGCCGGGCAGCACCGCGTGCGCCGGGAGCTGGCCCAGCCACAGCCACCAGTTCATCAGGACGACGAGGTCGAGGAACACGAGCCCGGCCACCGTGTACCACCAGGTGGCCCGCACGCCGCCGGCGTACGGGCTGCCGACCGCGGCACCCATCCCTGCCGCCGGAGAAGCCATGCCGCCGACCGTACGGCCATGACATCCGTCACGGGCGGACGCGCGCGACCCCACGTGCGCCGGTGACACCGCGGCACTGCCGCGCGGGGCCGCGACGCCGTTGGCTGGAGGCACCGACGAGCACCACCCCAGCCGCATCCCCCGGAGGTCACCATGGCAGGTCTGCCCGACATCGTCCCCGAGTTCCAGGAGCTCGTGGCCCAGCTGCCCGACTGGCTGCAGCCCGCGGGCGTCGCGCTCGCCGGCGCCGTGCCGTTCGTCGAGGGCGAGGGCGCCGCCGCGATCGGCGTCGTCGGCGGGATCCACCCCGTCGCCGCCGTCGCCGCGGCGATCGCCGGCAACTTCCTCGCGGTGCTGCTCGTCGTGACGGTCGGCGTCCGCACCCGCGCGGCGGTCGTCACCCGCGGGGGCCGTGCCCCCGTCGCCCCGAGCCCGCGCCGGCAGAAGTTCGACCGCGCGTTCGCCCGGTACGGCGTCGCCGGCGTCAGCCTGCTCGGCCCGCTGCTCATCCCGACCCACTTCACCGCCGCCGCCCTCTCGGCGTCCGGGGTCTCCCGAGCCCGGATCCTCACGTGGCAGGGCGTCGCGATCACCCTGTGGACCGTGGCGATCAGCCTGGTCATCACGGGAGTCATCGCGTTCGCGCGGTGACCCCGGGCGTCCCCTGGCGCCCGCGCTCATCGCGTCCGCGCGGTGACCGCGGGCGCTGCCACGCGTCCGCGCGCATGCTGGACGGGCCGGGTGCAGCGCTGCCGCCCGGCGCCCAGCTCGGACGAGGAGACGTCATGACGACGAAGGTCGAGGAGTCGGTCCTGGTGAACGTGCCGGTGAGCGTCGCGTACAACCAGTGGACGCAGTTCGAGGAGTTCCCGCGGTTCATGGGGGGCGTGAAGTCCGTGACGCAGCTGAGCGACGACCGGCTCCGCTGGGTCGCCGAGATCGCCGGCGTCAAGCGGGAGTGGGAGGCGCGGATCCTCGAGCAGGTCCGGGACAGCAAGGTGGCCTGGGCGGCGACCGAGGGCGCGACCAACGCCGGGGCCGTGACGTTCGAGGACCTGGGCGGCGGGCAGACCTCCGTGCACCTGTCCCTCGAGTACGAGCCCGAGGGCCTGGTCGAGAAGGTCGGCGACAAGCTGCACGTCGTGGAGAACCGCGCCGCGAAGGACCTCGAGCGGTTCAAGGACTTCATCGAGGCCGAGGGCTACGCGACCGGTGCCTGGCGCGGCGAGGTGCGCGAGGGCGCGGGCGTGGGCACCCCCGGGGTCGCGGACGCCGCCGCGTCGGAGGGCGACTCCGGCAAGGCGGGCCTCTCCGGCAAGGCCGTCGCGGCGGGGCTCGGCGTGGCCGCGGCCGGTGCCGCTGCCGCCGTGGCCGGGACGGCGCGGGCCGGGCGGACGGGCGAGGGCACGACGGCCGACGACGTCGAGCCGGTCGAGGCGGTCGTCGTGGAGACCGAGACCGTGGTCGTCGAGACCGAGCCCGTGGTCGACGTCCCGCCGCCCGGCACGGCCCCCGACGACGGCACCGACCCCGCCGCGCGGATCTGACCCACCCCGGGGCGCGGCCCCCGCTGACGCGCGGACCCCGGCCGGAGCGATCCGGCTGGGTCCGCGCGTCGTCTCAGCCCTCGTCCTCGGTGCCGAGAGGGCTGGCCGCGTGCCGCCCCACCGGAGATGATGCGGCGGGTGACCGCCCCCACGCACGCCGCCCTGATCGCCGACCTGCGCCCCGCCGAGGGCAGTGGTCGCGCCCCGGACCAGCGTGCCCTCGGGCACGACGACGCGGTCGCCGCGCTGCGCGCGCACGCGGCGCGGTGGACGCTGCAGGACGCAGCGGCGGCGTGGGTGTCGGGCCTGTGGTCCGCACCGTTCGGCTGGCGCAGCGCGCTGACCGGCGCGGCGGTGGGTGCCGTCGTCCCGGTGCACCCCGCGGAGCCGTACTCCCCCGCCTCCGACGTCTGCCGCGTGTGCGGCCACCGCGACGGCCACGGGCTCGACCCCGCCGGCGAGCGGTGGCTGCGGCACACCCAGGGAGCACCGATCGACGGCGCCGTCGCCGAGCACGCGCTCGCGCTGGACGACCTCGCCGGCCACCCGCGGCCCGAGCCGACCGAGCACGACGTCTGGGCGCTGCGGGCGCTGCTCACGACCCTGCGCACGCTGCCTCCGCGCACCCGGCCGTCGAAGGCCCGGGACGCGCTGAAGCGTGACCGGCCCGGCCCGGGAGGGCGGCGGCATGATCGCTCAGCACGCCGCCGGCTGCACCTCGGCCCGGGACGCGAAGAACCCCCGGCCGGATCTCTCCGACCGGGGGTTCCCCGTCATGTGTGGCATGTTCGGCTAACTCTCCGACCAGGTGGTGCGTCTTCACTGCTCAGAGGCCGTGTACAGGCTGAGGGCGGTGGTGTGTACAGGCGGGATGTCCCGCACCGCATCGGCAAGCTCGGCGCGCGGGCAGGCAGGCTCGCCGTTCACGCGAGCCCGGAATCTCGCCTTTCGCGGACCCACCATCCAACCCGGATTCGTGCCTCGGAGATCGCACGCGCTCGCAGTTCAACCGCGGCACCAAGAAGTGGGAGGTCAGCCGCGACCACCAGGGGACACTGCTGTCCGCGCTGCTGCAGGAGTACGGCTCGTGCCACGTTGTGACCGACAGCCGGGTCTCGCAGAGCACCAAGTGCGACACGCGCTGCGTGGAGGCCGAGGGCGACGACTGCGTGTGCTCCTGCGGTGGGATGAACCACAAGGGCTCCGATATCGGTTACTACCAGGTCGGTGAGACGACGCTGGTAGGTCAGTGGGCGGACGTCATGCGAACCGAGCGGATGTACGCACTCAAGATGCACTGAGCCGCTACGTCCTCCGTGCAGCCATGACTGCGATCCTCCGTGATTTGAGAGGCTCCGTGGGACCGGGGGCCGTTCACACCCGCTTGCGTGCCTCACGATTCCGCTGCCACCTCCGGGCCTGCCGCGCGCTGAGAGCGCCGAGGCGCGAGCCGCGCCCGGTACGTGTCCACGCCGCGCCGGGGGATCACGGCGACCAAGACGTCCAGTCGCGAACACCCTCGTGGCTCTTGCGTGATTTCTGTCGGACCAGGCGGCCTTGGTTCCTGCCTGCACGAGAGCACCCGAATGGCGGGCGCAGCGCCCTGATCGTGAACGGTACGAATCTCGCATGGGAGCGCTGCCCTCCACCCTCAGCCTGACTCTGGTCCGGCCCCAAGACGTACGTCTTCTCCAGTCGGTCGTCGAACTTGCTGACCAGAACCGCGTGACGCTCGGCCTCATGCCGCGGGGCGCTTTCCCGGAACTGGCAGCGGCAGGCGGCCTCCTCGCGTGCCGCGACGGCGACGGTCTCGCCGGTTACGCGCTGTTCTCGGTTGCCCGAGGGCGAGTCCGGCTCATTCACCTGTGCGTCGCTGCAGCGCACCGCCGGCGGGGGGTCGCGCGCGCGCTGGTTCGTCGGATCAGTGAGCTGCACCCCGAGACCACAGGCATCGGGGTGCGGTGCCGACGCGATTATGTCGAGGCGACCGCCGCGTGGCCGGTCCTGGGCTTCGCACCGACCGGAGAGAGCTCGGGTCGCGGTCGTGACCGCGCACAGCTGATCCATTGGTGGCTGTCTCACCACCTGCCTGACCTGTTCTCGGTCTCGGAGTCAGACGGCGACATCGTCGTCGCGATCGACCACAACATCTTCATGGACCTCCTAGACCCCACACGCTCCGGCGCTGAGGAGTCGCGTTGGCTGACCGACGAATGGCTGCCTGAATCCGTCGTCCTGAAGGTCACCGCGGTCTCGGCCCAGGAGGCTGTGAAGAACACGGACGAGCGCGAACGACAGCGCCAGCTGAACACCCTCAGCGCCTTCCCAGCGCTCCAGCACTCCCCCGCCCAGCGCGATGAAGCGGCCACGCGATGGCGGTCGGTCGTGCCGGAGGTCCCCAAGAAGGACAGCGCCGATCGCGATCACTTGATCAGCACTGCCGCCGGCGGCGCGCGCATCTTCGTCACGAGAGACGACAAGCTGATCGAGAGGTACGCGGAGCACGCGTACAACATCTTCGGCGTCACCGTCATCCGCCCTTCCGAGCTGACCGTGCACCTCGACGAGCTCGTCAACGGATCGCGTTACCGTCCGGTGGATCTGCGGGGCACGAACTACCAGGTGAGCGAGTACGGCGTCGGGGCGGAGCGCGAGCTCGACCTGTTTCTGTCTCACCGATCGGGGGAACACAAGAGCAAGTACCACCGCATCCTGCGTGAGCTTGCCGGACAAGCCGAGGCCCGCGGCTGGTGGGTCCGGGACCCGTCGGGAACGCTCGTCGCAGCGTGGGGCTGGCACCCGCGGCCGACCACGCGGACGCTGGAGGTCCCGTTCCTCCGGGTCGTCGACACCACTGCGGGCGCCACTCTCGGCCGATTGATCGCGTTCCGGCTGCGCCACGACGCGCGCCGGCAGAACCTGAACTCCATTCTCGTCACCGACCCCTCCATCCCCGACAATCTCCTGAGGGACTTGAAGTCGGACGGGTACCTACGAACACGCATGGGCATGCAGGCGGCGGTCCTTGACGTCCGCGACACCCCTTCCGCGGCTGACGCCCTCGACCCGACGCACCCGCTGCATGCGGTCGTACGCGACACGGTGTCCGCTGCCTCGTCCCCAGAGCGGGTAGCGGCTCTGGAGCGCACGCTCTGGCCGGCCAAACTGCTCGATACGGACCTGCCGTGCTACCTCGTGCCGATCCAGCCCCGCTGGGCCCGCCCGTTGTTCGCCCTCACCGAGACGCTCTGGGTCGAGAACGACCTGCTCGGCACGAGCCGTGAGCACGTGTACTACCGCTCCCCGCGTGCCAACCCGCAGGCTCCCGCACGGATCGCCTGGTACGCATCCAGCGACGACGCCGGAGACCAGATCAGTTCGGTCGTCGCGGTCTCGCTCCTGATTCAGGTCGAGACCGCGACCCCGAACGTCCTGTTCCGGCGCTACCGCAGGCTCGGCGTCTACCAGCGGAAAGACCTCGAAAGGTACGACCCTGCCGGGAGGGCCTCCGCATTGCGGTACGTCGACACCGAACGTCTCGAGCGTCAGGTGCCGCTGGAACGGCTGCGCCGCCTGCCCGACGCCGACAAGATCCCGACACTTCGCGGACCGAGCAAGATCTCGAGCGAGCTGTTCGGCGCGATCTACGCCTATGGCACCGGCACCGCCCGATGACGTGCTGACCGTGCGTGCACGCATCGACCTGACGCCCACCAACGGCGCCATCCAGGTGCATCCAGCCCCAGGTCGGCGTGTCCTGTTCCCCCGTCGCACTACGGCCGAGATGCTTCCGTCGTGAGCACAGGCGGCGCTGACCCGGCTTCGCGCTTCGCGCTTCTGCTGGATACCAACGCCTTCATCGCGTTGGAGCCGACGTCACCGTCGTTCCAGAGCGACCTGCCAGATGCAGCCGAGCTGGTGCACCTCGCACAGCTCGGCGGCCACCGGTTCTACCTCTCGGCCGGAACCAGTCACGACATCGACCGTGACGCACGAACCGAACGCCGCCGCGCGAACCACCTGCTGGCGCGCAAGTACCAACACCTCGAACCGATCACGCCACCGGCAGACCTGCTTGCGGTCCTCGAAGAAGACGCCCCGCCTCCGGGCCGTCACCACAACAACGACGTCGATCTTGAGATGCTCGCAGCCGTCTGGGTGGGAGCGGTCGACTTCCTCGTCACCCAGGACAACAAGCTGCGGCGTCGTGGTGTCCGAGCCGGGATCGGCGAGCGAGTCCTGACGATCGTCGAGGCAGTCGCGTTCCTCCGCCGACTCATGCCACGCGCGAGCGTGCCACCTCCGGCGGTGACTCCGTTGCGGACGTACAACCTCGACCCGCACGATCCGATCTTCGACTCCCTGCGCGAGGACTACACCGGGTTCGACGCCTGGTTCGCACGAGCACGTCAGGCCCCGGGACGTCCCTCCTGGGTGATCGAGGTCGAAGACGGCAGCTACGGCGCCTTGATGATCGTCAAGGACGAGCCACCGGAGGACACCGAGTTCCCGGGCAAGGTTCTGAAGCTCTGCACGTTCAAGGTCGCTCCGCATGCGATGGGCCGCGCGTACGGCGAGTTGCTGCTCAAGACGCTGTTCGGGGTCCTGCACGCCGGAAGTTACGACACGGTGTACGTGACCACCTACCCCAAGCAAGACCGCTTGATCGAACTTCTAGGGGACTTCGGCTTCGTGCACCACAACTCGCCAGCCACCGAGGACGAGGAACTGGTCCTGGTGAAGTACCGGCGGCCAGCCGATCCTTCCGTGACCGACCCACTCACCGCACACCAGCTGCACGGGCCGCCGTACGTCCACCCCGCTGCGCGGGCGTTCGTCGTCCCGGTCATCCCGGTTTGGCACGATGCACTCTTCCCGGATTTCGAGATGGGCTTCGGTCTGTGGACCGGCAACCACGCGTACGGCAACGCGCTACGCAAGGCGTACGTCAGCGGAAGCCGCTCACGCCTCGTGGGCGCCGGAGACACCCTGCTGTTCTACCGGTCCGCAGACCTGCAGGCCGCGACTGTCGTAGGCGTGGTGGAAGATGTGCACGTCTCGACCGACTCCGAGTCGATCAGACAGTTCGTCGGACGACGCACCGTGTACACGCCGCAAGACCTGGCGGACATGGAGGCAGACCATGGTGAACTGCACGCCCTGATCTTCAGGCAGGACCGGCTGCTCGATCCCCCGGTCTCGCTCAGGACGTTGCGCCTGATGGGGGCCTTGAACGGGCCGCCGCAGAGCATCACCGAAGTACGTGAAGGAGGACGACCGTGGGTGCACCAGCAGCTGGCCGCGTCGCAGTGATGTCGATCAAGCCGCAGTTCGCCGACGCGATCCTCGCGGGGACGAAACGGGTCGAGTTCCGCAAGCGCCGCCTGGCGCCCGATGTGAGCACGGTACTGATCTACTCCACGATGCCTGTCGGACGCATCGTCGGCGCCTTCGAGGTCGCCGGCTACGACATCGCCAGTCCCACGGCCGTCTGGGAGCGGCACAAGGGTCATGCCGGGATCACACGAGTCGGCTACCGCGAGTACTACCGCGGCTCGCCGTTGGCGGTGGGCATTCTGGTGAGAGACGCACGGCGACTCGCTCGCCCTGTGCGGCTCAGCGAGCTGGACCTGGAGCTCACGGCGCCGCAGAGCTTCCTCTACTTGCCCCTGAACCCGCACGCTGCCGCTTCAACAGCGCAAGCGCAGCTCCGCGCGGAGCTCGCGCTCGTGGGATAGCGCCGCCCAGCCAAACTCGACCCACCGCCCAGCCCCACGTCGCCCACGCTTCCTTCACGGCAAGCGGGCCCTCTTGAGCCGGACGGGTGATCCGTCGCCGGTCAGCGCCGTCTCACGGCTCTCGTGTCCGTCCACCTGGCAACGTGGGCATGGGTCACCTACCCGGCGGCGACGGCAGGCGGCAGCGGGCCGGCCGTTGGATCCCGCTCACGGATATGAGAGGCGAAGCACCATGACGTTCGGCCGAGACGCGTTCAACTCCGAGGAGAACTTGCGGCGCGCGATTGCTCACCACCTCGAGAACAGCGAGATCATCCAGGACTTCGTCGGTGACCGCCCGGAGCAGTACGAGACGTTCGAGGACCAGGACCAGACCACGGTCACCGTGCACGTCGACTCCCTCAAGATCGAGGACGACGGGGACGACGCGACCGCGTCCTACACCGCTGCAGTGGAGGTCCGTCGAGCGCTAGCGGGTCAGGACGCCCGGGGCGACGAGACCGTCTACACCACCGAGGTCGTCAACGGTCAGGTGAGTGGTTCCGTCACCATCACTGTCGGGGAGCCCGACATCGATGATCTGAACGACCCTTACTACGAGTGAGGCCACGGCACGCACGATCCGGGCTGGGCCGCTGACCGGGCGGCCCGGATCGTGGCGCCGGGACTCGGCCGCTCGGGGTGCGTACTCACCGTCCGCCGACTTGTGACGAGGTCGGGGCCGTGCGGCACGCGCACTCCCCCGGCCGCGGTCATTCGTCGTCGCCGTCCTCGTCAAGGAGTTCCTCGATGCTCACGACGGGGGTGGTGCAGCGGACGGTGAGGAGCGCAGCGGGGTCGAGAGGCTCGAGGATCAGGTGCACTTCTTCCCTCACGCGGATACCGCTGTGAGCGGCTCCGTCGTGGAAGTGCCGGACGGACCCGACACGTAGCGGCGCGCCGTCCCGCCGCAGGTCGCTCATCCCGAACCCAGCTGCCTCACCACCGGTCGTGGAGCCGATCCGCGTGATGGTGATCGTCCACAGCGGTCCCGGCGTGGATTCGACCAGGTGCCGGGCACCCGAGCTCGTTGTGACGAGCCAGCGCCCGGAGAATCTCGCGGGGTCAACGAGCTTCACGCCACGCCGTGCCGCGGAGCCCCGCGGCACGGCCTTGCACGTGCGGGTCACCACCGGTGACATCCCCCGCCGCACCGAACCCCGCGCCCGGTACCCGTTCGTGCCCAAGCACCTGGGTCCCAAGCACCTGCGCGCAGCCGCCGAGGCCGCTGCCCGGGCCGAGTCCGACACCGCCGGCACCGCCCGCGACGCGCAGGACCACACCCCACCGCACCAACCCGGCTAGGCCAACGGGCGGGCGACTCCGCCGCACGAACTGAACAGCACCATCCGCAGAGCCCGCTGACCACCACGGTCAGCGGGCACTTCGGCGTGCGCCCGCGAGCGCCGCCGACGACCTCCCGCGCGGCGCCCAGCACACCAGCGTGTAACGAAGCCGCAGGTCAGGCCCAGAAACGAAGAACCCCCGGTCGGAGACTCTCCGACCGGGGGTTACCCGGACTGCTCTGCCTGTCCTAGACGAACAAGCCTGTGTGCGCGAGGGGGGATTTGAACCCCCACGCCCTTTCGGACACTGGCACCTGAAGCCAGCGCGTCTGCCGTTCCGCCACTCGCGCGCCGCAGAAGATTAACACGATTCCGCGGGGCCTCCTGACCACTCCCCGGTGCGGGGCCCGGGCGGCCTGCGCGCCACCCCTGGACCCGCCCGGCGACCCCACCTGCACACCTTCCGCACGCCCCGCCGCGACGTCTTCACCAGGGACGCGCCACTCCCGTCGTCCACAGGGAGAGCCCGCGCACCTGGTCCGCGGCTACCATCGACGCAGTGTGTCGGGTGCACGTCCGTGCCCGACCGTTCGCGCGTGCGGTGAGGAGGTGGTGGGCGTTGGGCATCCTGGACCGGTTCGAGCACGGTGTGGAGCGCGTCGTGAACACCGCGTTCGCCAAGGCCTTCCGCAGCGAGGTGAAGCCCGTCGAGCTGGCGAGCGCCCTGCGCCGCGAGGTCGACGACCGGGCCGCCGTCGTGGGCCGTGACCGCACGGTCGTGCCGAACGAGTTCACGCTGGAGCTGTCCCCGTCGGACTACGACCAGGTGGAGGCGTGGGGCGCCGAGGCCCTCGCCGACGAGCTGGCCGCGAACGTCACGGAGCACGCGACGAGCCAGCGGTACGCGTTCGTGGGCCCGGTGACCGTGGCGTTCCACGAGTACGAGGACCTGGAGACGGGCCGGTTCCGGGTGAAGTCGGCGACGGTGCGCGGCGCGGCCGCCCCGGCGACGACCGCCGCCCCGAGCCCGCGGCACCCCCTCATCGACATCGACGGGCAGCGCTACCTGCTCACCGGCCCGGTCACGGTCATCGGCCGCGGCTCGGAGGCGGACATCGTGGTGGACGACCCGGGCGTGTCCCGGCGGCACCTGGAGATCCGCGTCTCCCCGCAGGGCGTCGTCGCCTCGGACCTCGGCTCCACGAACGGGTTGTTCGTCGAGGGCCACCAGGTCCCCGCCGCGACACTCCTGGACGGGAACACGCTGACCATCGGCCGGACCCGCATCATGTTCTGGACGGGCGACGGCGACGGACAGGACCAGGACGAGTGAGTCACGGCACGCAAGGCACGCATGAGTGAGCTGACGGTCACCCTGCTCCGCCTGGGCTACCTCGTGCTCCTGTGGGCGTTCGTGCTGTCCGCGATCGGGGTGCTGCGCCGCGACCTCTACGGGACCCGGATCACCAGCCGCCGCAAGCCGCGCGCCGCGGCCCCCGCCGCCGGCCCCGCGACCACCCCGGCACCGGCACCCGCCGCCGAGCGCGGCCGCGGCCGGCGCACCGGTCCGACCCGGCTCGTCGTGACCGAGGGCCCGCTGCGCGGCACCACCCTCCCGCTCGGGTCGACGGCGGTCCTGATCGGCCGGGCGCCCTCCTGCACGCTGGTGCTGGACGACGACTACTCGTCCTCGCGGCACGCCCGGGTGTACCCCGAGGGCGGCCAGTGGCTGGTCGAGGACATGGGGTCGACCAACGGCACGTTCCTCGACGACCAGAAGGTCACCTCCGCGGTCCAGGTCCGCCCCGGTGCGCAGATCCGCATCGGCCAGAGCGTCCTCGAGCTGCAGGGGTAGCGGGGATCGTGGGCATCGCGCTGCGGTACGCCGCCCGGTCCGACGTGGGGCTGGTCCGGTCGAACAACCAGGACTCGGCGTACGCCGGTCCGCACCTGCTGGTGGTCGCGGACGGCATGGGCGGGCACGCCGGCGGCGACGTCGCGTCGTCCGTGGCGATCGCCGCGCTCGCGCCCCTGGACGGCGAGTCGCACGGCCCCGACGACGCGCTGGACGAGCTGGAGCGCGCGCTCGAGGAGGCCCGCGAGGAGATCATCAGCCGCTCGGAGTCCAACCCCGAGCTCGCCGGCATGGGGACGACGGTCACGGCGATCCTGCGGGCCGGCAACAAGCTCGCGATGGTGCACCTCGGCGACTCCCGCGGCTACCTGCTCCGCGACGGCGTGCTGACCCAGGTCACGACCGACCACACGTTCGTCCAGCACCTGGTCAACACCGGGAAGATCACGCCCGAGGAGGCGGAGACGCACCCGCAGCGCTCCGTCGTGATGCGGGTGCTCGGCGACTTCGACGTCGACATCGCACCCGACCTGTCCGTCCGCGAGGCGCGCGCCGGGGACCGGTGGCTGCTGTGCTCCGACGGGCTCTCGGGCTTCGTCAGCGGCGAGACGATCGCCCGGACGCTGTACGAGCTGCCGGACGTGGACACCTGCGCCGAGCGGCTGGTCCAGCTCGCGCTGCGCGCGGGCGGCGGGGACAACGTCACGGTCGTCGTCGCCGACGTGCTGGAGCTCAACGACGTGCGCGACGGCGCGGGGCCGACCACGAACGCCGTGGTCGTCGGCTCGGCGGCCGTGTCCCGCAACCGCCCGACCGCGGCGCAGGACGGGCCCGCCGCGCGGGCGGCCGAGCTGTCCCGCCAGGCCAGCACCCCGGGCGGGGGCGTGGCCGTGGTGGACGACGCCGACGACGCGGAGGACGACCCGGACGAGCGACGCGCGCGCCGGCGCCGACGGGCACGCCGCGTCGTGCTGAGCGTGCTGGCCGTCGTGGTCGTGGCCGGGGCCGCGTTCGGCTTCTACCGCTGGACGCAGACCCAGTACTACGTCGGCGTGGACGGCGAGGTCGTCGCGATCTACCGCGGCATCCCCCAGTCGGTGGGCCCGCTGGCGCTCTCCGAGGTCGTCGAGACGAGCGACGTGGTCGTCGACGACCTGCCGGCGTTCGTGCGCGAGCGCCTCGACCAGACCATCCACACCGCGACGCTCGCCGACGCCCGCGAGCGCGTCGCGTCGCTCGCCGAGGACGCCGAGCCGGAGCCGAGCCCGACGCCGACCCCGACGAAGCCCACCGCCCCGGCCGCCACGCCCGGTGCCACCGCCCCGCCGGTGGGCCCCTGATGGCGACGGTGGAGGCGCACCGCGTGCGCGCCGGCCGCGGCACCGAGCTGGGTCTGCTGGTCCTGGCGCTGGCGATCGCCATCGCGGCGTACGGGCTGGTCGGGCTGGGCGCGACCGACGAGCTGCCGGCCGACGTGCTGGGCTACGGCGCCGGCCTCGCGGGTCTGGCCCTGGTCGTGCACCTCGTGCTGCGCTGGCGCGCGCCCTACGCGGACCCGGTGATCCTGCCGTCGGTGATCGCGCTCAACGGCATCGGGCTCGCGATGATCTACCGGATCGACCTGGCACGCCAGGCCCGCGGCGGCACGGAGATGTTCGCCGGCAAGCAGCTCGCCTGGTCGGCGATCTCCGTCGTGCTGGCCTGCGTGGTGCTGGTCGTGCTGCGCGACCACCGCACCCTGCGCCGCTACACCTACACCGCGATGGTCGTCGGTCTCGTACTGATCGTGCTGCCGCTGGTCCCGGGGCTGGGCGTGACGATCAACGGCGCGCGCATCTGGGTCCGCGCGCTCGGGTTCTCGCTGCAGCCCGCGGAGCTCGCCAAGATCGCGCTGGCCGTGTTCTTCGCCGGCTACCTCGTCACGCACCGCGACACGCTCGCGCTGGCGGGACCCAAGGTGCTCGGCCTGCAGCTCCCCCGGCTGCGCGACCTCGGCCCGATCGCCGTCGTCTGGGCCGCCTCGATCGCGGTCCTGGTGCTGCAGAGCGACCTCGGCACGTCGCTGCTGCTGTTCGGCCTCTTCGTCGCCATGCTCTACGTCGCGACCGAGCGGCTGTCCTGGATCATCATCGGCCTGGTGATGTTCGCGGGCGGCGTCGCCGTCGCGACCGCCACGTTCGGGCACGTCGCCGCGCGGTTCCACATCTGGCTGCACGCGCTCGACCAGGACGTCTTCGAGCGGTCCCCCGGCGGCTCCGGCCAGCTCGTGCGCGGGCTGTTCGGCCTGGCCAGCGGGGGCCTGTTCGGCACCGGCTGGGGGCAGGGACGCCCGGACCTGGTGCCGTTCGCCGAGTCGGACTTCATCATCGCCTCGCTCGGCGAGGAGCTCGGCCTGACCGGCCTCATGGCGATCCTCACCGTCTACCTGGTGCTGTGCCAGCGCGGCCTGCGCACCGCGATCGGCGTCCGCGACGGGTTCGGCAAGCTGCTCGCGGCCGGCCTCGCGTTCGTCATCGCGTTCCAGTGCTTCGTCGTCGTCGGCGGCATCACGCGGATCATCCCGCTGACCGGCCTGACCACGCCGTTCCTCGCCTACGGAGGCTCCTCGCTGCTCGCCAACTGGATCGTCGCCGCGCTGCTGCTGCGGATCTCCGACGACGCCCGGCGCCCCGCGCCCGAGCCCGGCGGTGAGCTGCTGTCGACCCCCGCCGGCGGCCTGCCGCTCGACGAGGACGCGCGCAACCCGGTCGCCGTCGCCGGCGACGACCAGCCCACCGAGCAGCTGCGCCGCACGTCCGGAGGTGGTCGCGCGTGAACACCGCCCTCCGCCGCCTGGCGACGGTCGTCGTCGTCATGTTCCTGGCCCTGCTCGCCGGCACCACCTGGGTGCAGTTCGGGCAGGCGTCCGCGCTGAACAACGACTCGCGCAACGTCCGCACGCTCTACCGGGAGTACGGCAAGCCGCGCGGGCCGATCATCGTGGCCGGCCAGCCGATCGCGCAGTCGACCCCCGTGGACGACCCGTTCGGCTTCCAGCGCGCCTACAGCCAGCCCGACCTCTACTCGACGGTCACCGGCTTCTACTCGGTCGTCAACGGCGGGTCGCAGCTCGAGCGGGCCATGAACGACGTGCTCACCGGCCAGGCCGACTCCCTGTTCTGGTCGCGCATCCAGGACCTGATCACCGGCGCGCAGCCCCAGGGCTCGTCGATCGAGCTCACGATCGACCCGGCGGCGCAGCAGGCGGCGTACGACGCGCTCGGCGGCCAGCAGGGCGCGGTCGTGGCGGTCGAGCCGTCGACCGGCAGGATCCTCGCGATGGTGTCGACGCCGGGCTTCGACCCGAATGCCCTGGCCACGCACGACACCACCGCGGCGAACGCCGCCTACCAGCAGCTGCTGGCCGCCGACGGCGACCCGCTGATCAACAAGACCACCAGCGAGAACTACCCGCCCGGGTCCACGTTCAAGCTGGTCACGGCCGCCGCCGCGCTCGAGTCCGGCGGCTACACCCCGGACTCGGTGCTGTCGGCGCCCGACGTGTACACGCTGCCCGGCACCCGGACGACGCTGCCGAACTTCGGTGGCTCCTCGTGCGGCGCGAACCAGCAGACCACGCTCGCCGACGCGCTGCGCATCTCCTGCAACACCGCGTTCGCGTCCCTCGGCGTCGATCTCGGCGACGACGCGATCCGGGCCCAGGCGGAGAAGTTCGGCTTCGGCCAGACCGACCTCACCGTCCCGATGCGCGTCGCGGCGTCCCAGTACCCCGACGACCTGAACGACGCCCAGACCGCGCTGTCCGCGATCGGCCAGGAGTCCGTCCGCGCGACGCCCGTGCAGATGGCGATGGTCGCCGCCGCGATCGCGAACGGCGGCACCCTCATGACCCCGTACCTGGTGCAGACGATCCGGACCGCCAACCTCGACGTGGTCAGCGAGGCCGAGCCGTCCGAGCTGTCCCAGGCGGTCTCCGACGCCACGGCGCAGCAGCTGACCGACATGATGGTCGGCGTCGTGCAGTCCGGATCCGGCACCTCCGCGCAGATCCCGGGCGTCCGGGTGGCCGGCAAGACCGGCACGGCGCAGACCGGGATCGAGGGCGACGCCCCGCACGCCTGGTTCACCGGCTTCGCGCCCGCGGACGACCCGCAGGTCGCGGTCGCGGTCATCGTCGAGCACGGCGGTTCCGTCGGCTCCGAGGCCACCGGCGGGCGCGTCGCCGCGCCGATCGCGAAGGCCGTCATGGAGGCGGTGATCAACCAGTGAGGCCCGCACCCGGCGTCGTCCTCGGCGGCCGCTACCGCCTGACCCGCCAGATCGCCGTCGGCGGCATGGGCGAGGTCTGGGCCGCCCACGACGAGTCCCTCGCCCGGGACATCGCCATCAAGGTGCTCCGCGAGGAGTACGCGGGCGACACCGGGTTCCTCGAGCGGTTCCGCACGGAGGCGCGCAACGCCGGCAGCCTGTCGCACTCCGGCATCGCCGCGCTGTTCGACTACGGCGAGCAGGACGGCTCCGCGTTCCTCGCGATGGAGCTCATCGTCGGCGAACCCATGAGCGACCTGCTGGAGCGCGAGCCCGTGCTGCCCCCGCGCCGGCTGCTGCCGATCCTCGCCCAGACGGCGCGCGCCCTGCACGCCGCCCACGAGGCCGGCGTCGTGCACCGCGACGTCAAGCCCGGCAACATCCTCATCACGCCCACCGGCAAGGTGAAGATCACCGACTTCGGCGTCTCGCTGTCCAGCAACCAGGTCCCGATGACCGCCACCGGCATGGTCATGGGCACCGCCCAGTACCTCTCCCCCGAGCAGGCCGTCGGCGGCCCCGCCACGGCGGCGTCCGACATGTACGCGCTCGGGATCGTCGCCTACGAGGCCCTGGTCGGGCACCGGCCGTTCACCGGGCCGACCGCCGTCGACATCGCGGTCGCCCACGTGAACACGCCCGTGCCGCCGCTCCCGCCGTCGGTCGACCGTCAGATCGCCCGGCTCGTCATGCGGCTGCTCGCGAAGGACCCCGCCGACCGGCCGCGGACCGCCGAGGAGCTCGCCGACCTGTTCGACGCGCTCGTCCCGCACACCCCCGCCGGCGGCAGCGCGCCGGTGTCGATCGTGCCCGGACGGGCGGTGTCGTCCGCGGGCGGCGCCCGTGCGGCGGCCGCCGGGACCGGCGCGGGTGCGCGCGGCGGCGACTCCCCGGCGCGCGGCGTCACCGGGTCGCGGCCCAGCGAGGCCGGGGCGATGCGGGTGCGCGGCTCGGCCGCCCCCACCCACGCCGCGACCGCCGACGCACCACCCTCGTTCGACCCCCGCACCGGCCGGCCGACCACCGGCGCCGGTGCCGTCGCGCCGACCTACCGCGCCACAGCGGGCCGCGGCGGCGCGCACAGCAACCCGACCACCCGGGCGCACGCCCGCGTGCAGGCGGGCGCCGGCGGCGGGCGGTTCCACGTCCGCTGGCCGCTCCTGGTGCTGGCCGTGCTCGTCGTGGCGCTCCTGGGTGCGGCGCTGGCCGACCGCCTGACGGGGGACACGGGGTCGCTCGCGCCCGTGGGTACCGGCGAGTACACCCGGGCGGCCGCAGAGGGTGGGATGATCTGGCGAGCACAGCCCGGCGCAGCCGCGCCGGACGCGCAGACGACGACAGCGAAGGACGCCTAGTGGTGGACGACGGATCCCGGATCCTCGCCGGACGGTACGAGGTCGGTGAGCTCATCGGCCGCGGTGGCATGGCCGAGGTGCACATCGGGCACGACACGCGCCTCGGGCGCACCGTGGCGATCAAGATCCTGCGCTCCGACCTCGCGCGCGACCCGTCCTTCCAGGCGCGGTTCCGCCGGGAGGCGCAGGCCGCCGCCGGGCTCAACCACCCGTCGATCGTCGCCGTGTACGACACCGGCGAGGACGTCTACACCGAGCCGACCGGCGCGACCGCGCACGTGCCGTTCATCGTCATGGAGTACGTCGAGGGCCACACGGTCCGCGACATCCTCCGCGACGGGCAGGCCGTGCCGATCGAGGAGGCCATCGAGATCACCGCCGGCGTGCTGTCGGCGCTCGAGTACTCGCACCACGCCGGCATCGTGCACCGCGACATCAAGCCGGCGAACGTCATGCTGACCCCCACGGGTGCGGTCAAGGTGATGGACTTCGGCATCGCGCGCGCCGTCGCCGACTCCGCGGCCACCATGACGCAGACCCAGGCCGTCATCGGCACCGCGCAGTACCTGTCGCCCGAGCAGGCCCGCGGCGAGACCGTCGACGCCCGCTCCGACCTGTACTCCGCCGGCTGCCTGCTGTTCGAGCTCCTCACGGGCCGGCCCCCGTTCACCGGCGACTCGCCCGTGGCCGTCGCCTACCAGCACGTCCGCGAGATCGCGCCGGCGCCGTCCTCCGTCGCCTCCGACGTCCCCGAGGTGCTGGACCGGATCACCGCCAAGGCGCTGGCCAAGGAGCGGGACGCCCGCTACTCCTCCGCCGCCGAGTTCCGCGCCGACCTCGAGGCCGCCGCCCGCGGCGGCGCGGTGTCCGCACCCGCCGTCGCGCCCGCGCTGCTCGGCGCCGGCGCCGCGACCCAGGTGCTCACCCCGGACGCCGGCGCGACCCAGGTCATGCCCGGCGACGCACCCGCGTGGGCGCCCACCGGCCCCGGGACCTCCGTGCTGCCCGCGCAGGACGGCGAGGAGCCCGAGGAGGAGAAGAAGTCGAAGCGGTGGCTGTGGATCACGCTCAGCGTGATCGCGGTCCTCGCGGTCGGTGGCCTCGTCTGGCTGCTCACGCAGGACCGGGAGCCGGACGTCCGCATGGTCGAGGTGCCGGCGGTCGCGGGCCAGGCCGAGGCCGCCGCGACCAGCACGCTGACCACCGCCGGGTTCGAGGTCGTCCGCCAGGAGGAGCCGAGCGCCGACGTGCCCCAGGGCAGCGTCACGCGCACCGACCCCGCCGGCGGCGAGGATGCCGAGGAGGGCTCCGAGGTCACGCTGTTCGTCTCCACGGGACCGACCGCCGTCACCGTGCCGGACGTCTCGGGGCTCACCCAGGACCAGGCGCGGCAGCAGCTCACCGACGCGGGCCTCACCGTGGGCTCGGTCCGCGAGGACGACAACCCCGCGCAGCCCGAGGGCCGCGTGCTCGGCACGGAGCCCGGGGCGAGCCAGTCGGTCGCCGAGGGGTCGCCGGTGACGCTCGTGATCTCCTCCGGCCTGGTCCAGCTCCCCGACCTGTCGGGGCAGACCGAGGACGCCGCGAAGCAGACGCTGAACGGCCTCAAGCTGTCCGCGAACACCTCGACCGAGGAGAGCGCGGACGTGGCGGCCGGCTCCGTCATCCGGCAGGACCGGGCGCCGGGGCTCGTCCCGCAGGGGACGGTCGTGAACCTGACGATCGCCACGGCCCCGACCACCGTGACCATCCCGAACGACATCGTCGGCAAGACCGAGGCGGATGCCACCGCGCAGCTCCAGGGCCTCGGCCTCACGGTGGACGCCGTGTCCTCCGACGACCCGTCCAACCAGCCCGCCGGCACGGTCATCTCGTCCGACCCCCGCGTCGGCTCGAAGGTCGCGATCGGCAGCACGGTCACGCTGACCCTGTCCTCCGGCCCGAACCCCACGGCCGGCAACCAGGGCAACGGCGGCAACACCGGCAACAACGGCAGCGCGGGCAACACCGGCGGCTGACCCACCCCGCACCCGCCCCGGGCCTCGGGCCTCCTCCGGGAGGACCGGGGCCCGTCGCGCATCCCCGCCGCCACGTCGAGCCGTCACGCCGAGATCGGCGCCTCCACCCGAGATCGGTGCGCCCAAGGACCGATCTGGGGTCAGACCACCGATCTCGCCGGACCACGCCCCACCGCGCGCAACGCCCCACGGACGCGGGACGCCAGAGACGGCGGGTCGCGCAGGTCCGCCCAGGTGACGCGGAGCACGCGCCAGCCGGCCTCCTCCAGAGCGTCCTGCCGGCGCTTCTCCGCGAACACCGCGGCGGCGGCCGCGCGCCCCTCGCCGCCGTACTTGGTCCGGCCGTCGAACTCCACGGCCAGCCGTTCCTCCCGCCAGCCGAGGTCCACCCAGCGCCGGCCCAGGCGGGTCTCGACCGCGACCTGCGGTTCGGGGCCGGGCACACCCTGCGCCAGCAGGTGCCACCTGACGAGCGACTCCCCCGCCGACTCCGCCCGATCGTCTCCCCGCTCGACCACGGTCCGCGCGCGCCGGATCCCGCGCTGCCCGGTCGAGCCCGCCAGGACCCGGCGCAGCTCGTCGGGGTCGGCGCCGGCACGCAGCCCGGAGTCGACGACCACGAGACCGCTGGGCCCGGGGAGCGTCGACGCGCAGTCGACGAGCGTCCGCGCCAGCGACGTCACGGGCAGGGCGAGCACGTCGGTCACCTGGGCGGCGCGGCGGGCATCCGCCGTCCAGTGCTCGACGACGCCCGTCCGCCGACGGTCGCGGGTCGACCGGCGTGCCACCGGGGCGGTGACGTCGACCGCCGTCGGCACGAGGTCGAGCGCGCAGCCCCACAGCGCCGCCGCGGTGCGGTGGCTGAACCAGTGCACACCCGGTCGCGCGGCGTGGACCGCGACGGCACGACACAGGAGCAGGTGCAGCGCGGCCGACCAGGGCTCCGTCTCGGTCGCCGGCTCGGCGTAGGCCCCGCGGAGGACCCGCACGAGGCTGCCGTCCCGCACCCGCGCACGGAGGTCGTCGGGCGGGATGTCGCGAGCGAGCAGCACCCGCGGGACGACGGGCCGGACGACGGGTGCGAGCGCGCGGCGGGGGGATCGGTCGTCGGTGGGAGCGAGTGCGGAGGCAGGGGTGAGGGCGGAGGCGGGAGCGAGAGCAGGGGTCCGAGGGGAGCGCATGCCTCGACGGTCGCGGCCGACCGCCGGGTGGACCGGCGCTCGTCCCCAGCCCGACCCGCTCCCGTGCGCGATCGCCCCCTGTGGAGGACTCGGAGCCCGGCCGCAGCGCGGCGCCGAGATCGGTGTCCTGCGCCGAGATCGGTCCGCAGAGGCGCCGATCTCGAGCGGGAACGCCGATCTCGCCGAAACGGGCGCGGCGGGCGAGGGCGCGCGGACGTGCCGCGCCGGCCGGGCGCCCGGGGCTACGGGCGGACGAGGGGGTGGAGGTCCGCGGAGCGGGCGACCGCGTCCGGCTCTCCCGTGAGGGTCAGCCAGTTCGCCAGCAGGCGGTGGCCGCCCTCCGTGAGGACGCTCTCCGGGTGGAACTGCACGCCGTGCAGCGGCAGCGTCCGGTGCTGCAGGCCCATGATGATCCCGTTCGCCCGGGCGGTGACCTCGAGCTCGTCCGGGACGGTGCCCTCGACGACGGCCAGCGAGTGGTAGCGGGTCGCGGTGAACGGCGTCGGCAGCCCCTCGAAGACGCCCGTGCCGTCGTGCGACACCAGGCTCGTCTTGCCGTGCATGAGCTCGGGGGCGTGCGTGACGGTGCCGCCGAACACCTCGCCGAGCGCCTGGTGCCCGAGGCACACGCCCAGCATGGGCGTGCCCGCCTCGGCGCAGTCGCGGATGACCTGCATCGACGACCCCGCCTCGGACGGCGTCCCCGGACCGGGCGAGATCAGCACCCCGTCGAAGTCCGCCCGCTCGGAGACCGGCGGCACGGCGTCGTTGCGCACGACGACGGTCTCGGCGCCCAGCTGGTCCAGGTACCCGACGATCGTGTAGACGAACGAGTCGTAGTTGTCGACGACCAGGATGCGGCTCATCGTCAGCCCTCCCCCACGGTGGTGTCGTTGAACGGCATGTACGGGGCGAGCCAGGGGAACACCCACACGAAGCAGGCGGCCAGGACGGCCACCGCGAGGACCAGCAGGATCAGGACGCGCACCAGGGCCGGCCCGGGCAGGTGCCGCCACAGCCACCCGTACATCAGGAGACCTCCGCGAGCTCGGCGGGCACGCCCTCGGAGACGGGGGCCCAGTAGTCCAGGACGCCGTGCACGATGTACCGCTCGCGCGCGGAGAACATCGGGTGGCAGGTGGTCAGCGTGATGTACCGCTCGGTCGGCTCGGCGCCCGGCTGGTCGGGCACCGGGGCGATGACCTGCACGTCGTCCGGCATGACGATCTGCGAGGACGTGACGCGGTAGACGTACCAGGTGTCCTCGGTCCAGACGACGATCGGGTCGCCCTCCTGGAGCTCCGCGATCCGGTTGAACGGCTTGCCGTACGTGGTGCGGTGCGCGGCGAGCGCGAAGTTCCCGACGCCGCCGGGCATCGCGGTGCCCTCGTAGTGCCCGACGCCGAGCGGGTTGAGCACGTTCGGACGGTCGGTCCCCTGGGTGATGGTCCGGGTCGGCTCGCTGTCCCAGCGCGGCACCCGCATGGACGCGAAGGTGGTGAGGTACCCGGGCTCGTCGGGCACGGGCGGCTCGTCGTAGCGCGGGGTGACGATCGCGGGGCCGTCGGGGGCGTCCAGGGGGGCGAGCGGCTCGTCCCAGCCCTGCTCCTGGACGATCTGGGCCTGCTCGCGGTTCGACTCGACGTCGGTCCACCAGAGCTGCCACGCCAGGAACGCCAGCAGCAGGACGCCCGCCGTGATGAGCAGCTCGCCGAGCACGCCCACCGCGCCCAGGACGACGCCGCCGCGCGCGGGCTCGCGGTCGCGCGAGCGGTCGCCGCGCCGCGCGGCGCGCCGTCCGCCGCCGGACCCGCCGGACGCCCCGGGCTCGTCGCCGCGCCCGCCCAGCCCGGGCGGGGCGATCTCCGTCCCGCTCATCCCTCGGTGCCCTCCCGTCGCGCGCCGGTGCTGGTCGCCGTGCCGTCCTCGGCGACGAGCCCCGGGAGGACCTCCGTGCCGGGGGGGACGCTGGCGTACCGCATGTCGACGGCGCCATCGTAGGCGGGCACCCGGACGCCCTGGTCCGGGCGGGTGACCTCGTACCCGAGCCCCACGGCGTCGACCCACGACCGGTAGGCGCGCACGGCGGGGTCGGTCGCGAGCGCGTCCAGCAGGTCCTCCGGGTCGCCGACGGCGGTGACGACGTAGGGCGGCGAGTACCGGCGGCCCTGCAGCGACAGCACGTTGCCGATGCACTGGAAGGCGCTGGTCGAGATGACGCGCTGGTCCATGAGGGCCATCGCCTCCGCTCCCCCGGCCCACAGCGCGTTGATGACCGCCTGCAGGTCCTGCTGGTGGACGACCAGGTCGTCCGGCCCGGTGCCGGCGGGGCGGGGTCCGTCGGCCGGCGCGTCGTCCAGGCTGACCGTGATGCCGGTGCCGGTCACGGCGACCTTGCCCGAGGCGATGTCGAACGCCTCGCCCGCGGACTGCCACTCGAGCCCCACCGAGTCGGTCTGCTGCTGGGTGAGGGCGTCGACCTCGGACCGCAGCGCCGCGACCTGGTCGGCCAGGCGCTCCCGGCGGGTGTCCTCGTTCGACTGGAGCCCGGCGAGGTCCTGGGGCTGCCGGGTGTCGGTCCCGCTGGCGAGCCGGGCGTTCGCCGTGAACAGGGCACCGGCCAGCGCCATGACCAGGCCGATCGAGAGCGTCCCCCGCAGGGCGCGGCCCCGGCGGTGCCGCTGGATGCGGTGCTGCGCGTGCTCCCGCGCGGCCCGCAGGCGCGCCGACGGCTCGGCTGGCCCGGACGGCTCCGGGGCCGCCGCGGGCACGCCCGGGACGGCCGGCGCGTCTGCCGCGTCCGGCGCCGCGTGGACCCCGTGGGCCCGCCGCTCAGGGTGCTGCTCGGGCACGCTCATCCCCCTCGGTCTTCCCCACTACGCTAGGCCACGTCCACGCGGGTCCGTGCGCGCGTCCGCTGCGCGGCGCGGGCGAGATCCGCCGAGCCAGACGGTCGACGTCAGGAGCATCCCGTGCCCAAGTCCAGGACGCGGCAGAAGTCGCACTACACCGCGCCCACCGAGCGCCCCTCCGGCCCCACGGTGAACCCGCCGTGGTTCGTCCCCGTGCTGGGCGGCCTGCTCGTCGCGGGCCTGCTGTGGATCGTCGTGACCTACCTGACGAACTTCGGCTACCCGATCCCGGGCATCGGCTCGTGGAACCTCGCCATCGGCTTCGCGTTCGCGCTGGTCGGGCTCGGGATGGCCACGCGCTGGAAGTGACCGGGCGCCGGGACCCGGTCGACGCCGCCGTCGTCCGGTCCCGCGTCCGCGCCGCCCGGCGTGCGGGCCGTGCCGGTCCCCCGCCGCGGCGGCGCACCCCCGTCGTCCCCAGGCCGGGCGGGGTTGTCCCCAGTGCGTCCCCCGATGTTCTCGCGGAAGATCGGGGCGATCGGGCCCCGTGTCCCCAGCGGTGCACAACCCTGTGGATAACTACACGGGTGTAATTCCACACCTGTGAGCAACGCTGGGGATCGACCTCAGACCCCCGCGTAGGTCACCAGGGCGGCCCCCACGAGCAGCACGGCGACCGCCACGCACGACCCGACGGCGACCACCGTGCGCCGCTCCCGCGGGGCGTAGGCGAAGGCCGCGCCGAGCGCGGCGCCCACCACCAGGCCGCCCAGGTGCGCCTGCCAGGCGACGCCGGGGAGCACGAAGCCCAGCACCGCGTTGATCAGGAGCACGCCGACGATGCCGCCGGCGGACCGGCCGACCCGGCGCAGCACGACCAGCACGGCCCCGAACAGGCCGAACACCGCGCCGGAGGCGCCCACCAGCACGGTGAACCAGGACGCCGAGTACGGGGTCGCCAGCAGCAGGAACATCACGGACCCGCCGATGGCGCTGAGCAGGTACAGCGCCAGGAACCGCCAGCGCCCGAACGAGGCCTCGAGGAACGGCCCGACCGACCAGAGCGCCACCATGTTGAACAGGATGTGGAACAGGCTGCTGGGCGAGTGCAGGAACGCCGAGGTGAGGAACCGCCACGGCTCCGTCTCGCCGAGGAACGGCACGAACGCGAGGTCGATCGTCCAGCGGTCGCTGACCTGCTGGAGCACGTAGCTCGCCACGCACAGCCCGATCAGGGTGAGCGTGACGACGGGACGGCCGCCGGCGACGCGGCCGCCGAACGCGGTGCGGGCGGGGCGCTGCGCGCGCTGCCCCTCGCGCACGCAGTCGACGCACTGGATGCCCACCGCAGCCGGGCGCTGGCACTCCGGGCACGCCGGCCGGCCGCACCGCTGGCACCGCACGTACGCGATGCGGTCGGGGTGCCGCGGGCAGACGGGGGGCGGGGTGGGCGCGGGGCCCGGCTGCGGTTGGGTCATCGAGGCGTCAGGACTCGAACGAGACCGACTCGATCACCACGTCCTCGACCGGGCGGTCGCCCGGGCGGGTGCGCGTGGTGGCGATCGCGTCCACGACCGCGCGGCTCTCGTCGTCCAGGACCTTGCCGAAGATCGTGTGCTTGCCGTTGAGGTGCGGCGTCTCGGTCACGGTGATGAAGAACTGCGAGCCGTTCGTGCCGCCCACCTGGCCGGTGATGGGGTCGCGGCGCAGGCCGGCGTTCGCCATCGCGAGCAGGTACGGCTCGGAGAAGCGCAGCTCGGGGTGGATCTCGTCGTCGAAGGTGTAGCCGGGGCCGCCGGTGCCACGACCGAGCGGGTCGCCGCCCTGGATCATGAAGCCGTCGATGACGCGGTGGAAGATGACGCCGTCGTAGAGCGGGGCGCCGGTGCGGGTCTCGCCCGTCGCCGGGTCGGTCCACTCCTTCTCACCCGTCGCGAGGCCGCGGAAGTTCTCCACGGTCTTCGGGGCGTGGTTCTCGAACAGCTCCAGGCGGATGTCGCCACGGTTGGTGTGCAGGGTCGCTCGCATGCCCGTCATCCTGTCACGGTCCACGAGGCGGTGACCCGGTGAGGATGGCGTGTTCACGCGGGACGAACACACGTCTGCCACCTGCGCGGAAGGCCGGACGGTGGCAGAGTGGGAGGTCACCTGACCAGCCCGAGCAGGAGAGTGTGGACATGGCGTTCCTGACCCGACGGAGCAAGATCGAAGCCGTCACCGACCACCTGACGTCCGAGCGCCTCAAGGGCCAGGCAGCCGCGGCCCTCGCGGAGGCGGGCAGCAAGGCCGCCGACGGCGCCGGCAAGCTCGCCGCGACCGCGAAGGTGCAGGCCGGCGAGGCGGCCGTCCTGGCCAAGGGCGCCGCCGAGCAGGCGGTCGAGTGGACCCAGCCGCGCGTCGAGGCGGCGGTCGAGTGGCTCATCCCGCGCATCGACCACCTGTACAAGGAGAGCGTCAAGGCGGCGGCGCCGCGGGTCGAGAAGGCGGCCGAGAAGGCCAGCCCGGTGATCGACACCGCGCACGACAAGCTCGTCGACGACCTGCTGCCCAAGCTCGTGCAGGCGGTCAACGAGGCCGCCGAGCGTGCCGGCTCGGCCGTCGAGCACGTCGCGGACAAGGAGGCGGGCAAGAAGAAGGCGCGCGCCGCCGCCGCTGCGGCCGCCGCCGCTGCCGCCGCCAAGAAGGCGGACAAGAAGCAGCACAAGGGCGCCAAGCGCTTCTTCCTGGTCGCGACGCTCCTCGGCGCGGGCGCCGCGGTGTTCGCCTGGACCCGCTCCCGGACCACCACGGACCCGTGGGCCGAGCCGTGGGAGCCCGAGGCGCCCGCCGGCGACCAGCTCCGCTCCCGCGCGGGCGACGCCGCGGACGCGGTCGGCCAGGCCGCCGGCGAGGCCGTGGCCCGGGGCCGCGAGGCCACCCACAAGGCCGCGGAGCGCGTCGCGGAGGTCCGCGAGGCCGCCGAGGAGCGCGTCGCCGAGGCGACCGAGAAGGTCACCGAGGCCGCCAAGAAGGCGACCCCGCGCCGCGCGGCCCCCAAGAAGCCGGACACGCCGGCCGAGGGCGGCGCGACCGAGGGCACCGAGGGCGGCACCCCGACCGTCTGACCCCCGCTCGACGACGACGGCCCGGCTCCCCGAGAGGGGGCCGGGCCGTCGTCCGTCGCGGGGCCTGTGCCGTGCCGTCGCCGGGGGTCCTCGGTCCCGGTCCGCCGCGGGAGGACCGCGCGCGGGCGCGGACCCGCTACGAGGCGATGAGCAGCGCTCGCCGGTACCCGTCCGTGAGGCGGCGGGCGGCGGAGAACCGGCCTCCCCCGAGGCGCCGGGACCGACCCACCACGACCAGGTCGGCCTCCCGGACCCGGGCGAGCTCGGCGAGCTCCCCCACCACGTCCCCGCTCCGCAGGACGAGCTGGCCGCGGACGCCGGTGCGGGCGAAGGCGTCGGACGCCTCCGCGGCGACCTCCGCCGCCACGTGGTCGTGCGAGGCGTGCACCAGCGCGCCGACGTCCCAGCAGAACATCGACATCGACGTCAGCGCGAACGACGTCCAGGGCACCGGTGGACGGACGTAGCAGACGCTGAGCGTGGCGGCCTCCCGTCCGGCGAGGCCCAGGCTGAAGGCCAGCGCGCGGGACGACTTCTCGCCCCCGTCGACGCCGACGACGATGCTCCGCAGGCTCATGCCGCCACCTCGTCCCGGAGCAGCTGGGCGGCCGAGGTGGGGGTGCAGGTCGTGGTCATGCCCCGAGTAGACAGCGCCCGCTGCGCGGCGCGGAACACGTAGAGTGCCCGGTGATGTCTGTTTCTCGCCATGCGCCCGGCTGGACGGCCCTCCTGGAGTCCGAGGCGCGGGGGCAGGACGGCGGCCACGCCGGGAGCGCGACGGCGGGGGCGTTCCTCGTCGAGCACGCGGCGGTCACGCCGGACCACGCGCACCGCCAGGGGCACCTCGTCCACGCCGCCTCCGGGGTGCTCTCCCTGATCACGGAGCACGGGACGTGGATCGCGCCGGCGAACCGGCTCACGTGGGTCCCCGCGGGCTTCGTCCACCGGCACCGCGCGCACGGGCGCACCGACATGCGCATCGTGTACCTGGCGGACGCCCTCGCGGCGGAGCTGCCCGAACGGCCGGCGGTCCTCGTCGCCTCGCCGCTCGCCCGGGAGGCGGTCCTCGCCGCCACCGCCGGGCGCCCGCGGTCGGCCGCCGCGCGAGCGCACCTCCTGCGCGTGGTGGTCGACGAGGCGACGGCCGTCCCGGAGCAGCCCCTCCACCTGCCGGAGCCCCGTGACCGGCGCCTGCGGGCCGTCGCCCGGCTCGTCGACGCCGACCTCTCCGCGCCCATGTCCCTCGAGGACGCCGCCGCGGCCGTCGGGGTCGGTGCACGGACCCTCAGCCGGCTGTTCCGCGCGGAGACCGGGATGGGGTACCGGCAGTGGCGCCTGCAGCTCCGCGTGCATCGGGCGCTCGTGCTGCTCGCCGGCGGTGCGCGCGTCACCGACACCGCGGCCGCCTGCGGCTGGGCGACGACGAGCCAGTTCATCGAGCAGTTCACCCCGCTCGTCGGCATGACGCCGGGGCGGTACCGGGCCGCGGGGGCGTCCACGTCGGTGCTGGACGCCTACGAGCCCGAGATCGGTGCTTCGCGCCGAGATCGGCGGCTGTGAGTGCCGATCTCGGGCGGGACCGCCGATCTCGGCGAGATCAGGCCGCGCTCAGCGGCCGTGTGGTGGAGCCAAGGGGACTCGAACCCCTAACCCCCTGCTTGCAAAGCAGGTGCGCTACCAATTGCGCCATGGCCCCGCGCGGCCGTCCGCCCCGGGGGCGGCGACCAGGTTCCGTCGCGCTGCCGGCGGCGGAGGTGCGGGCGGGTCCTACTCGACGGAGTCGGTGACCTCGGCCCACAGGTCGCGGTCGTCGCGCTCGGCGGCGTACCGCGTCCAGAGGACGTAACCCGCGGCGGCGACCGCCACGAGGAGCAGCAGCTTCTTCACGGAGTCCTCCAGCGGGTCTTCGGGAGTGGGCCTAAGAGGACTTGAACCTCTGACCTCTTCCTTATCAGGGAAGCGCTCTAACCGTCTGAGCTATAGGCCCTCCGCACACCAGGCGCGCTGGCGTGCCGGTCGAGACTACCCCAGCCGGGGCGTCCCGCCCAAACCAGGGGTCACTCGTCCGTCATCGTCACGTGCACGCCGCCGACCAGAGCGGCCGTGATGTTGTACAGGAACGCCCCGATCGTCGCGAGCGCCGTGATGAGGAAGATGTCCACGACCGCGACCAGCGTGGCGATCGACAGCACCCGGTCGAACTCGACGTACTGCATGAGGTCGATGGTCGAGTCCGCGAGGATCTCGGTCACCAGGTCGTTGATCGTGGCGAACACGTGCAGCGAGTCGAGCGTGATCCACACGACGGCCGTCGCGACGACGATCATGATGCCGATCGCGACCGACATCAGGAACGACAGCTTCATGACCGACCACGGGTCGACGCGCGAGATCGCGAGCCGCACCCGGCGCGGGCCGGAACCGGTGAGCGCGGACGTCCCGGAGGGCCGCGCGGCGGTGGCGGTCGACGTCCCCGTGCTCGCGCCCGAGGTGCCCGACGCGGCAGCGCCCGCCGCAGCGGCACCCGCCGCGGCCGGCTTGGCCGACCCGCCCGTGGCCGGCCGGACCGGCTCCTGGGTGGTCGTCGGGGCCGCGGAGGCGGATGTGCGCCCGGACCCGCCCGAGGAGGCGGGGGTGGCCTTGGTCGCCGGGCCCTTCGCGGCCGGTGCCTTGGCGGCGGGCGCCTTGGCGGCGGGCGCGGACGCGCGCTCGGCCTGCTCGGTGGCGGTGCGGCCCGTGGGCTTGTCGCCGGCGTCGCCCTTGCGGGGCGGGATCGACGGAGGCGTGTCGCTCACGCGTCCTCCTCGGAGGTCTCGTCAGCCACCGGGGCGTCCGGAGCTGTGGTGGCGCTGGTGTCCTCGAGGGCCGCGGACGTGGTCACGTCCGGCTCGCCCGTCTCACCCACGGTACCCGCCTCCTCACCGAGGTGACGCTCGATGTTGCGCGCGACCGCGATGATCCGGTCGCCGTTGTCGGGCTTGGCGAAGATCACACCCTGGGTCGTGCGGCCCGTGGCGTTCACCTCGGACGTGGCGGAGCGCACGATCTTGCCGCGCTCCATGATGACCAGCACCTCGTCGTCCGCGTCCGTGACCAGCGCGCCGACCAGGTCACCGTTCGCCTCGGGCAGGTTGGCGACCTTGATGCCGAGCCCGCCGCGCCCCTGGACGCGGTAGTTCTCCACGGTGAGCGCGGTGCGCTTCGCGATGCCGCCCTGGGTCACGGTGAACAGGAACGCCTCCTCGCGGACGACGTCCATCGCGAGCAGCTCGTCGTCGGCGCGGAACTTCATGCCGGTGACGCCGGAGGTCGCGCGGCCCATGGGGCGCAGCGCCTCGTCGGTGGCCGTGAACCGCAGCGACTGGCCCTTGCGGGACACCAGGATCAGGTCGTTGACCGAGTCGACGATGCGGGCCGACACCAGCTCGTCCGGCTGGCCGTCCTCGTCCTCGCGCAGGTTGATCGCGATGACGCCGCCTGAACGGTTGGAGTCGTACTCCGACAGGCGGGTCTTCTTGACCAGCCCGCGCTTGGTGGCGAGCACCAGGAACTCGGCCTGGTCGTAGTCGCGCAGGTCCAGGACCTGGGCGATCTTCTCGCCCGGCTGGAACGCCAGCAGGTTCGCGACGTGCTGGCCCTTGGCGTCGCGGCCGCCCTCGGGCAGCTCGTAGGCCTTGGCGCGGTAGACGCGGCCGAGGTTGGTGAAGAACAGCAGCCAGTGGTGCGTCGTCGTCACGAAGAAGTGGTCGACGATGTCGTCCTCGCGCAGCTGCGCGCCACGCACGCCCTTGCCGCCGCGGCGCTGGGCCCGGTAGTTGTCCGACCGGGTGCGCTTGGCGTAGCCGCCGCGGGTGATGGTGACGACCATCTCCTCCTCGGCGATGAGGTCCTCGACGGACACCTCGCCGTCGAACGGCAGGATCGTGGTGCGTCGCTCGTCGCCGTACTTGTCGACGATCTCGTCCAGCTCCTCGCGGACGATCGTGCGCTGCCGCTCGGGGGACTCCAGGATCGCCCGGTAGCCGAGGATCTCCTGCTCGAGCTTGGCGTACTCGTCGAGGATGCGCTGGCGCTCGAGGGCGGCCAGGCGGCGCAGCTGCAGGGTGAGGATCGCGTTCGCCTGGATCTCGTCGATGTCCAGGAGGGCCATGAGGCCGGAGCGCGCCTCGTCGGCGTCGGGGGAGCGGCGGATGAGCGCGATGACCTCGTCCAGCGCGTCCAGCGCCTTGAGGTAGCCGCGGTAGATGTGGATCTGCTCCTCGGCCTTGCGCAGCCGGAAGCTCGTCCGACGCACGATGACGTCGAGCTGGTGGGTCGTCCAGTGCCGGATGAACGCGTCGAGGCTGAGCGTGCGGGGCACGCCGTCGACCAGCGCGAGCATGTTCGCGCCGAAGGTGTCCTGCAGCTGGGTGTGCTTGTACAGGTTGTTCAGCACGACCTTGGCGACGGCGTCGCGCTTGAGCACGACGACCAGGCGCTGGCCGGTGCGGCCGGAGGTCTCGTCGCGGATGTCCGCGATGCCCTGGACGCGGTTCTCCCGGACCAGGTCCGCGATCTTCTTCGCCAGGGTGTCCGGGTTGACCTGGTACGGCAGCTCGGTGACGACGAGGCAGATCCGGCCCTGGATCTCCTCGACCTCGACGACGGCGCGCATCGTGATCGAGCCGCGGCCGGTGCGGTACG
Source organism: Cellulomonas hominis (assembly GCF_005239125.1). GTDB lineage: Bacteria > Actinomycetota > Actinomycetes > Actinomycetales > Cellulomonadaceae > Cellulomonas > Cellulomonas hominis_A. Next base: position 23,149 of record NZ_SZYE01000001.1, on the reverse strand, counting down.
CCTCCTCGATGCCCCGGTGGCCGAGGATCGTGGCGCCGGTGGGGAAGTCCGGGCCCTTGATGCGCGTCAGGAGGGCGGCGAGCAGCTCCTCCTTGGAGGCCTCCGGGTTGTCCAGGTGCCAGCGGACGCCCTCGGCGACCTCGCGCAGGTTGTGCGGCGGGATGTTGGTCGCCATGCCGACCGCGATGCCGGCCGAGCCGTTGACCAGCAGGTTCGGGAACCGCGACGGCAGGATCGACGGCTCCTGGGTGCGGCCGTCGTAGTTGTCCTGGAAGTCGACGGTGTCCTCGTCGATGTCCCGGACCATCTCCATGGCCAGCGGCGCCATCTTGCACTCGGTGTACCGCGGGGCGGCGGCCGGGTCGTCACCGGGGGAGCCGAAGTTCCCCTGGCCGGCGACGAGCGGGTACCGCAGCGACCAGTCCTGCACCAGGCGGACCAGCGCGTCGTAGATCGCGGTGTCACCGTGCGGGTGGTACTTGCCCATGACGTCGCCGACGACGCGGCTGCACTTGGAGAACTGCCGGTCGGGCCGGTAGCCGCCGTCGTACATGGCGTACAGGACGCGGCGGTGCACCGGCTTGAGGCCGTCGCGGACGTCCGGGAGCGCGCGGCCCACGATGACGGCCATCGCGTAGTCCAGGTAGGACCGCTGCATCTCGAGCTGCAGGTCCACCTGGTCGATGCGGCCGTGCTCGATGTTGTCGCCGGTCAGCTCTGTCACAGGTCAGTGTCCTTCGGGTGGTGGCGCGACGAGACGTCGGGAGAGCGGGGTCAGATGTCCAGGAACCGCACGTCGCGCGCGTTGCGCTGGATGAACGAGCGCCGGGACTCGACGTCCTCGCCCATGAGCACCGAGAAGATCTCGTCCGCCGCGGCTGCCTCGTCCAGGGTGACCTGCAGCAGCGTCCGGTGCTCGGGGGCCATGGTGGTCTCCCACAGCTCCGAGTAGTCCATCTCGCCGAGGCCCTTGTACCGCTGGATCCCGTTCTCCTTCGGGATCCGCTTGCCGTTGGCCTGGCCGTCGACCAGCACGGCGTCCCGCTCGCGGTCCGAGTACACGTAGTCGTGCGGCGCGTTCGACCACTTGATGCGGAACAGCGGCGGCTGCGCCATGTAGACGTGGCCCTTGAGGATGAGCTCCGGCATGTAGCGGTAGAGCAGGGTCAGCAGCAGCGTCCGGATGTGCTGGCCGTCGACGTCGGCGTCGGCCATGAGCACGATCTTGTGGTACCGCAGCTTGGAGAGGTCGAAGTCCTCGCCGATGCCGGTGCCGAACGCCGTGATCAGCGCCTGGACCTCGGCGTTGCCGAGGGCGCGGTCGAGGCGCGCCCGCTCGACGTTGAGGATCTTGCCGCGCAGCGGGAGGATCGCCTGCGTCTGCGGGTTGCGCCCGCGGACGGCGGAGCCGCCGGCGGAGTCGCCCTCGACGATGAAGATCTCGCACTCGGCGGGGTTGTTGGACTGGCAGTCCTTGAGCTTGCCGGGCATCGAGTTGGACTCGAGGAGGCCCTTGCGGCGGGTGGCCTCGCGCGCCTTGCGGGCCGCGAGCCGCGCCTGGGACGCCTGGATGGCCTTGCGGATGACGTCCCTGGCCTCGTTCGGGTGCGAGTCGAGCCAGTCGCCGAACTGCTCGTTGACCACGCGCTGCACGAAGGTCTTGGCCTCCGTGTTGCCGAGCTTGGTCTTGGTCTGGCCCTCGAACTGCGGCTCGCCGAGCTTGATCGACACGACGGCGGTCAGGCCCTCGCGGATGTCGTCGCCGGTGAGGTTGTCGTCCTTCTCCTTGAGGATGCCCTTGTCGCGCGCGTAGCGGTTGACCAGCGAGGTCATCGCCGCGCGGAAGCCCTCCTCGTGCGTGCCGCCCTCGGTGGTGGAGATCGTGTTCGCGTAGGTGTGCACCGACTCGGAGTAGGCGCTGGTCCACTGCATCGCGACCTCGACCGAGATCTTGCGCTCGACGTCCTCCGCCTCGAAGTCGATGACCTCGGGGTGCACCAGGTCGACCTTCTTCGCCGAGTTGAGGTGCTTCACGTAGTCGACGAGGCCGCCGTCGTACCGGTAGGTGACGGTGCGGGCGGCGGGCACGTCCGCGGCCGGGGTGTCGTCGCCGGCCACCTCGTCCTCGGTGTCGCCGTGCTGCGGGCGCTCGTCGGTCAGCGAGATCTGCAGGCCCTTGTTGAGGAACGCCATCTGCTGGAACCGGGAGCGCAGCGTCTCGAAGTCGAACTCGACGGTCTCGAAGATGCTGGGGTCCGCCCAGAAGGTCTGCGAGGTGCCGGTCTCCTCGGTGGCCTCGCCCCGGCGGAGCTCGCCGTTCGGCTTGCCGCCGTCGGCGAAGTCCTGCTCCCAGGTGTACCCGTCGCGCTTGACGACGGTCTGCACCTTGGTCGACAGCGCGTTGACCACGGAGATGCCGACGCCGTGCAGGCCGCCGGACACCGCGTAGCCGCCGCCGCCGAACTTGCCGCCGGCGTGCAGGATCGTCATGACGACCTCGACCGTCGGCCTGCCCTCGGTCGGGTGGATCGCGACGGGGATGCCGCGGCCGTTGTCGACGACGCGCACGCCGCCGTCGGCCAGCAGCGTCACCTCGATGTGGTCGCAGTAGCCGGCGAGGGCCTCGTCGACGGAGTTGTCGACGACCTCGTAGACGAGGTGGTGCAGGCCGCGCTCGCCGGTCGAGCCGATGTACATGCCGGGACGCTTGCGGACGGCCTCGAGGCCCTCGAGCACGGTGATCGCGGACGCGTCGTAGGCGGGAGTCCCGTTCACCGTCCCCCCGGGTGCGGCGGAGGAAGGTCCGGTGGAGGGACTCTGGTCAGCCACGGGCGGTGGTGCTCCTCAGTTCTCACACGCGGCGGAGGCGCCCGTCCCCCGGGCGGGAGGGCGGATCACTCCACGACGACGGAGATCGTGCGTCCTGGACCGGCGCAGACGCGCCAGAGATGTCGATTCCCAGTGTACCCGGCCCCGCGCCGGAAACCCCTGCGAACCGCCCTGCCTGTGGACGCGCGCTCAGCCCCAGGTGTCCCGGGGTCCGCGACCCCGGACGGACCGCTTGCCCTTGCCGAAGCCGGGACCCTGCGGGCCGAGGACGCGCACGTCCTTCACGACGCCCTCGCCGACGTCCTCGGCCATCCGCCGGACCAGCTGCGGGGCGAGCATCTTGAGCTGCTGCGCCCACGCGGAGGAGTCGGTCCGCACCACCAGCACCCCCTCGGCGAACGTCTCCGGCGTGCAGTGGTCGGCGATCTGGTCGCCGACGACCTCGCGCCACCGGCCGACGACGCCGCCGACCGACACCTCCTGCGCCCAGCCGCGGTCCCGGAACAGCGACGCCATCGTCGCGGACACGGTGAGCGGGTCGCGGGGGTGCACGCCCGGGCCGCCGCGCTCGGCGGGGGACAGCGGCGACCGGCCGCGCGGCGCCTGACCGGGCCGGTAGCCCTTCGACCGGGCGACGGAGCGGAACCGGGCCAGGGAGAGCCGGGCCATCTGCGCGGGCGGGGTGATCTCCAGCTGCTCGCAGACGGGGACCGCGGGGTCGAGCGCGGTGGCGTCGGCGTCGCCGTCCTCGCGCGTGGTCGGCGCGTCGTCAGGCGACACGGGCGACCTCCGACGCCAGCACGTCGTAGCGCGACCCGGCCAGCCGCCCGGGCACGTCGCCCGGGACCGCCGCCGTGACGAACACCTGCCGGGCCCCGGCCACCATCTCGGCCAGCCGCTCGCGGCGCCTCGCGTCGAGCTCGGCGAACACGTCGTCGAGCATGAGCACCGGCTCGCCGTCGGGCCCGGAGTCGGCGACCCAGAGCTGCGCCGCGTCCTCGGTGGTGCCGGACTGCGGGCCGTGGGTGAGCAGCTCGTAGGACGCGAGCCGCAGCGCGAGCGCGACGGACCAGGACTCCCCGTGGCTCGCGTAGCCCTTCGCCGGCAGCTCGCCGAGGGTCAGCACCAGGTCGTCGCGGTGCGGCCCGACCAGGCAGACCCCGCGCTCGAGCTCCTTGGGCCGCACCCGGGCCAGCGCCTCGAGCATCTGGGCCTCGACAGCCCTGGCGGGGGTGGCGGAGTCGGCGCCGGGCTGGGCCGGCCCCGCGACGGGGGGCAGCGTGTCGCGCTCGGCGTCCGCGCCGGCGAGCGCCGCGGCGAGCGAGGACCGGTAGCCGATCCGCGCCGCGCCCTGGCCGTCGCTGACCCGCTCGTAGGCGTCGCCGACGTACGGGTCGAGCGCCGCGACGACGGCCTGCCGGGCGACGATGACGTGGGCGCCGAGCTCGGCGAGCTTGGCGTCCCACACGTCGAGCGTGCTCAGGTCCAGGTTCGACCGCGACCCGCGGAACCCCGCGGCGGACTTGAGCAGGGCGGTGCGCTGCTTGACGACGCGGTCGTACTCGGAGAACACCCCCGCGAGCCGCGGCGTCACCTGTACCGCGAGCTCGTCGACGAACCGCCGGCGGCCGTCCGGGTCGCCCTTGACGAGCGCCAGGTCCTCGGGGGCGAACAGCACCGAGCGCAGGGCGCCGACGACGTCGCGGGCCCGGGACGGGGCGCCGTTGAGCTTCACGCGGTTCGACCGGCCGGAGCCGAGCTGCGCCTCGATGACGAGCGCGCGCTCCGAGCCGTCGTCCTGCGCGCGCACGATGCGCGAGCGCACCACGGCCGCCGACGCCCCGGCTCGCACGAGCGGGGCGTCGGTCGGCACGCGGTGGCTGCTGAACGTCGAGACGTAGCCGATCGCCTCGACGAGGTTGGTCTTGCCCTGCCCGTTCGGCCCGACGAGCGCGCTGATGCCCGGCTCGAAGGTGAGGTCGACCTGGTGGTACGACCGGAAGTCCGTCAGGGACAGGTGCGAGACGTACATCGGCGGGGCGTCAGCCCTCCGAGCGCACGCCCGACGGGGCGTCGCCGGAGATGGGGGCGCCCGCGGCCTTCACCGCGTGCCCGCCGAACTGCTGGCGCAGCGCCGCGACCGCCTTCATGGCGGGGGACTGCTCCTGGCGGGACTGGAACCGGGCGAACAGCGCGGCCGTGATGACGGGCAGCGGCACCGCGGCCTCGATCGCCTCGTCCACGGTCCACCGGCCCTCGCCCGAGTCCGCGACCCAGTCGTCGATCGCCTCGAACTGCTGGTCCTCCTCGAGCGCCTTGACCAGGAGCTCGAGCAGCCAGGAGCGGACGACGGTGCCGCGCTGCCAGGCCTTCATGGTCCCGGCGACGTCGGTGACGATGTCCTTGGCGGCCAGCAGCTCGTAGCCCTCGGCGTACGCCTGCATCAGGCCGTACTCGATGCCGTTGTGCACCATCTTCGCGTAGTGGCCCGCGCCGACGGCGCCGGCGTGCACGAAGCCCTCCTCGCGCGGGCCCTCGGGGCGCAGCGCGTCGAAGACGGGCATGACGCGCTCGACCTGCGCGGCGTCGCCGCCGACCATCAGGCCGTAGCCGTTCGCCAGGCCCCACACGCCGCCCGAGACGCCGACGTCGACGAAGTGGACGCCCTTGGCGCCGAGCTGCTCGGCGTGGCCCTTGTCGTCCCCGAAGTACGAGTTGCCGCCGTCGATGACCAGGTCGCCCTCGGACAGCAGGCCGCCCAGCTCCTCGATCACGGAGTGGGTGACGGCGCCGGCCGGCACCATGACCCACACGACGCGCTCACCGGCGGGCAGCGCCTCGACGAGCTCGGCCAGCGACGCGACGTCGGAGACGTCCGGGTTCCGGTCGTAGCCGGTGACCTCGATCCCCGCGTTCCGCATCCGGTCGCGCATGTTCGCGCCCATCCTGCCCAGACCCACCAGGCCGATCCGCATCGCTCCACCTCTCCTCGCCCGACCGCCGCCGGGACGGCTTCGCGTCCCGCGGCGTCCTTGTCGCCCGCCATTCTCCTGCGGCGACGTGGGTGCTGACGACCGGTGGGCTCGTCTCGCAGGTCACACCCGGTGGCGCACCGGCTCCGGGCCGGTGCGCCCGTGCTCAGGACGCGAAGCGGATGGGGACCAGCAGGTAGCGGTACTCCTTGAGGTCCTCGCCCTCGAGCGACTCCTGGCCGGTGAACTCGACCGGCTTGTTCGGGTGCGTGAACGACAGCCGCACGAACGACGTGGTCAGGGCGCCCAGGCCGTCGAGCAGGAACTGCGGGTTGAACGCCACGGCGATGTCCTCGCCGACGAGCGTGGCCTCCAGCGCCTCGGACGCCTGCGCGTCGTCGCCCTGGCCCGCGTCGAGGACGACCTGGCCGTCGGTGAAGGTCAGCCGGATCGGGGTGTTCCGCTCGGCGACGAGCGCGACGCGCTTGGCGGCGTCCGCCAGGAGCTGGGTGTTCACCACGGCGTGGATCGGCGACTCGTCGGGGAACAGCCGGCGCACGGCCGGGTAGTCGCCGTCGACCAGCAGCGACGTGGTGTGCCGGCCGCCGGCCTCGAAACCGATCAGGTCGACGCCCTGGCCCGCGGCGAGGCCGACGTTGACCGAGCCGGAGGCGCCGAGCGACTTCGCGGCGTCGGACAGGGTGCGGGCGCGCACCAGCGCGACCTCGGAGACGCCCGGGTCGGCCGGGTGCCAGGTGAGCTCGCGCAGCGCCAGCCGGTAGCGGTCGGTGGCGAGGAGCGTGACCTTCTCGCCCTCGATCTCGACCCGGACGCCGGTGAGCAGGGGGAGGGTGTCGTCGCGGCTCGCGGCGACGGTGACCTGGGCGACCGCGCGGGTGAGCTCGTCGCCGTCGACCGTGCCGGTCAGCGCCGGCATCGCGGGCAGCTGGGGGTAGTCCTCGACCGGCATGGTGAGCAGGGTGAACCGGCTCGCGCCGCAGGTGACGGAGACCTTGGTGCCGTCGAGCTGCACGTCGACCGGCTTGTTCGGCAGGGCGCGGGAGATCTCCGCGAGCAGCCGGCCGGACACCAGGACCGTGCCGGGCTCGCTCACGTCCGCGGGGATCTCGGAGCGCGCCGACACCTCGTAGTCGAAGGAGGCCAGGCGGAGCGTGCCGTCGGCCTCGGCCTCGATGCGGACACCGGCCAGCACCGGGACCGGCGGACGGGTGGGCAGGCTGCGAGCGATCCACGTGACGGCTTCTGCGAGGACGTCACGTTCGACGCGGAACTTCATGCCCCACCCTCTCGGTCTGGGGGATCGCGGGGATCCCGTGCGCGGTGCTGAACGACCCCGGCCGGTGGAGGGCAGGGGTCGCCCCGAACACTACGCGAGTGACCAGGGGTGCGGTACCGAACCCGGGGTGGCCTGTGGACACCGGTGGAGGGCTCGGAACGTGCGTCAGGACGGCACCAGAAGCGGGCCCGGCGGCGCCGGTCGGTGCGGCGGCAGCGCCCGGCGCCCGTACGAGGGCGCTGGGCGAACGTTTCGGGACCTCACGACTCGTGCACAGGTCGGTCCGTCCTGGCGCTCGTCTCCCGACATGCCGGGAGCGCTGCCGGTCGGTCGCCGGTCGGCCCGGCAGAGCATTGACGGGCTGTGGATCTTCTTCCTAGGGATCAGTCGTCGTCATCGTCGCTTCTGTGCACTCTGGGGATTGCTGGTGTTCGCGCTGGTCAGGGTCGTGAGGGGCGTGTGCACGGTGCCTGTGGACCGGTTGGGGACGACGCGGTCGGACGTGGACAGTGCTCCAGGCGTCCTTCTCCGTCCACCGTGACCGCAGGATCCGTCCACACGAATGCAGGGGGTCATCCACCGGTTTCCACAGGCGTGTCCACAGGTGTGCACATTCGTCCCAGGCCTGAATCCTGCGCCCTGCGGGCACGAGAACGCGACGACCCGCCGCCGGCGGGTGCCGGGGCGGGTCGTCGGGGTGCTGCTCGGGCGCTGAGGGCGCCGCGGCCGGTCAGCCGCGGCTCTCCTGCTTGATGCGGTTCGTGAGCTCGGTGACCTGGTTGAAGATCGACCGCCGCTCGGCCATCAGCTCGCGGATCTTGCGGTTCGCGTGCATGACGGTGGTGTGGTCCCGCCCGCCGAACGCCTGGCCGATCTTCGGCAGCGACAGATCGGTGAGCTCGCGGCACAGGTACATGGCGATCTGCCGCGCCGTGACCAGCACGCGGGACCGCGACGAGCCGCACAGGTCCTCGATGGTGAGGCCGAAGTAGGCGGCGGTCTGCCCGATGACGGCGGTCGCGGTGATGTCCGCCTGGTCCTCGTCGGTGATCAGGTCCTTGAGGACGATCTCGGCGAGCGACAGGTCGACCTGCTGCCGGTTGAGGTTGGCGAACGCGGTGACCCGGATCAGCGCGCCCTCGAGCTCGCGGATGTTCGTCGAGATCTTCGACGCGATGTACTCGTGCACGTCGTCCGGCGCCTGGAGCTTGTCGTTGGCCGACTTCTTCCGCAGGATCGCGATGCGGGTCTCGAGGTCCGGCGGCTGCACGTCGGTGATCAGGCCCCACTCGAACCGGGAGCGCATCCGGTCCTCGAACCCGTTGAGCTGCTTGGGCGGCAGGTCGGACGTCAGGACGATCTGCTTGTTCGCGTTGTGCAGGGTGTTGAACGTGTGGAAGAACTCCTCCATCGTCTGCTCCTTGCCCTGCAGGAACTGGATGTCGTCGATGAGGAGCACGTCCACCTCGCGGTAGCGGCGCTGGAAGGCGCCAGCCTTGCCCTCCGAGATGGAGTTGATGAAGTCGTTGGTGAACTCCTCGGAGTTCACGTAGCGCACGCGCACCGAGGGGTACAGGTTCCGGGCGTAGTGCCCGATCGCGTGCAGCAGGTGGGTCTTGCCCAGCCCGGAGTCGCCGTAGATGAACAGCGGGTTGTAGGCCTTCGCCGGCGCCTCGGCCACGGCGACCGCCGCGGCGTGCGCGAACCGGTTGGACGAGCCGATGACGAACGTCTCGAACAGGTACTTCGGGTTCAGCCGCGCCGGCTCGGCGCTCGGGGTGGGCCCGGCGGGCTCGCGGCGGAACGGCTCGGCGCGGGCCGGCTCGACCTGCGCGGCCTCGCCGGTGCTGGGGTGCCCGGTGGCGGCGTGCGCGACGACCGGCGTCGGGCCGGACTCCGGGCCGCGCGCGGGCGGTGCGGTCGCGAGACCGGGGGCGTCGGTGTCGATCGAGGGGTCCACCGTGATGGCGAACCGTGCCTCCCGGCCGAGCGCGGCGGCCAGGGCGTCGGACACCTCCTGGCGGACCCGGGTCTCCAGGTAGTCCTTGGTGAGGTCGTTGCCGACCGCGAGGAGCATCGTGCCGTCGAGCAGGCCGAGCGGCTTGGCCAGCCGCACGAAGGCGAGCTGGCGGGGCGTGATGTCGGGGCTCACCTCGAGCTGCGCCATCGCGGCCGACCAGACCTGCGTGAGCTGATCGTCCTGTCCTGACACCTGTACCTCGCTGCCGTCGTGAGTCGCGTGGTCGAGTGTCGCACGCCGCGGTGACGTGTCCACAGACTTGTCCACACCTGTGCGCGACGGTGGATCGCGCAGGATCTCGGGCTCGCCGTGGCGTGTCCGGTCGTCCGGTGCGGCGTCGTCCACAGGCTTGGCCGGCTCTGTCCACGGGGTGGGGACCGGGTTGCTGCGGGACGCGTCGGTGGACGATGCTAATCGTCGCCGGGACCACGCGGGAGGGGGCCGGGGCGATCCGCCCCGCGGCCCGGGCCTCGCGGTTTGACCCATGAGCGCGGGCGACGTAACGTTGACCAGCCTTGAGATGGCTCCTGCTGGCGTGCCCTGACGTCGGCCGCGTCGATGACGTGGGTACCGGAGCAGTCGAGCACGGGCACAGCAGACCTGGCCGGACGTCGGCCGATGTACCGAAGTACTTGGAGACCATCGTGAGCAAGCGGACCTTCCAGCCGAACAACCGGCGTCGCGCCAAGACGCACGGCTTCCGTCTGCGCATGCGGACGCGTGCCGGCCGCGCGATCCTCGCCGCCCGTCGGCGCAAGGGTCGCGCCGAGCTGTCGGCCTGACCCACCCGACGCGGTGCTGCCCGCCGCGCACCGGATGCGCCGGTCCGCCGACTTCGAGCGGGCCGTCCGTGGCGGCGCGCGCGCCGGGCGGAGCACGCTGGTGGTGCACCTCGTGACGCGAACCGACCCCGGACCTGGTCCGGCGGTCGGTTTCGTCGTGTCCAAGGGCGTGGGCAACGCCGTGACCCGCAACCGGGTCAAGCGGCGGCTGCGGGCCCTGACGGGCGAGCGACTGGGGGCACTGCCTCCGGACGCCGACCTCGTGGTCCGGGCGCTGGCCCCGTCGGCAGGGGCCGACTACGCCACGCTCGGGCGCGACCTCGACGGGGCGCTGCGCACGGCGTCCCGGCGCCGTGCCGAACGGGCCGGGGCCTCGGCGGGTCCGGGCCGATGACCTCCGACCGGGCGGGCGCCGTGGCCCGCGCCCTGCGTGCCGTCGTGCGGCTGCCCCGCCGCGTGCTCGTCCTCCTGATCCGCGGGTACCAGCGCTACCTGTCCCCGCTCACCCCGCCGACCTGCCGGTTCTACCCGTCGTGCTCCGCGTACGCCGTGATCGCCCTCGAGCGGCACGGCGTCGTGAAGGGCACGCGGCTGGCGGTCTGGCGGATCCTGCGCTGCAACCCGTGGAACCCGGGCGGCGTCGACGACGTTCCACCGGCGGGGTCGCACCGTCGACACCCGCACGACGCGGTCGCCTCCGCGCACTGACCACCTGGAGAAGTCCACGATGTCCTGGTTCGACAACATCCTGTACCCGATCATGGTCGCGGTCGCCTGGATCATGGTGCAGTTCCACTCGCTGCTGACCTGGCTGGGTCTCGACCCGGCCGGCGGCGCCGCGTGGGGCTTCTCGATCGTCGGCCTCGTGATCGTGATGCGGATCATCCTGATCCCGCTGTTCTTCAAGCAGATCAAGGCGTCCCGCGGCATGCAGATGCTCGCGCCGGACATGAAGAAGATCCAGGCGAAGTACAAGGGGAAGACGGACCCGGCGTCCCGCGAGGCCATGAGCCGCGAGACGATGGAGCTGTACCGCAAGCACGGCACCAACCCGTTCTCCTCGTGCCTGCCGATCCTCGCGCAGTCGCCGATCTTCTTCGCCCTGTTCCGGGTCCTGAACTCGCTCCCGCAGCTCGCCAGCGGCGACTACCCGCGCCCGAACCTCGGCCCGCTGACCCAGGAGCTCGCCGCGCAGGCCGAGAGCGCCAGCATCTTCGGCGCGCCGCTGTCGGCGACCTTCATGAACGCCGCCCAGTTCGGCGACGCCGCGGCGAACGTGCGCTGGGTGACGATCCTGCTCGTCGTCGCGATGTCGCTCACGACCTTCACCACGCAGCGCCAGCTGACGATGAAGAACATGCCACCGGCCGCCCTCGAGGGCCCGATGGCGCAGCAGCAGAAGATGCTCATGTACGTCTTCCCGCTGATCTTCGCCTTCTCCGGCGTGAACTTCCCGATCGGTGTCCTCATCTACTGGACGACCACCAACCTGTGGTCGATGGGCCAGCAGTTCTACACGATCCGCCGGATGCCGGCGCCCGGGTCGCAGGCCGAGAAGGCGCTCAAGGCCCGCCAGGCGAAGAAGGCCGCGCACCACGGCGGGATCGCGATCGAGGAGTCCGACACCCTCACGATCGAGGAGAAGCCGGTCAGCGGCCAGCGGCAGCAGCCGGTGGGCAAGGCGCGGGCGAAGAAGCGTCCGGCGGGCACGCCGGGTGCGGCGGGCGGCAGCTCGTCCGGCGCAGCTGCTGCGTCCGGTGGTGCGGCGAAGGCCGCCTCCGGGGCCGGGGACACCGCGGCCACGGGTGGCGCGGGCACGGCGAAGGGCGCGGGCGCTGCGGCCAAGGGCGGCGCCGGCGCGGCCAAGGCGTCGGGGACCGGCTCGTCCGGCTCGGGATCCGGGCAGGGCAGCCGGCCCGCGGGCGGCGCGGGCTCGGGCCAGGCGACCTCCGGCAAGAAGAAGCGGAGCGGCACCGGCCAGGGCACGGGTGGTGCGGCGCAGCGCCGGCCCGGTGGCACCCCGTCCGGCAGCGCGACCGACGACTGAGACCTCCGCGCCCTCGGCGCGACCCGACCCTCCCAGCAAGGAGAGCCCCACATGACCACTCCCACCGACGCAGCCGGTGAGGCCGGCGCCGTGACCCGCCTCGAGGAGGAGGGCGAGATCGCGGCCGACTACCTCGAGGAGCTGCTCGACATCGCCGACCTGGACGGGGACATCGACATCGACGTCGACCACGGCCGTGCGGCCGTCGAGATCGTCGCGGAGGAGGGCACCGAGCGCGCCCTCCGCCGGCTCGTCGGCGAGGACGGCGAGGTGCTCGACGCCCTGCAGGAGCTCACCCGCCTCGCGGTCCAGGCGAAGACCGGCGACCGCAGCCGGCTCATGCTGGACATCGCCGGGTACCGGGCCGGCCGGAAGACGGAGCTGGTCGAGGTGGCGGAGCAGGCGATCGCCGAGGTGCGGTCGTCCGGCGCTGCGGTGTCGCTGGAGCCGATGAACCCGTTCGAGCGGAAGGTCGTGCACGACGCCGTCGCGGCCGCCGGGATGACCTCCGACTCCGAGGGCGTGGAGCCGTCGCGCTACGTGGTCGTGAAGCCGGCGAGCTGAGGCTCGGCAGGCGCTTCGACAGGAGCCATCGAGAGGCCGGTCCCGGACGGGACCGGCCTCTCGTCGTTCCGGAGGCCGCCCTCTCAGGCGGTCTGTGCGAACTCGTTTCGCGGTAAAGAGACGGCGAATTCCGAGCGGACATCGAGATGCTGCCAAGCGCGGGCGCGGAGGGCTCCGACCACGCGTCTCACCGCGTCTGCCACCCGCCCCGCGCGCCCGGCGCGGCTCGTCCGCCGAGATCGGCGCTTCGTCCCGAGATCGGTCGTTGCGACCACCGATCTCGACGCGAAGCACCGATCTCGGCGAGGCCGTGCCGACGCCAGGGGGCGGTGGCGAGGGCGTGCGGGGGACGGGCGCGCGGTCCCACGCGGGACAGCTCCCGGTCAGGGGTGCCGCCCGGGAGCCGGCGACGCCTGGTCGCCGGGCGAGCACGCGGGCCCGCCGGCGGGGGAGGGGAGCGCGCGGTCGTTCGGTCAAGGGCGGTCTCCTCGGCCGGCCGGGACGGCCGGCGGGTCGCGTTCCTCTATGGCCGGCGGGAGTGTCGACCGCGGCGACCCGGGGGCACCGCTTAGCGCGCGCGTGAGGGCAGCAGCGTGGGTGGCAAGTCGGTAGGGGTGAAGACCGGTCGCGCGCACGCGATGCCGAATGGGCGAACGGCAGGTCGGCGCAGGAACGCGATGCTGGGCAGGCCGGTGTCAGGGCGGCGGAGGAACGCCATGCGGGCAGGCCGCTGTCGGGCCGTTCGGCGCACGTCGCGCCGTCCGAAGAACGCACGGAGGCGCGTCAGCGTCCGTCAGCAGGGTGCGAGGGGGCGGGGCATGGCCTCGGCGTGGCGTCTCAGGACCGTGACCCGGTGTTCCGGAAGACCTTCGTGGATGCCCCGCGTTCCCCGGAGGAGCAGTGCGCCCGGGAGAGGCGGAGGGGTTGCACGACGAGGGCATCGGCGCACGACGACACCACCTGATGCCGCGCGTCCGGCTGATGAGCACGCGGCGGTCGACGTGGCACGCACACCACGGCGCACACGATCACGCCGCGGGGTGGTGCGGCGCGCCGCACTCTCCTGATCGGACAGGCGGCCCTGCAGCGGGTGGCGTCCCGAGTCGCTCGCCTGGTGCGGAGGGCGCGGCGGTGCGTGGCCCACTCGCAGCGTCGTCGTGCGCGGACCCGCGTCGGCGTGGGTCGACCGATGCCGTTCCCGCGCCTGCAGAGCGGTCCCGTGCCCATCCTGCATGGTGAGAAGGGGTCTGTTCCACGTGGAACATACCGGCGCGACACCGTGTGGCCGCGGCGTGCCGCGGCGCAGGGCTCGTCGTGATGGAGCAGCGGCCTGTCGGTTGCTGCGCGAGGCTCTCGCTGCCCCACCTGTGCGGTCCGTTCCACGTGGAACGCGCATCTCGGTCGGGCGGCTCCCCGCGCCGCGGGCGCCACGAGCGCGTGTGGGGTGGCAAGGGCCGCAGCTCCAGGCGCTCGATGCGGCGCACGCGGCGGCGGGCACCCTGGTGGCGGGTGAGCGAGCGGGGTCATCCGCGCGCACCCCTGGGGCGGCATGGGGCACGCGGCCAGGGGCACAAGGAGAGAGCGGGCCGCCCCGGCTCCTGCGGGCGATCGTCCGCCGGTGCACGTGTTGGCGTCGCGTTTCACGTGGATCGCGGCCCGACCTCCCGACGGACGGCGACCGCCCTGCGGGCTTCCGCGTCAGGGGGCCCCGTGCGCCCTGTGGGGCGAGTGCCACCCTGGTCACGAACAGCGCACGCCACGGTGTGGCGCTCGGCAGGGGCCGAGCCCCGCCTCCTGCAGGCCGGCGGCGCTCATCTCGGCTCGCGGCCGGCCCCGATTCCCGCGGTCCGCTCTGCGGGGCCGACCCGGGCCAGGTACCGAGCTCCGCCGGCGGCGCGCATGCTGGACGGCGCTCATGCCGGGCTGCGCCGTGCCCGTCCCGGGTTGGGCGGCGCCCGCCCGTCCCGGGGACGTGTTTCACGTGGAGCGCCGCCGCCACGACCAGGCACCCGGGCCCTCCCGGCGACGCCCCGACGACCGGGCACCCGGGCCCTCCGGACGCCGCCGCGATCGTGGACGCGTGGCCCCTCGTGCAGCGTCGCGCGGTACTGCGCGCCCGACGGCGGGCCCGCACCGTCGCGAGCCCACGAGGTCCGCCCGGCGGCCGCGAAGTGACGGCAGCCGGGCAGCCGCCCGACGGCCGAACTCGAGGAGAGCAACCGGTCGGGCTCAGACCGGCGGTCCGGGGGAAGCGGCCGAGGCGGAAGCGGCCGGACAACGCATGGAGCGGTCCCGGGTACCCACCGAGGCCGACCTCCGCGAGGCACCCCGGCACCGCGCGGGCAGCTTCGTTCCACGTGGAACAGCACACGTCGCGCTGTTCCACGTGGAACATGAGCGTCCGCCACACCCCTCCGGCGACAAGTCGCGTCGGAGCCGCGCGGTACCGTAGGACTCCAGTGCGCACCGGTCCGTGATCGACCCGCGCACCACCCGATCCCGAGAGCAGGGGAGTGCTGTGCGGCCTGAGTCCGCCCCCGCGCGCGACGACGAGGAGCGCGACGTGGCCGTCGACCCCTTGGACGGCGACCCGCGGCTGCCGGAGCACTTCGGCGCTGCCTGGCCGGCCGTCGAGGGCTTCTACGCCATGCTGCGTGACCAGGGCGTTCTCCGCGGACTGGTCGGCCCGCGCGAGGTCTCGCGGCTCTGGGAGCGGCACGTGGTGAACTCCGCCGCAGTGGTCCCGTTCCTCCCCGAGACCGGCACGATCGTCGACGTGGGCAGCGGCGCCGGCCTCCCGGGCATCGTGGTCGCGGCCATGCGACCGAGGGCCGAGGTGGTCCTGCTGGAGCCCATGGAGCGCCGGACCGACTGGCTCACCGAGGTCGTCGACGCCCTCGGCCTGGCCAACGCCCGCGTGCTGCGCGGCCGCGCGGAGGACCAGATCGGTTCCCTGCGGGCGGACGCCGTCACGGCGCGCGCCGTCGCCGCTCTGGACAAGCTGTACGGCTGGACCCTGCCGCTGCTGGCGGTGGACGGCCGCCTCGTGGCGCTCAAGGGCGGCCGGGCCCAGGACGAGGCGGAGGCCGCCACCGCGGTGGGGGAGCGGTTCGGAGGCGGACCGGCGTCGATCGAGGTCGCGCCGACCCTGCCTGGGCTGGAGCCGACCAGCGTGGTGCTGGTGACCCGGACGGGCCCCGGCGTCGCGCCGGACCCGGGGGCCCGCCGCGTTTCACGTGGAACGGAGGGCCGGTCCCGTCGACCGCGCCGCTCGACGAAGGGACAGGGCGCGTGACGACGAACCCGAGCCGCTGGGCGACCGAGGACCCCGACGAGCGGCGGCGTGCCGCGCTCGTCGAGAGCCTGCCGCCCGCGGACGACGACACCCCGCTGATGGCGGAGCTGCGGCGCGACGCCCGCCGCCGCATCGAGCTGCGCGGGCGGACCTTCCCGCGGCCGGACCGGACGCGGGTCATCACGGTCGCCAACCAGAAGGGCGGCGTCGGCAAGACGACGACGACGGTCAACCTGGCGGCGGCGCTGGCGCAGTCCGGACTGCACGTCCTCGTGATCGACAACGACCCGCAGGGCAACGCGTCCACGGCGCTGGGCGTGGACCACCGCGCCGGCGTGACCTCGGTCTACGACGTGCTCGTGGACGGGACGCCGCTCGCCGAGGCGGTGTACCCCAGCCCGGACGTGCCGAACCTGTGGTGCGCGCCGGCGACGATCGACCTGTCCGGCGCCGAGATCGAGCTGGTGTCGATGGTGGCCCGGGAGACGCGGCTGCGGAACGCCGTGCACGCCTATCTGGAGGAGCGCGAGCGCCGGGGCGAGCCCCGGATCGACTACGTGCTCGTGGACTGCCCGCCGAGCCTCGGGCTGCTGACCGTCAACGCCTTCGTCGTCGGGGACGAGGTGCTGATCCCGATCCAGTGCGAGTACTACGCGCTGGAGGGGCTGAGCCAGCTGCTCAAGTCGATCGAGCTGATCCAGGCGCACCTCAACCGCGGCCTGCACGTGTCGACGATCCTGCTAACGATGTACGACGGGCGGACCAACCTGGCCCAGCAGGTCGCGCAGGAGGTCCGGGAGCACTTCCCCGACAAGACCCTCCGGACGACCGTGCCACGGTCGGTGCGGGTGTCGGAGGCGCCGTCCTACGGGCAGACGGTCCTGACGTACGATCCCGGCTCGAGCGGTGCCCTGGCCTACCTGGAGGCGGCGCGAGAGCTCGCCGAGCGCGGCACCACCGCCGCCCGGCAGAAGGAGGACGTGTGAGCGAGAAGCGGCGAGGTCTCGGGCGCGGCCTGGGCGCGCTCATCCCCACCGGGGCGGAGCCCCGTGAGGGGGACCGGCCCGTCGACGTCTTCTTCCCGGACCGTACGGCCCCGGACGGCCGTCCCGAGGCGCTGACCAGCAGGGATACCCGACAGTCGACCCAGTCGCCGCCGGACGCCGATCCCGTCGGCGGCCCCTCGACCCCGGCCTCGACCGCGTCGCCCGCGACCTCTCCGGCGGCCACCGCCACGCGGTCCAACGGCCGCAAGGGCGTGCCCTCGCTGACCGTCCGGCAGCCGTCCCGCGCCCGGTCGCAGGCGCCGGCCGAGCAGGCCCCGGCCGCGGAGGTCCCGCCGATGCCGCCCACGGCCGAGGTGGACGACCTGGTCCCCGTGCCCGGTGCGGTGTTCGCGGAGCTCCCGGTCGGGTCCATCCGCCCGAACCCCCGGCAGCCGCGGTCGGTGTTCGACGAGGACGCGCTCGACGAGCTCGTCGGTTCCATCCGCGAGATCGGCGTGCTCCAGCCCGTCGTGGTGCGGGCGGTGGACGACGGCTACGAGCTGATCATGGGCGAGCGGCGCTGGCGCGCGACCCAGGCGGCGGGTCTCGACACGATCCCGGCGATCGTGCGGCAGACGGAGGACGCGGACCTGCTCCGCGACGCCCTGCTCGAGAACCTGCACCGCTCGCAGCTCAACCCGCTGGAGGAGGCGGCGGCGTACCAGCAGCTGCTGGACGACTTCGGCTGCACGCACGACGAGCTGGCCCGGCGGATCCACCGGTCCCGCCCGCAGATCTCGAACACGCTGCGGCTGCTCCGGCTGCCCCCGCTCGTCCAGCGCCGCGTCGCCGCGGGGGTGCTGTCCGCGGGCCACGCCCGCGCCCTGCTCGGCCTGAGCGACGGCGCGGCGATCGAGCGGCTCGCGCAGCGGATCGTGGCGGAGGGGCTGTCGGTGCGCGCGGTCGAGGAGATCGTCGCCCTCGGCGCCGAGGACGGGACCCCGAAGCAGCGGCGGCCGCGTGCGGGGCTGCGCAACGAGGCCCTGGACGACCTGGCGAGCCGGCTCTCCGACCGGTTCGAGACCCGCGTGAAGGTCGACCTGGGCAAGCAGCGGGGCAAGCTCACGGTGGAGTTCGCGTCGGTGCAGGACCTCAACCGCATCCTGTCGAGCCTGGCGCCCGACGACCCGGGCATCCTGCGCTCCTGACCGCCTGACGCCACGAGGCGCCGGCTTCCCCGTCCGGGATGCCGGCGCCTCGCTGCGTGTGTCGCGGGCCGCCCTCAGCGGTCGGCGAGGCCCGCCTCCACCAGCCGGCGGTAGAGCGTCGGCAGGTGGTGCCCGCCGGCCTCGGCGCCCTGCGGGAACAGGGAGGTCTCCGTCATGCCCGGTGCGACGTTCACCTCGAGGAACCAGGGCTGGCCGTCGGCGTCGATGATGAGGTCCGTCCGGGACAGGTGCCGCAGGCCGAGCACCTGGTGGGCGGCCACAGCCGTCTCGGCGGCGCGGGCCGCGAGCTCGTCCGGCAGCCGGGCCGGGGCGAAGTACTCAGTGCGGCCGGGGTTGTACCGGGCGTCGTAGTCGTAGGGCCCGTCGGTGACGACCTCGACGGCGGGGAGCGCCACGGGGGACCCGTCGAGGTCCACGACGCCGACCGCGACCTCGATGCCCTCGACGGCCCGCTCGATGAGCGCGGTGTCGCCGTAGGCGAAGCAGGAGACCATCGCGCCGGGGAGCTCCTCGGCGGTCCGCACGAGCGTCACGCCGAGCGCCGAGCCGCCCCGGGAGGGCTTCACCACGAGCGGCAGCCCGAGCTTCGCGACCACGGCGTCCATGACCCGTCCGGCCCCGAGCTCGCGGAACAGGCTCTGCGGGAGGGTGACGAACTCGGGGGTCGCGATCCCGGCGCGGGTGACCGTGGTCTTGGCGATCGGCTTGCTCCAGGCGACCCGGCTGGCGCGGGGGCCGGTGCCGAGGCTCGGCACGTCGAGGAGCTCGAGGACGTCGCGGACGGAGCCGTCCTCGCCGCTCGCGCCGTGCAGCAGCGGCCAGACGAGGTCCGGCCGGGTCTCCGCGAGGGCGGGCACCAGGTCGGCGTCGACGTCGTGGACGGACACGTCGACGCCCGCCGAGCGCAGGGCCTCCGCGACCCGCCGGCCCGAGCGGAGGGAGACGTCGCGCTCGTGCGACAGACCGCCCGCGAGGACGACGACGCGCGGGGTGGCGGGGGCGGGGTCGAGCGGCACGGGTCGGGTCCTCCTGGTACGGCCGCGGGCGGCCGGTCGTCGACGGGCGGGGTGGCACCGGTGTCCACGGGCAGCGGGCGCCGCCTCGACCGTACCGGGTCGCGGGGTGCGGCCGGGCGCGCGCCGCCCGGCCGCCCGGACGGGGCGTCAGGCCAGGTCGGGGCCGGGGGACTGCACGTCGCCGCGGGCCGCGTGGGCGCCGGTGCCGAACAGCGACACGAGCTCGCTCTCCGCGGAGACCACGCCGGCCAGCCGGCGCACGCCCTCGCGGATGCGCTCCGGGGTGGGGAAGCAGAACGACAGCCGCATGTGGTCGGCGCCCTGCCCGTCGAAGTAGAACGCCGTCCCCGGGACGTACGCGACCCGGGCGGTGACGGCCCGCGGGAGCATGGCCTTGGCGTCCAGGCCCTCGGGCAGCCGGACCCACGTGTAGAACCCGCCGTCCGGCACGGTCCACGACGCGTCGGGCAGGTGCTCGGCGAGCGCGCCGACCATCGCGTCCCGGCGCTCCCGGTACAGCTCGCGGAAGGCCTTGACCTGGCCCTTCCAGTCGCAGGTCGCCAGGTAGGCGCTGATGGCCAGCTGCGAGGCGTTCGACGGGGAGAGGATCGCCGACTCCGAGGCCAGGACGAGCTTCTCGCGCACGGCGTGCGGTGCGACCGCCCAGCCGACGCGGTACCCGGGTGCGAACGTCTTGGAGAACGAGCCGAGGTAGATGACGCCCTCGTCGCTCAGCGACCGCATGGCGGGGAGCGGCTCCCGGTCGAACCCGAGCAGGCCGTACGGGTTGTCCTCGAGGACGAGCACGCCGTAGCGGGCGGCGATCTCGAGGATCCTCGGCCGCCGCTCGGCCGACAGCGTCACGCCGGCCGGGTTGTGGAAGTTCGGGACGGTGTAGAGGAACTTGACCCGCCGGCCCTGCCGCGCGAGGTCCGCCAGCGTCGTCTCCAGCGCCTCGGGGACCAGCCCGTCGGCGTCGAGCGGCACGTGCACGACCTCGGCCTGGTACGCGCGGAACACGCCGAGCGCACCGACGTACGACGGCGCCTCCGCGACCACGACGTCACCCGGGTCGACGAACAGCCGGGTCACGAGGTCGAGGGCCTGCTGCGAGCCGGTCGTCACGACCACGTCGTCCGGGTGCGCCTCGATGCCCTCGAGCCGCATGACCTCGAGGATCTGCTCGCGCAGGGTCTCGTCGCCCTGGCCGGAGCCGTACTGCAGGGCGGTGGTGCCGCGGGTCGCGACGACGCGCTGGGCGAGGTCGCCGATGACGTCGAGGGGGAGGCCCTCGAGGTAGGGCATGCCCCCCGCGAGCGACACCACCTCGGGGCGGTTGGCGACGGCGAACAGCGCGCGGATCTCCGAGGCGCGCATGCCGTGCGTGCGCTCGGCGTAGGAGCCGAGCCAGGGGTCGAGCCGCGTGCCGGCGGCCGGGGTCGGGTGGGGGCCCGACGCCGTGCCGTCGGGCCGCTCGAGAGCGGTCATCTCCCGAGTGTGCCACGCCACTCCCGCCGTCCCCCGCCCTGTCCACCGCGGGCGCGCCGCACGTGCACGAAGCCTCCCCGTCCGCGGGACGGGGAGGCTCCGGGGTCAGCGGGTGCCGGGCGGGGCGGTCACCAGGTGGCGATCTCCGCCAGCGCCGCGTCCAGCTCGGCCGCGTAGGCCCGCTTCTCGCGCGCCCCGACCAGCGTCCGGACCAGGTCGCCCTGGTGGAACACGTACAGGGTGGGGATCGACACGACGTTGTACCGAGCGGCCAGGTCCTGCTCCGCCTCGGTGTCGACGGCGACGAACCGCAGCCGACCCGCGTAGGTGCCGGCGAGCTCCTCGAGCACCGGCGTGACCATGCGGCACGGCACGCACCAGTCCGCCCAGAAGTCCACGACGACGGGCAGCTCGGACCGCAGCACCTCCTGCTCGAAGGTCGCGGCGGTCACCGCGAGGGCGGCCACGCCGGGGCTCAGTGCCCGGCGGCGGCCGCGGCCGAGGCGGTGTCGGCGCCCTGCGCGTCCAGCGCGTCCGCGGCGTCGACGTCCGCCTGCTCGACGGCGGCGGGGATCTCCGCCGGCGAGGCGGGGTCCACGTCGCCGAGCGCGGCGAGGTAGTGCTGGGCGTCGAGCGCGGCGGAGCAGCCGGAGCCGGCGGCGGTGATCGCCTGGCGGTACGTGTGGTCCACCGCGTCGCCCGCGGCGAAGACGCCCGGCAGGTTGGTCCGGGTCGACCGGCCCTCGACGACGATGTAGCCGTTCTCGTCCAGGTCGACCTGGCCCGCCAGCAGCTCTGTGCGCGGCACGTGGCCGATCGCGACGAAGACGCCGGTCGCGCCGTGCTCGCGGGTCTCGCCGGTGACGGTGTCGCGCAGGGTGACGCCGGTGACCTTCTCGTCGCCGTGGATGCCCACGACCTCGGAGTTCCACGCGAACTGGATCTTCGGGTCGTTCTTCGCGCGGTCGGCCATGATCTTCGAGGCCCGGAGCTCGTCGCGGCGGTGCACGATCGTCACGGACTTGCCGAACCGGGTGAGGAAGGTGGCCTCCTCGACGGCGGAGTCGCCGCCGCCGACCACGATGATGTCCTGGTCGCGGAAGAAGAACCCGTCGCAGGTCGCGCACCAGGACACGCCGCGGCCGGAGAGCCGCTTCTCGTCGTCCAGGCCGAGCTCGCGGTAGGCGGAACCGGTCGACAGGATGACCGCGCGGGCGCGGATCGTCTCGCCGCCGCCGGTGACGATCGTCTTCACCGGTCCGGCCAGGTCCAGCTCCACGGCGTCGTCCCAGAGCACCTCGGCGCCGAACCGCTCGGCCTGCTTCTGCAGGTTGTCCATGAGGTCCGGGCCGAGGATCCCGTCGGGGAAGCCGGGGAAGTTCTCGACGTCGGTGGTGTTCATCAGCGCGCCGCCCGCGGTGACGGAGCCCGCCACCACGTAGGGGGCCAGGCCCGCGCGCGCGGCGTAGATCGCGGCGGTGTACCCGGCGGGGCCGGAGCCGACGATGACGATGTCGCGGACGGGGGTCTCGGTCACGGTGCTTCCTCGAGGTCGGGGAACGAGCTGATGCAGCGGAGAACAGATCCTAGGCGCGGTCTGTTCCGCGCCGCCGGGGTGCCTGGTCGCAGGGGTCAGGACACCGACAGGTTGGAGATCTCGATGCGGTTCTGGCCGTCGGGCGTCTGCGCCAGGGAGGGGAACCAGAGCACGATGCTCTGGGTCTCGGTCGGCTGCGACAGGGTCAGCACGGTCTGGGGCGCGAGGGCGCCGGAGGCCAGCACGTCGCCCGCCGTCGGGTTGGCGGCGTCCGTCGAGCGCACCTCGACGGCGCCGCCCGACCCGTTGACGTCGAGCGTGATCGCCGTGACCGTCGCGGGCGCCTGCAGGGTGATCGCGAGCCCGACGGCGTCCTTGAACCCGGCGTAGTCGGGCCGGTTGTACGTGTGGGTGTACCAGGAGGTCGCGGGATCGCCGTCGACCAGCCGGCCCACGAGCTCCTCGTGCTCGCCGTCGCCGTCGGACGGGTCGATGGTCGTGACGGCGGCGATGGCGGGAGGCGCCGCGGCCGGTGCCTGCTCCTCACCGGCGGGCGGCTGCTCCTCCGCGGGCGCCTCGGCGGCGGGCGCGGAGGTGGCCGGGGCGGGAGCCGGCTCGGCGGTGCCGTCGCCCGGCGACCGGAACGGCGCGAGCACGTTGCTGATCGCGATGATCACGCCGATGATCACGGCCAGCGCGACGCCGCCCAGCACCCAGCGGGTCGGGTCGATGCGCCGCTCGGCGACGGGCGTCGCACGCTCCTCGGCCGGGAACGGCAGGTCCCAGCCCGGGCGGTCCGCCGGGCCGTCGGCGGGCGTGGCCCCCGCGGTCCCGGCGGGCTCGGAGCCGAACGGCGGGAAGACCGGCGGTTCCCCGGCATCGGGGACGCTCGGGCGCCAGCCGCCGGCGGGACCGGGCTCGACGGGCGCGGACGTCGCGGCGTCGGCCGACGTGGTGGGCTGCGCGGCGGCTGCACCCGCGGCACCCGCGGCACCCGAAGCTGCCGCGCCCCGCCCCGGCGACCGGCCGAACACGGAGGTGGTGCGGCGCACCGGCTGCGCGGCGGCGCCCGCGTCGTCCGGGGTGT
>NZ_SZYE01000019.1 GCF_005239125.1 Cellulomonas hominis | reverse complement strand
CGACGCGCTCGGGGACGTGCCGGTCCTCGGGCACGGCGAGCCCGTCGGGGCGGTGGTGCCGGCGTTCGACGCTGCCGCGACCGCGACCCGCAGGGCCGCCGCGAGCACCGCGGGCCGCGGGCGGCCGGCGCCGTCGGTCACCTTGAACGCGAGCGCCGACCCGTCGGGCAGCGCCGCGGCGTACACGCCGTCCGCCCCGTCCTTGGCCACCAGCCCGGGTACCGCCCGCATGGCCCGCGTGACGTCGCGCGCGGCGCCGCCGACCAGCTCGGGGTGCTCGGACATCGCGAGCGCGACCCGCGCCAGCGGGGTGCCCGGCTCGGCGACGGGGGCGACGGCGATCCGCGCGAAGGCCCGCGCCAGGCCGACCAGGGTCGTGGAGAACAGCGGCGCCCCGCAGCCGTCGACGGTCACGTGCCAGGCCTGCTCGCCGGTCAGCTCCTCGACGGCGGCGCGGCACGCGATCTGCACCGGGTGCTCCGCCTCGCGGTACCGCTCGGGCTCCCAGCCGGGCTCGTCGGCGTGCGCGACGCAGGTCGCCAGCATCGCCGCGTGCTTGCCGGAGCAGTTCTGCGCGACCGGCTCCGGCCCGTGCCCGTCGGTCCGCCACGCGAACGCGGCCTCGGCGTCGAGGGGCAGGTCGGGGGTGTTGTCGAGCGCCGACTCGTCCAGGCCCGCGCCGAGCAGCGTCTCGCGCACGACGCGCAGGTGCTCGGGGGTGCCGTCGTGGCTGGCGCACGCGAGCGCGAGGTGCGGGCCGTCCAGGTCGAGGCCCGCGCGCAGCATGCCGACCGCCTGCAGCGGCTTGAGGGACGACCGGGCGAGCACGGTGACCTGCGGGTCGCCGAGGGCCAGGCGCACCGAGCCGTCGGGCGCGAGCACGACCAGGTGGCCGAGGTGCACCGACTCGACGAGGTCGCCGCGGACGACCCGGGCCAGCGGGACCGCGGACGAGGCGACGTCCCCCGCCCCCGCGCCGTGCCGCGCCACGACGGCGGCGGCGCCCGGGGTGCCGTGCAGCCGGTCGGCCAGGTCGGGGCCGCCCTGCCGGATGCCGGGCACGCTCACCACCCGCCGCGGGTCGGGCCCTGGCCGCCGCGCCCGCCGCCCCGGCGCGAGTGCGGGGCGATCGCCGGGCGCACGTCGACCAGGTAGACGATCGCGGCGACGGCGCTCAGCAGCGCGAGGAAGGTCGGGAACGCCCCGAGCCCGAGCGGCGGCGGCACGGAGAAGAACGCCACCGCGGTCGCGATGCCCAGGATGATCGACCAGATCTGCTTGGTCTGCTTGCCCGCCGCGACGTACGCGGACGCGGGCCGGCGGAGCGCGTCGACCAGCGCCCAGACCGCCAGCACGAGGATGACGAGGGTGAACAGGAGGAAGAGCACGACCTGCACGTTGCCGAAGATCACGGGCCGAGCCTACGGGGCGCCGCCCGCGGCCGCCGCGCCCGCCCGGCCCTAGATCTCGGGCAGCGCCTCGCGCGCCGTGCGGGGGTCGACCCCGGCGGCCTCGAGCAGGTCGACCACGAGCGACCGGACCAGCAGCAGCAGGCTCTGCGCCTGCAGGTCGTCCGGCGTCAGGGTGAACGGGTCGAGCTCGGCGGCGAGCCGCAGCAGGTCCTCCCGGGCGCGCAGCGGCTCGGACCCGGACCCCAGCGCCGCGGCCAGGGAGTCGGCGGCGAGCGCCACCCGGTCGACCGCGTCCGCGACCGGCCCGAGGTCGCGCTCGTGGTCGGCCTGCACGGAGGCGAGCGCGCGCCGCGCCAGGACCCGCGAGTTCCGCACCGCGCGGTCGACGCGGACGGCCGACTGCCCGATCCACGCGAGCTCCGTGCGGTGCCGGCGGGCAGCGGGCGACACGCGCCCCAGGTCCCGCGCGGAGGCCGCGGCGTCCTGCCACTCGTCCAGCGCGGGCTGCGACGCGCGGCCGCGGATCAGCGCGTCCTCGACGTCGTGCACCGTGCGGCCGCGCATCCCGCGGGCGAGCAGCCGCAGCATCCCGGCGAGCTCCTCGACGGCGGCCCGCCCCTGCGCGCGGGGACGGCGCCGGGGGTCGCTGGGCGTGAGCGCGGCGACGGCGAGCGCGACCGCGCCGCCGACCAGCGCGTCGGTCCACCGCCCGACCGGGCCGCCCGACGCGCTCACCGCGGGCAGCCCGACGATGACGATCGCCTGGACGCCCGCCTGCGTCGTCAGCATCGGCCCGCGGTCGAGGAACCGGGCGGTGAGCGCCGCGACGAGCAGGACGAACGCCACCTGCCAGGCCCCGGTGCCGATGACGTGCACCACCAGGTCGCCCAGCCCGACGCCGATCGCGACGCCGACGGCGAGCTCGGCGACCCGGCGCAGGTCCCGGTCCGCGGTGAAGCCGAGCGCGACCCAGGCGCTCACCGGCGCGAAGAACGGGGCGCTGTGCCCGAGGACCTCGGCGCCGATCCAGTACGCGACGCCCGCGGCGACCACCGCCTGCAGGACCGGCACGAACGCGGTGCGCACCCGCGCGCGGCCCTGGCGCACCCGGGCGGCGACCTGCACCCGCACCGACGACGGCCCGCCGACCGGCCGCGACCCGCCCGTCACGCGCGCGTCACAGCATCGGGTGGCCGCCGAGGCCGCGGGTGAGCGGCCCGCGCGCGGCGGGGCGGTCGACGGACACGCCGTCGCCCGGGACCACGACCTCCTGGCCGGCGGTCAGCACGCCGCCGTCCGCCTCGACCACCAGCTCGACGTCCACCGGCACCGAGCGCTTCACGACCGCGAGCGCGACCGGGCCGAGCTCGTGGTGCCGGGCCACGGTCGTGACCAGGCCGACCTCGCGACCGGGCTCCCCGGTGGTGAGCAGGTCGCCGAGGTCGCGCACGACCGCGCCGGCCTCGGGCAGCACGTGCCCGGAGCCGTCGAGGTGCAGCAGCACCAGGCGGCGCGGCGGCCGGCCCATGTTGTGCACCCGCGCGATCGTCTCCTGGCCGCGGTAGCAGCCCTTGTGCAGGTGCACCGCGGTGCGCAGCCAGTCGAGCTCGTGCGGGATCGTCCGGTGGTCGACCTCGCGGCCCGCGCGGGGGCGCCACGCCTCGACGCGCACCGCCTCGCTCGCCCAGGTGCCGACCAGCGGCCAGCCCGCCGCCTCGCGGGCCCGCACGGCGTCGGCCAGGCCCGCGCGCGGGACCAGCACCAGCCGCCAGGCGCGGTCCGCGCCGGGGTGCTCGTCGTCGGGCAGCCCGTACCGGGTGCCGCCGGGGAGCGTGCGCGGCCACGGGTCGCGCCAGGTCACCGGCTCGCCCTCGGCGCCCTCGGCGTCGACCGGCTCGCCGATCGCGGCCCAGTCGTCGGTCACGTCCGCGACCTCGACGCGGAGCATGAACCGCATCCGGTCCAGCCACGCGGCCAGCGCGGGCGCGGTCTCGCTGATCAGCCAGGTGGCCTCGCCGTCGTCCACCACGGCGGCCACGTGCTCGACGTGCCCCTGCGGGCTGAGCACGAGCGTCTCCGTCGAGGTCCGCGGCGGCAGGCTCGTGAGCTCCTGCGACGTGATGGAGTTCAGCCAGGACAGGCGGTCCGGGCCGGCGACCCGCACCGCCCCGAGGTGCGACTGGTCGACGACCGCGCCGCCGCGGGTCAGCGCGCGCTGCTCCGCGGTGGGGTCGCCGTAGTGCCAGGCGACGCCCGCGTCGGGGCCGGAGGCGGCGACGGCACCGTGCCGGTCGAGCAGCGGGCTGCGGTGCCGGGGCCCGGCCGCGACGTCCTCGGCCATGTCAGCCCACCACGCGGCTCAGCCGCGCGGAGGCGTACGACTGCAGCTCGTGCCCGAACGCGGCCAGGTCGTGCGCCCACATCAGCTCGCCGTTGACCAGGCCGTACAGGCGCTTGCCGGCGGAGACGTCGGCACCGGTGGCGGTGCGCGCGATCACGTCGCTGACCAGGTCGATCCGGCCGTTCCCGGTCGCGCCCACGTACACGGCGACGTGCCCGGACGGGTCGGCGAGCAGCAGCTCGACCGGCGACAGGGCGGACCCCATGCCCTCGGGCCGCTCGGGCGGGATCCGCCAGTAGCCCTGCTCGGTCGACCACACGGCGCCCTCGGCGTCCGGGCCCGCGTCGGCCTCGGCCGGGGTGCCGTCCGCGTCGGCGATCGCCGAGGCGTCGTCCGGCACGACGACGAGCCGGATGGTGGACGTGTAGGACAGGTACGGGCCACCGTCGTGGTCGATCACCACGTCCTGGGTGAACGCCGTCTCCTCGATGCCCGGGTACCCCACGACGCCTTCGCCGTGCCACCGCCCGACGAGCCAGGCGAGCGGGTACATCTCGGGTGCGAGACCCTCGGGCAGGGTGAACGCCATGGTAGCCCTTCTTGTCAGCGCTGTCCCTTGAACAGCCGGTAGACGACGAAACCGGCGAACCACCCGATGGTGATCGTCGCGGCGACGAGCAGACCGATGAACACGATCTCGAGTGCGTGCATCTGCCGATCCTAACGACGACGGGGCCCCGCGCCTTCCCGGCTCCTCAGGCCCGGGCGCGCCGCAGCCGGACGCCGAGCAGGTAGAGCTCGCAGCCGAGGCACAGGCCGAAGGCCGCCTTGAGCACCGCGGCGACGAGCGCCAGGGCCGCGGCGACCGGCGCCGCGCCCGGGACGCCCGCCAGCGCGAGCAGCACGCCGGCTCCGGTGATGACCAGGCCGACCAGCTGCGCGAACCGCGGCGGGCGCGGGTCCTCCAGCTCGGCCGGCGGGGCGAGCCGGGGCCGGACCAGGCGGCGGTACAGCAGCCCCTGGACGGAGCCCTGGGCGCCGCGGACGGCGCCGACCGCGAACAGCGCGGCGACCACGGCCAGCGCGACGACCGCGGCCGCGCCGGCGAGCAGCAGCACGACGACCAGCAGGACGGCGGTGAGGGCGGCCCCCGCCCGGGGGCCGCGGGGGTCGATGCCGGCCGTGGGGGCGTGCGGGGTCGCGGCGGCGGTGCCGCCGGCGGCGGGCACGGGCGTGCGGGGGGACGCGGGCACGGTGGTCTCCGGTGAGGTGGTGGGGTGGGCGGCGACGGGGCCGGTCAGGCGGCGGTGGCCGGACAGCGGTCGAGCGCGTCGAGCGCCTGCTGCCGCGTCGTCGCCCCGGACAGCCGCCCGCGCACGGCGCCGGTGCCGTCCAGCACCAGCACCGTCGGGGTGCGCAGCACGGCGAACCGGCGCACGAGGTCCAGACGGTCCTCGGCGGGCACCTCGACGTGCGCGACGCCCGGTCGCTCGCCCGCGAGGGCGGTCAGCACCGCGGCGGTGCTGCGGCACGGCGCGCACGCCGCGGAGGACAGCTGCAGGAACGTGGCCCCGGCCCCGAGCGGCGCGCCGAGGTCGGCGGCGGTCAGCCGGTCGACCGCCCGCGGGCCCGCGGGGGCGGCCACGAACCGGCCGTTGCGGGAGCGCCACAGCAGGCCGGCGACGAGGGCGACGGCGAGCACGCCGAGGACGAGCAGGACGCGCAGCCCCATGCCCACCCCCGGGTCGCGGCGCGGGCGCGCCCGGCGGGCGACCCGGTCGTCAGCCGACGATGACGCGGCCGACGACGTAGACCAGGATGCCGGTGACGGCGACGGGCAGCACAGCGACCGCCCACCCCGCGAGACGATGTTCCAGGGTCGGCAGCCGGTCGAACAGGGCGTCGCCCGCGGCGACCAGGACGCCGATCGCGGCGCCGAGCAGCCCCCCCGACAGCAGCCCGACGGTCGGCAGCGCGGCGCCCGCGACCAGACCGCCCGCGACGGCCGCGCCGAGCGTGGCGCCGGCGCCGGCCCAGCCGCGCAGGGGCAGGGCGGTGACCGCGGACCCGACCGCCAGGGCGACCGCCCCCGTCACCACGACGGCGTCGCCGGCGGCGGTCCGCTCGGCGGCGAGCCAGCCGGCCGCGCACACCGGCACCAGGGCACCGGCGACGGTCCCGGCGACGGACTCCACGAGCCGCTCGCGACCGTCCCGCCGCACGAGCTCCGCCACGAACGCGGCGAGCACCGCGCCCGCGAACACCGCGGGCACGTCACCCAGCAGCGGCTCGGTGGCGGTGACGTGCACGACCACGACGGCCGCGACGCCCGCGAGGCCGATCACGACCCCGCTGCCGACCGGCGCGGGCAGCCCCGCGACCCGGGGCCAGCCGACGGCGAGGACGGCGGTGAGGGCGACCAGCAGCACGGCCAGGACGACACCGTCCCGGCCGGCCAGCGAGACGCCCCCGAGGACACCGGCGACAGCGACGAGCGTCGCCAGGACGGCCGTGGTCACGGCGCGGTTCGAGGCGGGCACGGGCGCCATCCTCGCATCCCGGGACCGCGCACCCGGCATCGGGGCGGCGCGGGCCGGACCCGCGGGCCGCCCCGGGACGCGGGTTGCTTGTATCACCACCATGTGTCGCGGACACGCCCTCCGACGTGACATCCGAGGGGTACCGTGTCCCCCAATTCGGACGGGAGGAGGGTCCCTGCGTGGCCGACCTGCTGCTGCTCACGCCCGCGTCGGGGGGCTCCTCCCAGGTGCTGCCCGCGCTCGGCCTGCTGTCCCACCGCGTCCGGGTGCTGCCCGTGGAGCCCTCGGCCCTCGTGGACGCCCCCGACGCCGACATCGTCGTGCTCGACGCGCGCCGCGACCTCGTCACCGCCCGCACGACGTGCCGGCTGCTGCGCGCCACCGGCCTCACCGTGCCGCTGGTGCTGGTGCTGACCGAGGGCGGCCTCACGGTCGTCACGGCGGAGTGGGGCGCCGACGACATCGTGCTCGAGAACGCGACGCCCGCCGAGGTCGAGACCCGGTTCCGCCTCGTCATCGAGCGCGCCGCCCGGTCGTCCTACGACGACCACCCGCAGGAGATCTCGTCCGGCGAGCTCATGATCGACGCCGGCGGGTACACCGCCCGGCTCCGCGGCCGGCCGCTCGACCTCACGTACAAGGAGTTCGAGCTCCTCAAGTACCTGGTGCAGCACCCGGGCCGCGTGTTCACCCGGGCCCAGCTGCTCCAGGAGGTGTGGGGCTACGACTACTACGGGGGCACCCGCACCGTCGACGTCCACGTCCGGCGGCTGCGCGCCAAGCTCGGTCCCGAGCACGAGCAGCTGATCGGCACGGTGCGGAACGTCGGCTACCGGTTCGACCCGCCGAAGGACCGGCGCTCGGCCGACAGCGGGGCCGCGTCGACGGCCGCGGAGGTCCCCGCGGACGCCTGACCGTACCGCGCGCGGCTCCGGGGACGCCGGTACGATCCTCGGCGGTGTGCCGGGAAGTCTGGTCGGCGTCCACCTCGTCGACCCCACGGAGAGCCGCACCGTGACCCACACCCCGCCCCCCACCGAGGAGTCCGGCTCGCGCCTGTTCGGCGCGCTGACCCCCGGCGGGCTGGCCAACCTGCTGGACACCCTCCGCGCGGAGCGCACGGGCGGCGTGCTGCTGCTCGCGGGCGCCCTCGTCGCGCTGCTGTGGGCCAACTCGCCCTGGTCCGCGTCGTACACGACCATCTCCGAGACCGTGGTCGGCCCCGCGGCCCTGCACCTCGACCTCAGCCTCGCCGCGTGGGCGACGGACGGCCTGCTCGCGATCTTCTTCTTCGTCGTCGGCGTCGAGCTCAAGCGGGAGATCGTCGACGGGGAGCTCCGGCGGCCCGGCACGGCCGTGGTGCCCGTCGTCGCGGCCGTGGGCGGGATGGCCGTGCCCGCCCTGCTGTACCTGCTCGCCAACTCCTCGGCCGTCGGCGGGGAGCCCCAGGGGTGGGCGGTGCCGACCGCCACGGACATCGCGTTCGCGGTCGCCGTGCTGTCGGTGGTCGGACGGAGCCTCCCGGCGTCCCTGCGGGCGTTCCTGCTCACGCTCGCGGTCGTCGACGACCTGCTCGGCATCGTCGTCATCGCGGTGGTCTACACCGACGGGCTGCGCCTGGTGTGGTTCGCCGCGTCGCTGGTGGCGGTCGCGCTGTTCGCGGCGCTGGTCCGGGTGCGCCGGCCCGGGTTCGCCGGGCACGCCGCGCTCGTCGCGCTGGCGGTGACCGCGTGGGCGCTCATGCACGCGTCCGGGGTGCACGCGACGATCGCCGGCGTGCTCCTGGGCCTCACCGCGCCGGCGCTCGCCCGTCCGGGTGAGACGAGCAGCGTCGCCGAGCGCCTCGAGCACCGCTGGCGGCCGGTGTCCGCGGGGTTCGCGGTCCCGGTGTTCGCGCTGTTCGCCGCCGGGGTGCCGCTGTCCGGCGACGCGTTCGCCGAGGCCGTCGCCGACCCCGTCGCCCGCGGCGTCGCGCTCGGGCTCGTGGTCGGCAAGCCCGTCGGCATCCTGGCGGCGACCTGGCTGGTCGCGCGGTTCACCCGCGCCACCCTCGCCCCCGACCTGCACTGGCGGGACATCGCCGCCGTCGGGATGCTCGCCGGCATCGGCTTCACCGTGTCGCTCCTCATCGGGGAGCTCGCGTTCGGGGCGGGCGACCCGCACACCGAGCACCTCAAGGTGGCGATCCTGCTGGCCTCCACGACCGCGGCGCTCCTCGGCGGCGTGGCGCTGGCGGTGCGCGACCGGCAGCACCGATCCCGCCAGCAGGAGCTCGGGACGCGGTAGGTTCGGCGTCGATGACCGTCGACTCCGCCGCCCTCCTGCTCGACGGCCCGTGGCGGCACCACTTCGTGCCGGCGAACGGCTCCCGGTTCCACGTGGCCGTCGCGGGACCGGACGACCGCGACGCCCCGCTGGTGGTGCTGCTGCACGGGCTCCCCGAGCTGTGGTGGGCGTGGCGCCATCAGCTGCCCGCCCTCGCCGAGGACGGGCACCGCGTCGTCGCCATGGACCTGCGCGGCACCGGCGGCTCCGACAAGCCGCCGAGCGGCTACGACGTGCCGACGCTCACCCGCGACGTCGCCGGCGTCGTCCGCTCGCTGGGCTGCGACCGCGCCGTGGTGGTCGGGCACGGCGTGGGCGGCGGCGACGTGGCCTGGGCGATGCCCGCCTACCACCCCGGGCTGACCCGGGGCGTGGCCGTGCTGTCCTCGCCGCACCCCCTGACCCGCCGGGCCGACCCGCGGTCCGGGCTCCGCGCCCGCGCGACCCGCCGGATGGCCGAGATCCAGGCCCCGTACCTGCCGGAGCGCGCGATGACCCGCGGCGACCTCGTCGCGCGGCTGCTGCGCGAGTGGGGCGGGCCGCGCTGGCCGGACCCCGCCGCGCTCGCGCTGTACCGCCGGGCCGCCCTCGTCCCGTTCGCCGCGCACTCCGCGCTCGAGCAGGTCCGCTGGCTGTACCGGTCCGGCGTGCGCGCCGACGGGCGCCGGCACGCCGTCGCGCTGCGCGACGCGGAACCGGTGCCGACGCTGCAGGTGCACGGCGGGTCGGACGGCTGCTACAGCGTCTCCCGGGCGATGGCCCACGGGTCGGTCGCGCGCCGGCTGGGACCGCACTACCGGTTCGAGATGCTCTCCGGCGCGGGGCACTACCTCCCGGAGGAGGAGCCCGCGCGGGTCACCACCCTCCTGCGCGACTGGCTGCGCGAGCTCGGCTGACGCCCGCCCCGCCCCTCGCCCCCACCTCCCCTCGCCCCTCCTTCGCCGAGATCGCACAAGAGGTGGGGTTCACCACCCTCGAACCGCGCACCTTCTGCGGACTCGGCGGGGTCGATCGCACGCCGCGCCGCGCCGGGCGGGTGGCGGGTGCGGCAGGTGGGTCAGCGCCGCAGGGCCCGGCGCACCCAGGCGACCAGGCGGTCCGGGTGCCGCAGCACGTCGTCCGCCGTGCAGGTGATGACCCGCCAGCCGAGCGCCTCGAGCGCCTGGCGCCGGGCGATGTCCCGCCGCCAGGTGTCCCGGTCGGTGCGGTGCACGTCGCCGTCGTACTCGATCGCGACCCGCTCGCGGACGTACGCGAGGTCGGGCATCGCGACCACCCAGCCGTCCTCGGACCGCACCAGGGTGTTGACCTCCGGGCAGGGCAGACCCGCC
Source organism: Cellulomonas hominis (assembly GCF_005239125.1). Lineage (GTDB taxonomy): Bacteria > Actinomycetota > Actinomycetes > Actinomycetales > Cellulomonadaceae > Cellulomonas > Cellulomonas hominis_A. The sequence continues at coordinate 24,580 of NZ_SZYE01000019.1, read as the reverse complement.
TGGACGAGGATCCAGCGGAGCCGGGACTCCATCGGGGAGTCCGTCCCTGGCCGGACGTGCTGCACCGCCTCGCGCAGGCGCCGGACGCCGCGGGTGCCGGGCGGCAGCGCCTCGACCGCCGCGGCGAGGCCCGCGGGCGTGCACAGGGGGCGGCGCCGGCGGACCAGCGCGTCGCCGAGCACCACCAGCTCGCGGGCGGGGACCGTCGCCGCGAGCTGGACGAGCACCGCCTCGGGTGCCAGGACGGGCAGCCCGCTGACGACGCGGCTCCCGACGTCCCGCGCCGGCCGGACGTGGCTCCGCACGCCGGCCCGCCGCGGGGGCGTGCACCCCGGCCCGACCTGCACGTGCAGCGGCCCGCGGGCATCGAGGCCCACGGGCAGCGGGACGTCGAGCAGGGCCAGCGCCGTCACGTGGCAGAACACGGTCCCGAGCGGCAGGACCGGCACCACGTCGTGGCACCGCCGGACGACGTCGTCCGGCGCGGGAGCCACCGCGGCGCTCCGGACGCCGCGCGTCGGCGCGCGCAGGGACGCGCGGCGCAGCTGCGCCGGGCTGAGGCCCGCATCACGCCCCTCGGCGACGGTGAACGGCCGCGAGGTGAGCGGAGGCGGGAGCGGTGCGCGGTGGGCGGGCATCCCCCGAGCGTGCCGAGCCGCGCCCACCCCGCGGGCGCCCGGCCGCCCGAACCTGTGGACCACGCACGCCCCGACGCCCTGTGGACGCCGGACCCCGGCCCCCGCGACCCCCACCCCTGACCCCTGACTCCTGACTCCTGACCCGCGAGAGTGCACAACATGCGGGGTTCCAGCCGTCCAAACCCGGCAGGTAGTGCACTCTCGGCGATGCGGGGGGGGGCGCGGCGCGGGAGGCGCGCGGCGCGGGACCGGCGTCGCGTCAGGCGTCCGGGGGCGCCGCCCGGGGCGGCACGGGCGGGGCGCCCACGCGTACGAGCGCCGAGGGGCAGTCCCGGGTGATCGGGCAGGTGGCGCAGTCCGGCCGGCGGGCGTGGCACGTGCGGCGGCCGTGGAAGATCAGCCGGTGGCTGAGCAGCGTCCACTCCGGGCGCGGGATCAGCGCGGCGATGTCCCGCTCGACCTTGACCGGGTCCTCCTCGGTGGTCCAGCCCAGCCGCCGGGCGAGCCGGCCGACGTGGGTGTCGACGGTGATCCCGGGGATGCCGAACGCGTCGCCGAGCACGACGTTCGCCGTCTTGCGGCCGACGCCCGGCAGCGTCACCAGGTCCTCGAGCCGCGGCGGCACCTCGCCGTCGAACCGCTCGACGAGCGCGCGCCCGAGGCCCTGCAGCGAGCGGGCCTTGGCGCGGAAGAACCCGGTCGGCCGGATCAGCTCCTCGAGCTCCGCGGGGTCGGCCCCGGCGTAGGCCGCGGCGTCCGGGTAGCGGGCGAACAGCGCCGGGGTGACCTGGTTGACCCGCACGTCGGTGGTCTGCGCGGACAGCACGGTCGCGACCAGCAGCTCCAGCGGCGACCGGAAGTCCAGCTCGCACCGCGCGTCCGGCCAGCGCACCGCGAGCGCGCGGTTCACCCGGCGCGCGCGGCGGACCAGGGCGACCGGCGGCCGGGCCGCGGTCGCCCGCTGCGGGTCACCGGCCGCGGCTGGACTCATGCGGCCAGCGTAGGTCCGCCCGGGGGACATCGGTTGCTCTGGGCGAGTGACCGGGAGTTGATCACATGACCAAGTTCTCAAGTCAGGCGCACCTCACGTCGAAAGACGGGGGGACGCGACCTGTGGCCGTACGGGTCGTCCGAGAGAGTGGGCGGACCGCATGACCCTGGCCGGCACGGCTGACCAGCTCGTCGAGCTGCGCCGGCAGCGCGGCGCCCTGCGCCTCGAGCACCAGCACGTCGTCCGCTGGCGGCGCCTGGTGCGCGACCGCCTGGAGCTCGCCGTGGCCGCCGCCGCCCCGCCCGAGGTCCCGGGCGCGTGCGCGGACGTGCGCACCGTCCTGGGCTCCGACGCGACCGACGTGCCGACCGGCGCGGAGCTCGCGGCGGCCGTCCGGGGCGCGCTGCCGATCGCCGAGGTGCACGAGCTGCCCCGCCTGCGTGACCTGGACATGCGGCTGGCGCGCTACGAGATGCGGCTGGAGGACGCCCTGCGGCGCCTCACCGACCGGTACATCGACCGGCTCGCCCGGGACGTCACCGAGGGAGGCGTCGAGGCGCTGCGCCGTCCTGCCGGCGCCTGATGAGGCAGACTGAGGGACGTCACATCCCGGCAAGAAGGTGAGGTTCCTCCCGTGGAGGACGACGTCGTGCTCACGGCGCCCCTGTTCGCGAACATGGACCCCGAGGCGTCCCGGACGCTGCTCGCGTCGATGGCGCCCGTGCACGTCGCCCGCGGCGAGGTGCTGTTCCACGAGGGCGAGCCGGGCGACCGGCTCTACGTGATCCGCTCCGGCAAGATCAAGCTCGGCCGCCGCTCCACCGACGGCCGGGAGAACCTGCTCGCGGTGCTCGGCCCCGGCGAGATGTTCGGCGAGCTGTCGCTGTTCGACCCGGGCCCCCGCACCGCCACGGCCACCGGCCTCGCCGACGCGGTGGTGCTCGAGCTGGGCCACCACGACCTGATCCCGTGGCTGGAGCAGAACCCCACCGTCGCCAAGCACCTGCTGGGCGCGCTCGGCCGCCGGTTGCGCCGCACCAACGACGCCCTGGCCGACCTGGTGTTCTCCGACGTCCCGGGCCGCGTCGCCAAGGCGCTGCTGGACCTGTCGCACCGGTTCGGGCAGCAGACCGACGAGGGCGTCCGCGTCGCGCACGACCTCACGCAGGAGGAGCTCGCGCAGCTCGTCGGCGCGAGCCGGGAGACCGTGAACAAGGCGCTCGCCGACTTCGCCGCCCGCGGCTGGGTCCGCCGCGAGGGCCGGGCGATCGTGCTGCTCGACGTCGACCGCCTGGAGCGCCGCGCGCGCTGAGGCCCCGCCGACGCCGACGGCCCGCACCCTCGCCGGGGTGCGGGCCGTCGCTGCGTGGGGGCTCAGGCCTCCGGGGCGAGCTCGACGACGATCTCGACCTCGACGGGCGAGTCCAGCGGGAGCACCGCGACGCCGACGGCGGACCGCGCGTGCACGCCCGCCTCGCCGAACACCTCGTGCAGCAGAGTGCTGGCGCCGTTGATCACGCCGGGCTGGCCGGTGAAGGCCGGGTCGCTGGCGACGAAGCCGACGACCTTGACCACCCGGACGACGCGGTCGAGGTCCCCGACCAGCGACGCGACGGCGGCGACCGCGTTCAGCGCGGCGGTGCGCGCCAGGTCCTGGGCCGTGTCCGGGGACACCCGCCCGGGGCCGGTGCCGACCTTGCCCGTGACCGGCAGCTCGCCCGCCACGAACGGCAGCTGGCCGGACGTGTGGACGTACGCGCCCGTGCGGACGGCGGGGACGTAGGCGGCGACGGGCGCGGCGACCTGCGGCAGCTCGATGCCGAGCTCCGCGAGCCGCGCGACGACGGCGCCGGTCACTTCTCGCCCGTGGGGCGCTTGAGGTAGGCGACGAGCCCGGTCTCGGACTGCAGGACCTGGACGAGCTCCCAGCCGTCCTGACCCCACTGGTCGAGGATCGCCTTGGTCGCGTGGACGATGAGGGGCACGGTCGCGTACTCCCACGTGGTGGTGGCCATGGCGCCACCCTAGCCGTGCCCCCGGCGCACCCGTCAGGTGCCCACGGCGGCGGGCTGCTCGGCCGGCTCCGTGCCGACGAGCTCGTCGTACCAGGACTCCACCTCGGGCCGCCGGCGGCGCAGCGCCCGCCGCTCGCGCTCGGTCATCCCGCCCCACACGCCGAAGTCGGCGCGCGAGTCGAGGGCGTCGGCCAGGCAGAGCAGCCGGACCGCGCACCCCCCGCACACGGCGCGGGCGTCGCGCTGCGCGGCGCCCTCCACGAACAGCGCGTCGGGCGCCACCCTCCCGGCGCCGCACTTCGCGTTCGCCGTCCAGTGCCCGTCGGGCCCTGCGATCGTCATCGAGTCGTCCCCTGTCCCCTGCGTACGGGACAGCACCGCTCGCGGACCGTCGGTGTCGACGGTCCGGCGCGGCAGTCCCCCCTGCTCGGCCGACGGTAGCCGGTCGAATCGTCCCATCGCATCCTCCGTTCGGGTTGTTGCACCCGGTCGGCCAGCGGGGGCACGGGTGTGCAGGTACGGTGCAGGTCCCCCCGGGCCCTGTGGACGACCCGGCGGGCTCGAGGGCTGCTCCCGTACCCTGGCGGGCATGGCTCCCACCCCCACGCCGCGCGGGCGGCAGGTCACCGTCGTGCAGGCGCTGGCGCTGCTGCTCGCCTTCGTGCTGACCGCCGGCGTCGGCGGCCTCCTGACCGCCGGGCTCGTGCTGCCGACCGTCGCCGTCGCGAACACCGCGACCGACCTGAGCGTCGAGGCGTTCGAGGACCTGCCCTCCGAGCTCGAGACGAAGCCGCTGTCCGAGAAGTCGGTCATGCTCGCCGCCGACGGCACCGTGCTCGCGGAGTTCTTCGCGGAGAACCGCGTGGTCGTCGCGCTCGACCAGGTGTCCGTGCAGATGCAGAACGCGGTGGTGGCGACGGAGGACAAGCGCTTCTACCAGCACGGCGGCATCGACCCCGCCGGCATGGTGCGCGCGCTGGTGAAGAACCAGCTCGGCGACTCCCAGCAGGGCGCCTCCACGCTCACCCAGCAGTACGTGAAGAACGTCCTGATCGAGACGGCGGTCCGGGAGGGCGACCTCGCGGCGGCGCAGGAGGCCAAGGAGGCCGACGGGACCGAGGGCTACGCGCGCAAGCTGCGCGAGGCCAAGCTCTCCATCGCCCTCGAGAAGACGATGACGAAGGACCAGATCCTCGAGAACTACCTGAACATCGCCCAGTTCGGGGTCGCGACGTACGGCGTGGAGTCCGCCGCGCAGCGCTACTTCAGCAAGCCCGCCGCCGAGCTGACCTACCTCGAGGCCGCGACCATCGCCGGCATCACGAAGAGCCCGACCGCGTTCGACCCGGTCCGGAACCCGGAGGCGTCCCAGGGCCGCCGCGACACCGTGCTGCGGCTGATGAACGAGCAGGGCTACATCACGCAGGAGGAGTACGCCGCCGGCATCGCGGCACCGATCGCCGACACCCTGCACGTGAGCGAGGCCCAGAGCGGCTGCATGGCCGCCGGCAACGTGGTCCAGGGCTCCGGCTACTTCTGCGACTACGTCACCCAGGTCATCCGCAACGACCCGGCGTTCGGCGCGACCGCGGAGGAGCGCGAGGAGCGGCTGTTCCGCGGCGGCCTCACCATCACGACGACCCTCGACCCGCGGATCCAGACGATCGCGGACACCCAGGTCAAGGCGACCGTCCCGGTCGACGACCCGACGGGCGTCGGCTCCGCGATGTCGGTGGTGCAGCCGGGCACCGGGCAGATCAAGGCGATGGCCCAGAACCGGAACTTCAACAACACCGCCGACGCGACCGGTCGCGACTCGTCGGTCAACTACAACACCTCCTACTCGTACGGCGGGTCCGGCGGGTTCATGCCGGGCTCGACGTTCAAGCCGTTCACCCTGCTCGAGTGGCTCAAGCAGGGCCACAACCTCAACGAGAGCGTCAACGGCACCGCGCGCACGCTGAACACGAACCAGTTCACCGCGTGCGGGTCCCGCTACCCGAGCCAGACCTGGCCCGTGGGCAACGCCGAGGGCGGCGCCGGCATGATGTCGGTGATGGCCGCGACCCAGGGCTCGGTGAACCTGGCGTACCTGTCGATGGCGATGCAGCTCGACCTCTGCAACATCATGGAGGGCGCCAAGCAGCTCGGCGTGACCAGCTCCGCCGCCGGCTCGGAGGGCGAGGCCATCTCGGCCGTCCCCTCGAACGTCCTCGGCTCGGGCGTCACCAGCCCCCTCGCCCTCGCCGGCGCGTACGCGGCGTTCGCGTCGGGCGGCATCTACTGCACCCCGATCGCCATCACCAACGTGAAGGACACCGACGGCGCGGACCTCGCGATCCCCGACGCCGGCTGCCACCAGGCCATCGACCCGAACGTCGCCGCCGGCATGAACGAGGCGATGAGCAACGTGTGGAACGGCACCGGCAAGTCCATCGGCCGGCCGTCGTTCTACACCGCCTCCGGCAAGACCGGCACGACGACCCGCAACGAGCACACCTGGTTCGCCGGCTACACGCCGCGGCTGGCGTCGATCGTGTGGGTCGGCTACCCGGACCGCAACGAGCCGATGCAGAACATCCGGATCAACGGCCGGTACGCCCGGTACGCCTACGGCGCGACGTACGCCGGCGTCACCTGGAAGAACTTCATGGACGAGGCGCTGAACGACGGCCAGGAGAACCCCGGCTTCGCGGCGCCGACCAGCGACCTGCGGTTCGGCCGCGCGGTCCCGATCCCCTCCGTCGTCGGCCAGGACCAGAACGCGGCGATCGCCACGCTGCAGAACGCCGGCTTCTCCGCGACCGTCGGCGGCACGACCGCCTCCGACATCACCCCCGGCTCCGTGGTGAGCCAGAGCCCCTCCGGCAGCGCGCCGGCCGGCAGCTCGATCACGCTGACGCTGTCCAGCGGCCCGGCGGCGCCGCCCGCGGGCGGGGACGGCGGGGGCGGCAACCCCGGCCCCGGCAACCCCGGCAACGGCGGCGGCAACGGGAACGGGAACAACGGCGGATGACCCACCCCGTCGCCCGCGCCCTGGGCGGTGCCGCGCTCGCCGGCGCCGCCGCGGTCGCCTGGGGCACGCTGGTCGAGTCCCGGTGGTACGCGCTGCGCGAGGTCACCGTCCCCGTGCTCCCGCACGGCCAGGACCCGCTGCGCGTCCTGCACCTCTCCGACCTGCACCTCACGCCGGGCCAGCAGCGCAAGGTCGACTGGGTCCGCGACCTCGCGTCGCTCCGCCCCGACCTGGTCGTGGACACCGGCGACAACTGGGCGCACCTCGACGCCATGCCGGCGCTGCTGCACGCGCTGGAGCCGCACCTGGCCACGCCGGGCGCGTTCGTGTGGGGGTCGAACGACTTCTTCGCGCCGTCGCCCAAGAACCCGGCGCGGTACCTGCTCCCCGACGCGCGCACCCAGCCGCCGCGCCCGCCCGTCGAGCTGCCGTGGCGCGAGCTCGGCAACCGGTTCCGGTCCGCGGGCTGGGTGGACCTGACCAACCGCCGCGACGAGCTGAAGGTCGCCGGACGGCGGATCTCGCTGGTCGGCACGGACGACGCGCACCTCGACCGCGACCGGTTCCCCGCGGCCGGCGGCCCCGACGACGTCCGCCCGGCGCCGGTCGTCGACGACGCGGGCGTGGCGCGGACGGGGCACGGCGACGTCGACCTGCACCTCGGGGTCACGCACGCCCCCTACCGCCGCGTGCTGGACGCCATGCACGACGACGGCGCGGACCTGGTGCTCGCCGGCCACACCCACGGCGGCCAGCTCGCGGTGCCGGGCTACGGCGCGCTGGTGACCAACTGCGACCTGCCCCGGGACCGGGCGAAGGGCCTGCACGGCTGGCCGGGCCCCCGCCCGGACGCGCGCGGCGGCGCCGACTCGACCTGGCTGCACGTGTGCGGCGGGCTGGGCACCTCCCCGTACGCCCCCGTGCGGTTCGCGTGCCGGCCGGAGGCGACGCTGCTGACGCTCGTCGCGGCCTGAGACGCGACGCTGCTCACACTTCACCCCGGGGCGGTCGCTCGATTCACGACCACCGTCCCGCGTCGGCTATGCTGGGCGGGCTTCACCGGGGTGTGGCGCAGCTTGGTAGCGCGCCTCGTTCGGGACGAGGAGGTCGTGGGTTCGAATCCCGCCACCCCGACCGGTGAGAGATGACGAAGGCCCGGACCGCTCGGTCCGGGCCTTCGTCGTGCGTCCCGGGGCGTGCCCGCCGCCGCGCCCCCTCGTCAGCAGCCGGCGTGCTGGTCCCGCCGGCCGTCGGGCCGGTCGCTCGAGTGGTCGCGCACCCCCGGCCCCGGCCGCTCCACCGCGGCCGGGCGCCGGGCCGCGGCGAGCGCCTCCGTGGCGATCCGGAACCTGTCCCGGCCGGCCTGCTTGGCCCGGTACAGCGCGATGTCGGCGGCGGCCAGCGCCGAGGCGGCCGGGGTGCCCGGCGTGATGACCGCGATCCCGGCGGAGAACGTCACGCCGGTGCCCTCCTCGGCCCACTCCCCGCGCAGGGCCCGCAGGGTGTTCACGGCCTGCACCGGCTCGGTGCGCGGCAGGATCAGCACGAACTCCTCGCCGCCGTACCGCGCCGCGTAGTCCCGTCGCCGCAGGTGCTCGGCGAGCACGTGCCCGAACCGCTCCAGGACCAGGTCCCCGGCGGCGTGCCCGCGGGTGTCGTTGACGCGCTTGAAGTGGTCGAGGTCGGCGATGACGACGCAGTCGCCGGGCACCGCGCGCGCGAGCCGCTCGTCGAGGTCCCGGCGGTTGCCGAGCGAGGTCAGGGCGTCCGTCCGGGCGTCGGTGCGCAGCCGCCGGCGCAGGTCCCGCTGGTAGGCCGTGGCGAGCGCGATCACCTGGGCGGTGCCCCACCAGGTGACGGCGTAGATCACGAGCCGCACCACGGCGCTGCCGTTCAGCGTCGCCGCCATCGCGACGTACGCACCGGAGGCCGCGGGCAGCAGCACCAACGCCGCGCGACCCGGGTGGAACAGGCCCGCGTACACGAAGCACAGCGGGATCAGCCCGACGAAGGCGCCGGCGATGCCCGTGGTCATCAGCCCGACCGCGCCGAGCGCGAGCAGCAGCGCCAGCGGGAACGCGAGGTTGCCCCAGCCGTCGGGGCGCCACCGCACCCGCAGGCTCAGGCCGACCAGGCCGAGCATCGCGGCCGACGTCCCGGCGAGCACCGTGAGACCGTGCCCGTCGACGCCGAGGCACAGCGCCCCGAGGATGACGACCGTGCCGCCGAACAGCAGCAGCACCCGCCCGGCGGCCGCGGCGTTGCCGCCGGCCCGGGCCCACGGCGGGACGTGCGCCAGCAGGCGCACGACGACGGGGGCCTCGGGGGGCGTCCGTCCGTGCGCGCGACGTCCAGGCGCGACCGGGGGCATACCGGGATCATCGGCGGACGGGTGGCGGCACTTCAGGGAAAGGTTGAGATCTGCACCAGTTCTCGACGTGATCCCCAGCACGCTCCCAGGGACGCGTCGCGCCGACGACGGGCGCGCCCGCTCACCGCCACCGGAACAGCCGCGCCGACAGCGGGACGAGCAGCACCGTCCACCCGGCCATGACCAGCAGCTCGCGCGTGGGCACCCCCGCCCCGACCCAGCCGTCGAGCATCGCCTGCGAGCCCGCCCCGAGCGGCGTCCACGCGGCGACCTGCTGGACCGCCTCGGGCATGATCGGCAGCGGCAGCCACACCCCGGCGAAGAACAGCGAGACGAAGTACGCCGTCATGCCGATGCCGGTCGCGGCCCCCGCCGTCGGCGCCCGCGCGGCGATCAGCGAGCCCACGCCGAACGTCGACGTCGCCGCCAGCAGGAACGCGGCCAGCACCACCCCCGGCCGCTCCGGCGCGCTGACGTCCACCACGAGCATCCCGACGGCGAGCGCCAGCACCGCCGCCACCAGCAGCGCCGCGACGTTCACCAGCACCTGGGCGACGAGGAGCCGCGACGGCGGCAGCGGGGTCGTGGACAGCCGCCGCAGCACGCCCGTGCCGCGGTAGGTGGCGATCGTGATCGGGTAGACCGACAGCGCCACGGTGCCGACCGCGAGCGTGAGCACGACCGGGGTGTACCCGGTGATGCCGTTGATCTGCGCGAGCAGCGGGTCGTCCTCGCTGTACGGCGTCGACCCCCACGGCATCGCGAGGCCGAGGACCGCCAGCAGGACGGCCGGGAACAGGACGGCGAAGAACACGTTCGACGGCTCGCGCAGCGCGAGCCGCCCCTCGACGGCGGTGACCCGGGCGAGCACCCGGGGGCTGGTCGCGGACATCTCAGGCCTCCACGCGGTCGGTCGCGGACGGGGTGCCGGGGCGCGCCCCGGCGTCGGGCGCACCGGGCGCGTCGGCCGCCCCCGGCGCACCGGTCAGCCGCACGAACGCGTCCTCCAGGGTGCTGCGGTGGACCCGCAGCCCGTCGGGCCGCACGCCCGCGCCCGCGAGCGCGACCATGACGTCCTGCACGACGTTCCCGGTGCCCCGGACGAGGACGCCCCCGTCGGGCGCGACCTCGACCGCGCCGACGGACCCGAGCGACCCCAGCACCCCGGGGTCGACGGGGGCGGACGGCCGGAAGGCGAGCGTCTGGTCGGCGCCGACCAGCGCGGCCACCTCGGCGGGCGTGCCCTCGGCCACCACCCGCCCGGCGTCCACGAGCACGACGCGGTCGCAGAGCCGCTCCGCCTCCTCCATGAAGTGCGTGACCAGCACGATGGTCACGCCGCGGCGGCGGACGCGCTCGACCACGTCCCAGGTGTCCCGGCGCGCCTGCGGGTCGAGGCCGGTGGTGAGCTCGTCCAGGATCGCGATCTCCGGGTTGCCGACCAGGGCCAGCGCGATGGACAGCCGCTGCTTCTGGCCACCGGACAGGGCCCGGAACTGGCTGCCTGCCTTGTCGGCGAGGCCGAGCTCGCGCAGCAGCTCGTCGGGGTCCGCGGGGTCGTCGTAGAAGCAGGCGTACTCCTCGACGGCCTCGCGGACGGTGATCCGCAGCGGCAGCGCCGACTCCTGCAGCTGGAGGCCGACCCGCTCGCGCAGGGCGGCGCGGTCGGCGGCGGGTCCGGCCGGGTCGAGGCCGAGCACGCGGACCGTGCCGCCGTCCGGCTCGCGCAGGCCGCCGATCATCTCGACCGTCGTGGTCTTGCCGGCGCCGTTGCGGCCCAGCACGCCGACGATCTCGCCGCGGTGGACGGTCAGTCCGACGTCGGCGACGGCGACGGTGCGGCCGTACCGCTTGTGCAGGTGCTCCGCGTGGATCACGGGCTCGTCTCCGGGCATGGCGGGATCTCCTCCTCGCGTGCTGCGGGTGGGGCGGATCGTGCCGGGGGGGTGCGGCGCGCCGCGGGGCGCGTCGGGTCGGCCGGGGTCAGCCGCGGCGCGGGGCCACGGGCCGGCGGACGGCGATCAGGTGGAAGGCGACGGCGAGGGCCACCGCCAGGACGGCCGCGACCACCGCCACGGCGAGCGGGGCGAGCTGCGCGGCGCGGGCGGCCCCGAGCAGGTCGTCGAACGGGAGCCAGCGGGTGCCGGCGTCGACGAGCGCGATCACGACGAAGACCGGCCCGACGGTGAGCGGCAGGCTGAGCGTCCCCCACCAGCCGCCCGCGGCGCCGTAGACGGTGCCGACCAGCATCCCGCTGAGGTTCGCGACCACGAAGGTCGCCACGTAGGCCAGCAGCACCGTGCCGAAGCCCTCGTCGGGGGCGAACCAGCCGTCCTGCAGCCGCCAGCCCCAGCCCATCGCGCCGTACCAGGCGCGCTCGGCCTCGAGCAGCAGCGTCATCACCAGCGCGAACGCGGTCCCGAGCACCACCGCGGCGAGCAGCGCGCCGCGCACGTAGGCCCGCCGCGTCATCCCGCTCGCGACGTGCACCGCCGGGTAGGTCGCGGCGACGCCGATCAGCACCGAGAACGGGAACCAGACGCCGCTCTGCCGCGCGAACCAGACGATGGACACCCCGACCTCGCCGAACCGGTCGACGACGAACGGCACCGCGACGACGGCCACCAGGACGATGGCCCAGTAGACGAGGCCCATCTGCACGAACCAGACCAGCAGGTCCCGGGCGGTGCGCAGCGCGGGCGACGTCCGCCGGACCGGGCGTGCCGGGAACAGCGGGCGGCTGCGCGCGACGTCGGCGCTCATCGGGCCCTCCCCATCTCGGCGGCCGCGTCGGCGGCGCCGTCCTCGGTCAGGTGGACGAACAGGTCCTGCAGCGGGACGGGGCCGATCTCGAGCCCCGCGGCGCGGGCGTCGGCGGCCTCGCCGTCGGACAGCGTGGCCAGCACGGTGGCCTGCGCGGTGCCGCCGAGCTGCTGGCGGCCGAGCACCGTGCGCCCGACGACGAACCGCTCGACCTCGCGCGCCGGCCCCGTCACGGCGATGCCGCGGGCCGTGAGCGCGTCCGCCTCCTGGGCGAGCAGCACCCGCCCCCGGTCGAGGACGACGACGTGCTCCAGCAGCCGCTCGACCTCGCCGATGAGGTGGCTGGACAGCACGATGGTCCGCGGGTGCTCGACGTAGTCGGCGAGCAGCGCGTCGTAGAACGCGTACCGGGACGGGGCGTCGAGCCCGAGGTGCACCTCGTCGAGGATCGTCAGGTCGGCGCGGGACGCGATGCCCTGCACGATCCCGAACGCCGACCGCTGGCCGCGGGACAGCTTCTGCGGCTTGGCACCCGGGTCGAGCCCGAAGGTGTCCATCAGCCGCTCGGCGACCTCCCGGGAGAAGCCCGGCCGGCACTCCTCGGTGAACTGCAGGTTGGTCCGCAGCGACTCGGTGTCCAGCACGTCGCCGGACTCGCGGACCAGCAGGACCCGGGGCAGCAGGTCGGCGTTCTCCCACGGGTCCTCGCCGCCGACCAGCAGCCGGCCGCTGCTCGGGCGGCGGAACGCGGCCGCCACGGACGCGAGGGTGGTCTTGCCGGAGCCGTTGCGGCCGAGCAGCCCGGTGATCGACCCGGCGGGGATGTGCAGGTCGACGGCGTCGAGGGCGGTCTTCCGGCCGTACCGCACGGTGAGGCCGCGCGCCTCGAGGCCGAGCGGGCCGGTCACGACGCCGCCCCGTCCCGGTCGGCGCCCGCGGCACCGGCGCCACCGGCGCGCGCGGCGTGGGCCCGCAGCCGCGCCACCACGTCCTCGATCGGGATGCCGAGCGCGAGCGCGCGGTCCGCGACGGTGTCGACGGACTCGGCGAAGAACGTCTCGCGGCCCTCGGCGCGCAGGCGGTCGGGGGCACCGGGGGCGACGAACATCCCGACGCCGCGGCGCTTGTAGAGGATGCCGTCGTCGACCAGCCGGGCGAACGCCTTGGCGGCCGTGGCCGGGTTGATGCGGAAGGTGGTGGCGTACTGCGTCGTGCTCATCACCTGCTCCTCGGGCTGGAGGTCGCCGCGGAGGACGTCCTGGCGGATCTGGTCGGCGATCTGCACGTAGATCGGGTCGCGGCCGTCGAACACGGTCGGCCTCCTCTCGCGCAGCGGTTGCCGTGGTTCGGTGGTTCGTTACTCCACTAATGAACCACAGAGCCGCCGGACCGCGCAAGACCGCCATCGCAACCCTTCGAAGTCGCACCACTTGCTTCTGGTTCGAAGCACGCGTAGCGTCGTCGACATCGCTTCGAATCCGAAGCACAGAGGTCGACCGAGGAGTCACCATGAAGGCAGTGCGGTTCCACCAGACCGGCGGCGCCGACGTCCTGCGCTACGAGGACGTCGAGCTGCCGGAGCCCGGTGCGGGCGAGGTGCGGGTCCGGGTCGCCGGCTCGGCGTACAACCCGGCGGACGGCGGCATGCGCGGCGGGTTCCTGCCCATCCCGATCACGCTCCCGCACACGCCGGGCTACGACGTGTCGGGCACGGTCGACGCGCTCGGCGAGGGCGTCACCGGCCTCGCGGCGGGCGACGAGGTCGTCGGGTTCCTGCCGATGGCCGCGGCCGGCTCGGCGGCGGAGCACGTGATCGCGCCGGCGGAGTCGCTGGTGCCGGCGCCCACCCGCATCCCGCTCGCCGACGCCGCCGGGCTGCCGTCCGTCGCGCTCACCGCCTGGCAGGCGCTGTTCGAGGCCGGCGGTCTCGCGGCCGGGCAGCGGGTGCTGGTCAACGGCGCCGGCGGTCCGGTGGGCGGCTACGCCGTCCAGCTCGCCCACCGCGCCGGCGCGCACGTCGTCGCCACCGCGAGCCCCCGGAGCAGCGCGGCGGTCCGGGCCGCGGGCGCGGACGAGGTGGTCGACCGCACCACCACGTCGCTGCTCGACGCCGTCACCGAGCCCGTCGACGTCCTGCTCAACCTGGCGCCGATCACCCCCGAGGAGTTCGCCGCGCTGGCCGGCCGGGTGCGCGACGGCGGCGTCGTCGTCTCCACCACCCCCCGGGTGCCGACCCCGGACGACCCGGCGCGCGGCGTCCGGGCCGTGACGGTCTACCTGCACCCCGACGCCGACGTGCTGGCGCGGCTGGTCGCCCTGGTCGACGCCGGTGACCTGCACGTCGACATCGCCCGGCGGGTGCCGCTGGCCGACCTGCCGGCGCTGCACGCCGAGGCCGACGCCGGGCGGGTGCACGGCAAGGTCGTGGTGGTCCCCCCGGCCGCGTGAGCCGCGTCCGGCGCGACGGCGGAGGGCCCGCCACCGGCTCCTGGCGGAGCGGGCGGCGGGCCCTCGCGCGGGCGGCGCCGTCAGGCGGTCGCGGCGCCCAGCCGGGCGGCCAGCAGCTCCGCGATCTGCACGGCGTTCAGCGCCGCGCCCTTGCGCAGGTTGTCGTTCGACACGAACAGCGCGAGGCCGCGGCCGTCGGGCGCGCCCGGGTCCTGCCGGATCCGCCCGACCAGCGACGGGTCGGCGCCCGCCGCCTGCTGCGGGGTGGGCACGTCGGCGAGCTGCACCCCCGGCGCGTCCGCGAGCAGCTCGTACGCGCGCTCCGGCGTGATCGGCCGGTCGAACTCCGCGTTGATCGACAGCGAGTGCCCCGTGTACACCGGCACCCGCACGCACGTGCCGGACACCAGCAGGTCGGGGAGGCCGAGGATCTTGCGGGACTCGTTGCGGAGCTTCTGCTCCTCGTCCGTCTCCAGGCTGCCGTCGTCCACCAGGTTCCCGGCGAGCGGGATCACGTTGAACGCGATCGGCGCGACGTACTTCTGCGGCTCCGGGAACGTCACCGCGGAGCCGTCGTGCACGAGCGCGAGGGTGTCCTGCTCGACCGCCCCGCGCACCTGGTCGTCCAGCTCGCGCGCGCCGGCCAGGCCCGAGCCCGACACGGCCTGGTAGGTCGACACGACGAGGCGGCGCAGGCCGGCCTCCTCGTGCAGCACCCGCAGCACCGGCATCGCGGCCATCGTGGTGCAGTTCGGGTTGGCGACGATGCCCTTGGCGATCTCGTCCAGCGCACCCGGGTTCACCTCGGACACGACCAGCGGCACGTCGGGGTCCATCCGCCACGCGGAGGAGTTGTCGACGACCGCGACCCCCGCGGCCGCGAACCGGGGCGCCTGCGCCTTCGACGTCGCGCCGCCCGCGGAGAACAGGGCGATGTCCAGGCCGGTCGGGTCCGCGGTGGCGGCGTCCTCGACCGTGATCTCCTGGCCGCGCCACGGCAGCGTGGAGCCGGCCGACCGCGCGGACGCGAAGAACCGGATCTCCGCCACGGGCAGGTCGCGCTCCTCCAGCAGGCGGCGCATGACCGCGCCGACCTGGCCGGTCGCGCCGACGACGCCGACCCGCAGACCCTGGCTGTGCTCGCTCATCGTCCGGTCCCTCCGTACACCACGGCCTGGTCGTCGGCGCTGTCCAGCTCGAACGCCGTGTGCACCGCGCGCACCGCGTCGTCGAGCTGGTCCGCCCGGGTCACCACGGAGATGCGGATCTCCGAGGTCGAGATCATCTCGATGTTGATGCCGGCCTCCGACAGCGCGGCGAACAGCCGGGCGGACACGCCGGGGTGCGACTTCATGCCGGCGCCGATCAGCGACAGCTTCCCGATCGTGTCGTCGTACTGCAGCGACGTGAAGCCGATGTCGGGCTGGTGCTCGGTCAGCGCGGCCGTCGCGGCGGCGCCGTCCGTCGCGGGCAGCGTGAAGGAGATGTCGGTGCGGCCGGTGGCGGCCACCGACACGTTCTGCACGATCATGTCGAGGTTCACGCCCGACCCGGCGACGACCTCGAAGATGCGCGCGGCCTTGCCGGGCACGTCCGGGACGTCGACGATCGTGATCTTGGCCTCGCTGCGGTCGTGCGCGACGCCGGCGATGATCGGCTGCTCCATCGGTGCTCCTTCTTCCGTCGCGGCATCCGTCACCAGGGTGCCCGTGTGGGTCGAGAACGACGAGCGCACGTGCACGGGGACGCCGTACCGCCGCGCGTACTCCACGCAGCGCAGCACGAGCACCTTGGCGCCGCTCGCCGCCATCTCGAGCATCTCGTCGTAGGTGATGCGGTCGATCTTGCGGGCCGACGGCACGATGCGCGGGTCCGCGGTGAACACGCCGTCGACGTCGGTGTAGATCTCGCAGACGTCCGCGCCCAGGGCCGCGGCGAGCGCGACCGCCGTCGTGTCCGAGCCGCCGCGGCCGAGCGTCGTCACGTCGTTGGTGTGCTGGGTGACGCCCTGGAACCCGGCGACGATCGCCACCGCGCCGGCGTCGACGGCCTGCTGGATGCGGCTCGGCGACACGTCGATGATCCGGGCCTTGCCGTGCACCGAGTCGGTGATGACGCCCGCCTGCTGGCCGGTGAACGACTGCGCCTCGACGCCCAGGTTGCTGATCGCCATCGCCAGCAGCGACATCGAGATGCGCTCCCCCGCGGTCAGCAGGATGTCCATCTCCCGCTGCGGCGGCAGCGGGGTGACCTGCTGCGCGAGGTCGATCAGCTCGTCGGTGGTGTCGCCCATCGCCGAGACGACGACCACGACGTCGTCGCCCGCGCGCTTGGCCTCCGCGATCCGCTTCGCGACGCGCTTGATGCTGTCGGCGTCGGCGACCGAGGAACCGCCGTACTTCTGCACGATGAGGGCCACGGGAGGAGCTTCCTGCTGCGGGATCGCGGGCGCCGGGCGGCGACCCGCCGGGGTCGGCGGAAGTCTAGGCCGCGGCGCGCCACCCACCCGCGCGCCGCCCGCATCGCGGGACCGTCAGAGCAGCTCGGCGCCGAGCCGCACGATCAGCACCGCGACCACCACCAGGAACACCACCCGGACGAACCCGCTGCCCCGGGCGACCGCGGTGCGGGCCCCGAGGTACGAGCCCGCGATGTTCGCCAGCCCGACCAGCAGCCCCAGCCGCCACAGCGGCGCCCCCTGCGCGGCGAACACCACCAGCGCGCCGAGGTTCGTGGCGGCGTTGACGATCTTCGCCTGCGCCGACGCCTCCAGGAACGCGTACCCGAGCACGCCGACCAGCGCGATCACCAGGAACGAGCCCGTGCCCGGCCCGAGCAGCCCGTCGTAGAACCCGATGCCGGCGCCCAGCGCGAGCGCCACCAGCAGGTGGGTGCGGCCCTGCCAGCGGAGGTCCGTCGCGCGGCCGACCTGCGGGCGCGCGACCGTGTAGCCGGCGACGGCCACCAGCGCGACGAGGATCACCGGCAGGAACACGTCCTCGGGCAGCAGCGACGCCAGCGCCGCTCCCCCGCCGGCGCCGACGAGCGCCGCGAGCGCCATCGGCCCGGCCGTGGCCAGCCCCGGCTGCACCCGCCGGTAGTAGGTCACCGCGCTCACCGAGGTGCCCATGATCCCGGCGAGCTTGTTGGTCGCGAGCGCCTGCACCGGGCTGATCCCCGGCACCAGCAGCAGGGCCGGCAGCTGCACCAGCCCGCCCCCGCCCACGACGGCGTCCACCCACCCCGCGACGAAGCCGGCCAGCACGAGGAGCAGCACGGTGCCGACCGTGAGCTCCAGGCCCGAGACCGTCACGCGGCGGGGGTGGTGCCGGGCCCCCGGTGCGCCGCGACGACCGCCGCGCCCGCGTGCCGGAGGGTCGCCGCGACCGCCGCCGCGCGCTCGGCCCCGCCGACGTACCCGGCGACCATCGCGCCGTCGCGCAGCACGACCAGCTCCTCCGCCGCGCCGACCGGGTCCAGCAGCCCCAGGTCGGCGAGCAGGTCCGCCGCGGTGCCGACCATCCACCGCCGGTGCTCGGCGACGACCGTGCGGACCGGGTGGTCCGGGTCGGCGTACTCGGCGGCGGCGTTGATGAACGGGCAGCCGCGGAACCCCGGCCGGCACGACTCGGTGCCGAGGCCCTCGGCGTAGCCGCGGAGCACCGCGCCGGCGTCGTCGGGGTGGGCCGCGCGCAGGGCGTCCAGCGCGGCGCGCTCGGCGGCCGCGACCGCGGACAGCCAGGCCACGACCAGGGCGTCCTTCGTCGGGAAGTGCCGGTAGAACGTCACCTTGCTGACCCCGGCCTCGGCGATCACCCGGTCCGCGCTGACCGCGCGGATGCCGTCGGCGTAGAACAGCCGGCCGGCGGCGTCGAGGATCCGGGCGGCGACGGGCGACGCGGGTCGCGCGGCGGGCGCCGGGGTGGTCGCGGCGGCGGTGGGCGCCGCGGGGGCGGGGGCGGTGCGCGCGGGGGGCGTCACGGGGTCCTCCTCCTCGGGAGCGGCGCTGTCGGCGGGGCGGGGCGGGGTCCGCCGGTGAGCCAGTCTGGCACGCGGGCGCGATCTGTGGCATACATAGACGTACTAGTTCGTCTACCTGGAGGTCCTCCGCATGAGCGCGCTCTACACCGCCACCGCCACCTCGACCGGCGAGGGCCGCGCGGGGGGCCAGGTCACCAGCGACGACGGCGTCCTCGACCTGACGCTCGCCGTCCCGGCCGCGATGGGCGGCCCCGGCGGCGGCACCAACCCCGAGCAGCTGTTCGCCGCCGGCTGGGCCGCGTGCTTCCACTCCGCGCTCAAGGGCGTCGCCTCGGCCGCGAAGACCCCGATCCGGGACTCCGCCGTGGTCGCCGACATCGGCATCCTCCCGAACGGCACCGGCGGCTACACCCTGAGCGCGGCCCTGCACGTCGAGATCGGCGGCGTCGACCAGGCGACCGCGGAGAAGCTCGTCGAGCAGGCGCACCAGGTGTGCCCGTACTCCAACGCCACCCGGGGCAACATCGACGTCCAGCTGGACACCACGGTCGCCTGACCCCACGGGCGCGCCGCCCGCGGCCCCGCGGCCCGCCTCGCGCCGCCCGCGAGGGGGTACCCGACACGTCGAGCGAGCATCCAGCGGGTGCTCGCTCGACGTGTCGGTTGCCCTCTCGGCGCTCCGGGCGGCGCCCTCGGGCGTGGCCCGGCGCGGGCCTACGCTGTGCGTGGGCGGTCACGGGCGAGGGTCGGGGGCGGCGCGCCGTCCCCCCGCTAGGGGGCGAGCGGAGTGGGCACACGATGAGCGGCGGCGGCCGGGACGAGGCCCTGTCCGCGGTGCGTCGCTGGCTGGCGGCGGGGCGCGACGTGGTGCTCCGCGGCGAGCGCGGCATGGGCAAGTCCACGACCCTGGAGGCCCTGCGCGCCGACCTGTCCGACCGCCGGCTGCCCGGCGTCCTCCTGCGCGCCAGCGGCCCCGCGCCCTTCGCGGCGGTGCTGGACCACCCCTCGGCGCCCCCGCGGGTGCCCGACGAGAACGCGCTGACCACGTGGCTCGCGGACGAGCTCGCCCCACCCCGCAGCGTGCTGCTGGTGGACGACGTCGACCGCCTCGACCCGGGCAGCCTGCGCGTGGTGCAGCGGGCGCTGGTGCGCACCGGGTGCCGCGTCGTCGCCGCCAGCACGGCCGACCTGCTGCGCACGCCCCGCGGCGGGCCGCGCGAGCTGCTCGTCGCGCGGGCCCCGGCCGAGGTGGTCGTCCCGCCGCTCGGGCTCCCCGCGCTCAGCATCCTCGTCGCGTCCACGCTGGGCGGTCCGGCGGACGCGGCGCTCACCGGCACGCTGCTCGCCCAGTCCGGGGGGAACCCCGGTGCCGCGGTCGCGCTGCTGGCCGCCGCGCGGGCCACGGGGGCGCTCCGCCGGGACGAGGGCCGGCACGTCGACGACGGCCGCCTGCTGGAGGTGCCGGCCGACGCCGTCGCGGCGCTGTTCCTCGGGGACCTCGACAGCACCCGCGTCGACGCGCTGGAGCGGCTCGCCGTCGTCGGCCCCGTCACCGTAGAGGCGGCGGCCCAGCTCGTCGAGCCCGCACTGCTGGACGACCTGGCGGACCAGGGCCGGCTGGTCGAGAACGAGGCCGGCGGCGCCGACGCGGTGCTCGTCGTCGCGCCGCCCGCCCTGGCCCGGGCGCTGCGCGACCGGGTCGCCCCGCCGCACCGGCGCCGGCTCCTGGCGGCCGCGCGCGCGGTCGTGGGCGACGTCGTGGCCGTGGTCGAGCCGCCGCGCCCGGACCTGACCGCCCTGCTCGCGCGCGACGCCGCCGGCAGCGCGGACTTCCTGCGGTGGAGCTCCCAGGTCGCCGGCGTCGTGCAGGAGCGCGCCGCCGCGGCGGAGTCGGCGGCGCAGGCCGCGTGGGCCGCCGACCCGAGGGTCGGCACCGCGACCGTCTACCTGGCGCAGCTCATGCGCCGGCCGGCCCGGGACCAGATCGCCACCGTGTTCCGCGAGACCGTGCGCAGCCCGGAGGACGCGGAGGACGACGTCGTCGCCTTCCGCTACTACCGCACCCGCTGGGAGGCGTGGCGGGGCGGCGACGACCCCGACAGGCGACCGGACCCGGCGGAGGACGGGCTCGGCCGGCTCGGCGAGCTCGAGGACCTCAAGCAGCAGCTGGTCGAGGCGATCCGCGACGGCGAGCCCGCCGAGTCGGTCGCCGCCGCCGCCCCGCTGACCGTCGCGGCGGCCGCGTTCCGCGGCGGGCCCGAGCTGCTGCGCGCCGCGGCGCTGCTGGAGGCGGGCCGGCCGGACCTCGCCCTCACCGTGCTGGACCGCGCCGAGGAGGCCGACGACGACGCCGAGCCCCACGGCCCCGAGGTCCGGCACTACCGCGCCGCCCTGCGCGGCGAGAGCCTGGGCCTGCTGGGGCGGCTCGACGAGGCCGAGCGGCACGAGCGGCTCCTGCTCAGCGCCGCGTACGACGCCTACGACGCGTTCGGCATCCGGGTGCACGCCGCCGTGCTCGCGGAGGTGCTGTGCTTCGCCGGGGAGATCGAGGCCGCCTGGCGGGTGCTCAGCACGGCGCTGCTGCTCGGACCCGCCGGGCCGATCGAGACGACGTACTACCGGCGCGGGCTCGCCCTGGGCGCCGTGCTGCAGGTGGGCGCCGGGAACGTCGACCTGGCCCGGGCGCTGCTGCGCGAGCTCGAGAAGACCCCGAAGATCTACCGGCCGCTGATCCGCTCCCTGCGGGTCGTCGGCGGGATCGCCGTCGCCGTGGCCGACGGGGACCGCGCCACCGGCGCCGAGATCGCCTGGCGGGCCGGGCTGTCCTACGTCGAGGCCGGCCTGCGCCAGCCCGCCCTGGTGACCTGGGCGTTCGCCCCGCCGCCGCTCACCCCCGAGCGCGCCGCCCGGGTCCGCGCCACCCGCGGGGACGTCGTGCTGCCGCTGCTCGACCCGTACCTGGACCTGCAGCTCGCCCTCGCCGACCGCGACGAGGCCGCCGCCGCCGCGGCGCTGCCGGCCGTGCAGCCGCGGGTGAGCGTCGCGCTCACCACCGCCGCCCGCGCCCTGCTGGGGCTGGACGACCACACGTCGGCGGACGCCGCCGCGGGGGCGGTGCGCGAGCCGCTGTCGGACCGGGAGCGCGAGGTGGCGGCGCTCGGGCGCGATGGCCTCAGCAACCGGCAGATCGCGGAGCGGCTGCACCTGAGCGTCCGCACCGTCGAGAACCACATGAGCCGGGCGCTGCGGAAGCTGGGCTACCGGACCAGGGGCGACCTCAGCCGGTGGATCGTGGGCTGACGCCCGCGACCCGCGACCGCGCGGCAGGCCGGTCGGCCCGCCGGTCAGGGCTGCAGGGCGTCGTACTCGGCCTCGGCCGCCACGTCGTCGTCCACGTCGAGCCGGAGGTGGGCGAGCAGCGTCTGCAGGGTCCGCAGCACGCTCGACGCGCGCTCGCCCCAGGTCGACAGGTACGAGAACTGCCACCACCACAGCGCCTCGAGCACGTGGCCCCGGTCGTGGTGCCGCAGCCCCTGCACCAGCGCACCCGCCACCGCCACCAGGTCGCCCGACAGCGTGGACGCGGTGACCTCCGCACCGAGGACCGGGTCCACCACCTCGGCGTACTCGTCCACGCCCTCCAGCACGTTCGCCAGCGCGGCCCGCAGCGGCTCGACGTCCGGGTCCGGGCCGACGTCCGGCTCGAACCGGTCCGCGGGCACCACGTCCACGATCGCCCCGAGCCGCGCGCCCACGGCCAGCACGTCCGACACGGCGAGCAGCAGCAGCGGGATGGCGGCGTCCGGGTTGCTGCCCGAGGCGACCTCCGTGACCGTCGTCAGGAACGCGCGGCACTCCCGGGCGGTCGAGTCGCCGACGGCGCGCAGGTCGGCGGCCTCCGGGTCGAGCGCCAGGTCGTCCACCTGGGCCGAGTCGGTCGCCACACGCAGGTCGTCGTCGGGAGAGGTCACGGGGGCCATGCTGCCCCTCCGGGTCGCGCCGCGCCCGCGGACGACGCCGACACGCGGAGCGCCGGTGACCACGTGGGACGAACCGGACGCGGTCAGGCGCTGATGCGGCGCCGGCCCTCGAACGCCCGGCCGAGGGTGACCTCGTCCGCGTACTCCAGGTCCCCACCCACCGGGAGGCCCGACGCCAGCCGGCTGATGGTCAGGCCCATCGGCACGAGGAGCCGGGCGAGGTACGTCGCGGTGGCCTCGCCCTCGACGTTCGGGTCCGTCGCGAGGATCACCTCCGTGACGGTGCCGTCGGCCAGCCGGGTCATCAGGTCCTTGATCCGCAGGTCGTCGGGCCCGACGCCCGCGATCGGGTTGATGGCGCCACCGAGCACGTGGTACCGCCCGCGGAACTCGCGGGTGCGCTCGATCGCGACGACGTCCTTCGGCTCCTCGACCACGCACAGCACCGCGGCCGACCGGCGGGGGTCGCGGCAGATCCGGCAGAGGTCCTCCTCCGCCACGTTCCCGCACTGCACGCAGAACCGGACCTTGGCCTTGACCTCGGTGAGCGCGTCCACCAGGCGGCGCACGTCCGTCTGGTCCGCCGCGAGGATGTGGAACGCGATCCGCTGCGCGCTCTTGGGACCGACGCCGGGCAGTCGCCCCAGCTCGTCGATCAGGTCCTGGACCGCGCCCTCGTACACACCCCCCAGCCTACGGCCCACGACCGACAGCGGCCGTGCGCCTCGACGAGGAGCGGGTCGGCGGATGCGGGGGCCGAACCCCGCCGTACGGCAGGGGGCCCGGCGCGAGAGCGCCGGGGTCAGAACGGCGGGGGTGCGTCGAGGGGGTCGCTGGTGGCGTCGTGAGTCCGGCCGGTGCCGGGGCGCACGAGGTAGCGGTGGCCGGTGGGGGTGATCCACTCGAAGAGCCCGGGTTGGATCTGGCGCAGCCGGAAGCCGCCGTCGGTCTTGAGGCGGTGGTGGCGGTGGCAGAGCGGTCCGAGGTTGTCGGCGTCGGTGCGGCCGAGGGGTGTGTCGGGTGGGTCCCCGGGCTGCGGGTGGTACTCGATGGTGTGGTCCAGGTCGGCGTTCCGTGCCGGGACGGTGCACCCGGGCGCGACACAGGTTCTGTCCCGGGTGCGCACGAACTCCGCGAGTCCCGCGGGTGGCCGGTACCGCTCGCGCCCCACGTCCAGGACCTGCTCGGTGACCGGGTCGGTGACCACCCGCCGCCACACCCCGCCGTCGGCCAGCGCCCGGGCGCGGACCGCGTCGATGGGGCCGTACCCGTCGAGGTCGGCCGGGGCGTCGTCCAGCCCGAGCAGGGTGGAGGCGGCGATGGTGAGGCGGACCTCGGCACCGGGGCGGCCGGCGCAGCGCCCGCAACCCCGCCGGGTGTCAGTCGTCAAGGTGCCGGTCGACGCGGTGCGGGGCGCCGGCTCGGTCGGCGAGGTGGTGGAGGACGGCGCGGGACGCGGCGGAGGCGGTGGGTCGGTCTCGGCGGGAGCGGGACCGGGAGGCAGCTCACTCACCGGGACCACCGTGGCGGTCGGGATCGGCTCGACGCCGCGTGGGCGCACCGGTTGACGTCGGGTGGTGGTCACGAGCCAGTCCGACCCTCTGCGCGGGGTCGGCAGCACCGGTGCGGGTGGGTCCAGGTGGACCTCGAACGCGGGACCGTCGGACTCGGGCACGTCCCCGACCACGAGGTCCCGCAGGCCGTCGGCGCGCAGCTGATCCAGAGTGCGTGGGTCACCGAGTGCCTTGGCTGCGCGGGCGGTGTGGTCCAGGACCCCGTCGACCCGGGTGGCGTCCTCCGCGGCCAGCACCACCCACATCGCGGCCATGCCGTGCGGCCGTCGCCGCGGGTGGGTGACGCGCCTGCCTCGTCGGGCCAGGGTGTGCCGCCCCGCCTCCCCGTCGGGGTCGGCGAGCCGGACCTCGCGGGCCACGCGCTGCTCGAGCTGCTTGCGGGAGCACTGCGCCGCGTCGGGCAGCACCGCGGTCTCCACCGCGTGCGCGGCCTGGTAGGGCAGGTCGATCAGCCCGGCCGCGATCACGTCGGCCTTGGCCGCGTCGATGTGCCCGGTCTGCAGGGCCTGTCCGGTGGCCGCCAGCATCCCGTTCAGCAGCAGCGCCCGGTTCACGGCCTTGTTCGCCGAGACCCGCGCCCAGCCCAGCCGCATGGCCAGCTCGTCCCCCGCCACGCTCGGATGCGTCGGTGGCGCACCCGCGAGCGGTGACCAGTCCGGGGCCATCTCGGGGCGGCTCGCGAGCTCGGCGACCGCGTCCAGCATCGCGGCGTGCTGGTGCGCCTCCATCCGCGCCCGCGCCGCCACCACCTCGACCAGGACCGCCGAGGCCAGCACCGTCAGGTCCAGCCCCCGCAACCAGGC
>NZ_SZYE01000199.1 GCF_005239125.1 Cellulomonas hominis | reverse complement strand
GTCTCCCGCCGGGTCCCCCGTGGCGAGCGCCGCCCGGGTCGCCTCCACGGCGTCGGCCGCCCGCAGCAGGTCCACGGCGCCGCGCGGCACACCCAGCGCGTACCCGGCGGCGGTCGACGCCAGCAGCCCGGGGTACGCGCCGCGGAGCCGGGACACGAGGGTCTGCAGCGCCGCCCGCCCGGACGCCGGTGCGCCGTCGGGCCAGGTCTCGTCCACCGCGCGGGCCGTCGACAGGCCGCGCGGCTCGAGCGCCAGGGCGAGCAGGAGGTTCGCGCCGAGGCCGGTCACGGGCAGCAGCACGCCGTCGGGGCCGGCCGCGCGGACCTGGCCCAGGACGGCCAGCCGGATCGGCTCGGACGCGGGACCGGACACCGCGGCAGTCTAGGTCGCGCGCCCCCCTCATCAGGTGCACGCGACCACCCGGGGGCCGCGGGTCCGCCGCAGCCGCCGGACCGGGGGCCGGACGTGGGTGCGCAGCGACGACGACGCAGGCAGGGGGCTGCGCCGTCGCCGCGCGCTGCCCGCCATCGTGGTCCCGGTCACGCCCCGGCGACCGGGACGTCGGTCCCGGGGCGGGCACGGTAGGTTGAGGCCATGCGCCTGCACGTCGCCGACCACCCGCTCGTCGCCCACAAGCTGTCGGTGCTCCGGAACAAGGAGACGTCGTCCCCGACGTTCCGCAAGCTCGTCGACGAGCTGGTGACCCTGCTGGCCTACGAGGCGACCCGCGACGTCCGCACCGAGCCGGTCGAGGTCGTGACCCCCGTGGCCACCACCACCGGGGTGAAGATCGCGGAGCCCCTGCCGCTCGTGGTCCCGATCCTGCGCGCCGGTCTCGGCATGCTCGACGGGATGACCCGCCTGATGCCGACCGCCGAGGTCGGGTTCCTGGGCATGCAGCGCGACGAGACGACGCTCGAGGCGATCACGTACGCCAACCGGCTGCCCGAGGACCTGACGGGCCGGCAGTGCTTCCTGGTCGACCCGATGCTCGCCACCGGCGGCACGCTGGTCGCGGCGATCGACTACCTGTTCGCCCGCGGCGCCCGCGACGTCACCGCCGTGTGCCTGCTCGCGGCGCCCGAGGGCCTCAAGGTCGTCGAGGAGGCTGTCGGCGACCGCGGCGACGTGACCGTGGTGGTCGCGGCCGTGGACGAGCGGCTCGACGAGAACGCGTACATCATCCCGGGGCTCGGCGACGCCGGGGACCGGCTGTACGGCGTCGTCTGACGCCCCTCGCGGCGGGCCCGCGCCCGCCGTCATGCGGTCTCGGCCGCTGAGACCCCGCACGGAAAGCCCTTGGCGCGCGGCGCGGCTGCTGCCACGATCGGCGACGTGAACCTCCGCCGACGCCCGACCGACGCCTCCGGGGCGTCCGTCGGCGTCCGCCGGGGAGCGCGCCGCGCGCGCTGTCGGTCCTGACGCACCGCCGTCCCCCGACCGCACCCCGGCCGCCCACCAGCAGGCGGCCCCGCGCACCCCGGAGCACCCCGTGGCACGTCCTCGCACCCCCGCACCCCCGCTCGTCCCGGCACCGGCACGCGCCGACGGCGCCGCCGGCCGCGCCGGCTTCGTGCTGTACGTCGGCCTGCAGGGCGACGCCCCGGAGCTCGACGCCGGGCACGCCGCCGACCTGGCCGAGGTCGCCGAGGCGCTGCGCGACCTCGCCCGCGACCTGCTGCCGACCGCCGAGACCTTCACCGCGCTGTCCCTGGTGCCGGCCGGGCGCGAGGACGACGTGCAGAGCATCCGGCACCGGCTCGCAGCGCTGCGCCCGCTCGGCGACGCCCCCGGGGCCTGACACCGGGCCCGGGTCCGGCCGACGCCGGCACCCAGGTGCCCCGCACCCGCGGGCGGGTCTGCGGGTGCGGGGCACCTGAGTGCTCCCCCCGATCCGCGGCCGGGACCCCTCACCGGGCCCCGTCCGCCACGCAACCTGGCCGATTCCGCTACTCATCGGTGTGCAACGGCGCCGCTCGCGGTCTAGCGTCGTGAGTGCGACGACCACCGCGGACCGGCCTCTCGGGTCCGGACCCCACGGGGGTCGCGCAGCCGCTCGGCGTTCGCCCCCCTGGCGCCGAGCGGCCCAGCCGGTCCCCGGCCCGAGCACGACATGGCCCCCTGCCAGGGCCGGGGACCGGTCACCGACGTGCGGCGCCACCCGGCGCCGCACGCGCGGCCCGGGCAGCGGGTGCGGCGCCCGGGCCGCGCTCCTACCGTGGGGGCATGCGCATCGCCATCGCCGGAGGCCACGGTCAGATCGCCCGCCGTCTGAGCAGGCTGCTCGCGGAGCGGGGTGACACGCCGCTCGCGATCGTGCGGAACCCGGACCACGTCGCCGACGTCGAGGCCGACGGGGCGACCGCCGTGCTGCTCGACCTGGAGCAGACCGACGCCGGCACCCTCGCCGCGCAGCTGTCGGACGCCGACGCGGTCGTGTTCGCCGCCGGCGCGGGCCCCGGCAGCGGCGCCGGCCGGAAGGACACCGTCGACCGCGGCGCCGCGGCGCTGCTGGCCGACGCCGCCCAGCAGGCCGGCGTGCGGCGCTACCTGCTCGTGTCCTCGGTCGGCGCGGGCGCGGAGCCGCCGGCCGGCACGGACGAGGTGTTCGCCGCCTACCTGCGCGCCAAGACCGCGGCCGAGGAGGACCTGCGCGGGCGGGACCTGGACTGGACGATCCTGCGCCCGGGCGGCCTGACCGACGACGCCGGCACCGGGCGCGTGCGACTCGGCGCCGAGGTCCCCCGCGGGCAGGTGCCGCGGGACGACGTGGCCGCGGTGCTCGTCGGGCTGCTGGACGAGCCGCGCACGGCCGGACTCGTCCTCGAGCTGTCCGAGGGGGCCACCCCGGTCCCGGCGGCCGTCGCCGCGGCCACCGAGCGCGAGGACTGATCCGGGCCGGTCGGGGGCCCGGACGCGGCTCGCGCGCGGATCAGGCCGGCGCGTAGGTGAGGCAGTCGGCCAGGTCGTGACCCGCGCCGACGCGCACGGCGTCCGCGGCGCAGGTGAGGTGCTCGTTGTGCGTGCAGTCCGCGCGCTGGCAGGCGCCGACGTGCGAGACCACCCGGTCGAGCCCGCCCCGGACGCCGAGCGGGATGAACGTCGCGCACTTCGCGTCGCCGGCCGAGCCGGCGATCGTGATGGCGGCGGCGCCGCAGGCGTGCTCGTGGTTGTACGAGCAGCCGTCGACCGAGCACTCGGAGACGGGGGGCTGCTCCATGAGGGTGCTCATCGCGGGACCTCCGGGTCGTGGGACGTGCTGACCCGACGACGGTAGGTCGCGCATTTGGGCGCGTCTAGGCAGGAAGGCCTGGCTCACGTACGTCCGCGCAGGTCAGCTCACTGGACGCCCCGAAATCAATCGCCGTCGTACCGCCGACGGACATTCTTCAACGAGGTCGTCACGTATTTCCGTCGCCGGACCGGTCACCCGCGCCGACCCGCGCGCCCGCCCGCCGCAGCAGCGCCGCCGTCAGCCGGCGCAGCAGCACGCCGACGACCGCAGCGGGCACCGCGACCGCCCACACCCGCGCGTCGGTCGGGTCGAGGACGAACAACCGCTGGCCCAGGGGCGTGCCGACCGCGAGGCCCATGCCCAGCACCATCGCCGCGACCAGGCCCACCTTCCAGGGCCGCAGCGGCCGGGCGACCGCGACCAGGACGTCGAACGCGGTGAGCACGAGCGCGAGGAACGCGGCGGTGGCGGCGCGGACGTGCGCGTCCTGGCCGTCACCGATCACCGCGCGCGCGACCGCGTACGCGCCGTAGGCCGCGGCGGCCACCGCGACGCCGCCCGGCACGGCCGAGGTGAGCACCCGCCGGACGAACCCGGGCCGGGCCGCCTCCTCGTTCGGGGCGAGGCCGAGCACGGTGGCGGGGATGCCGATGGTGAACCAGGCGATGAGCGTGACGTGCCGGGGCAGCAGCGGGAACGGCACCGTGGTGACCGCGACGACCAGCGCCAGCAGGATGGAGTACACCGTCTTCGACAGGAACAGCGTCGCGACCCGCTCGATGTTGGCGATGACCCGCCGGCCCTCGGCCACGACGTGCGGCAGCGTGGCGAAGTCGCTGTCCAGCAGCACGATCCGCGCCACCGCGCGGGCCGCCGGGCTGCCGTTGCCCATCGCCACGCCCACGTCCGCGTCCTTGAGGGCGAGGACGTCGTTCACGCCGTCGCCGGTCATCGCGACCGTGTGCCCCCGGGCGGTCAGCGCCCGCACCAGGCCGCGCTTCTGCTCCGGCGCGACCCGCCCGAGCACGACCGCGGACTCCGCCGCGTCCGCGAGCGCCGCCGGGTCCTCGGGCAGGTCGCGGGCGTCCAGCACGGCGCCGGCGGGCAGGCCGACCTGCCCGGCCACGGCCGCGACGGCGTTCGGGGCGTCGCCGGAGACGACCTTGACCGCCACGTGCTGGCGCGCGAAGTACGCCAGCGTGCCCGCGGCCTCCGGCCGGATGCGCTGGTCCAGCACCACGAGCGCCGCGGCGGTGCGGCCCGCGGGCAGCGCCGCGGGGTCGAGCGCGCCGTCCAGCTCGGCGAGGGCGAGCACGCGCCGCCCCTGCGCGGCCTCCGCGGCGACCCGGTCGAGCGCCGGGTGCCCGGGCAGCAGCACGTCGGGCGCACCGAGCGCCCACGCCCGACCGTCGCCGGTCCGCACGCCCGCCCACCGGCGCGCGGACGAGAACGGCACCGCGTCGGTGGCGACGGCGGGGGTGCGGTCGCCCACGTGCTCGATCACGGCGCGGAGGCTGGCGTTCGGCCGCTCCTCCGCGGCGCCGAGGGCGGCGAGCACCGCCGCGACGCGCTCCGCGTCGAGCGCGGGGTCGAGCACCTCGACCGACCGCACGCGCATCCCGTCCTCGGTCAGCGTGCCGGTCTTGTCGAAGCACACGACGTCGACCCGGGCGAGCGCCTCCATGGCCGGCAGGTCCTGCACCAGGCACTGCCGGCGGCCGAGCCGGACCACGCCGACGGCCATCGCGACGCTCGTCATCAGCACGAGCCCCTCGGGCACCATCGGCACGACGGCGGCAACCATCCCGCGCAGGGCGTCGCTCGGCGCCTGGTCGTTGATCCAGAGCTGGTTGACGACGGTCAGCGCCGCCACCGGCACCAGCGCCCAGGTGATGTACCGCAGGATGCGGTCGATGCCGGCGCGCAGGTCCGAGGACGGGCGCTTGAACGCCGACGCCTCGCGGGACAGCCGCGCCGCGTACGCGTCCTCGCCCACCCGGGTCGCCCGCAGCACGCCCGCGCCGGCCACGACGACGCTGCCGGACAGCAGCCGGTCCCCGACGGCGGGGAGCACCGGCTCCGACTCGCCGGTCAGCAGCGACTCGTCGACCTCGAGGCCCGCGGTGCCGACCAGCTCGCCGTCGACCGGCACCTGGTCCCCGGCGGCCAGCCGGACCAGGTCGTCGACGACCAGCCGCGCGGGGTCGAGCTCGACCACGCCCTCGGCGCGCTGCACGGTCACCGGCGAGCGGTTGAGCAGCGCCAGGCGGTCCAGGGTCCGCTTGGCGCGCACCTCCTGGATCATCCCCGACGCGCTGTTCACGACGATGAGCAGCCCGAAGAGGCCGTCGAGCAGGTGGCCCGTGGTCAGCACCACCAGGAACAGCACCAGGTAGATGGCGTTCACCCGGGTCAGGGTGTTGCTGCGGACGATCTCCGCGAGGCTGCGGCTGGTGCCGGTCTCGACGCGGTTGACGTCGCCCCGCGCGACCCGCTCGTCCACCTCGTCACGCGTCAGCCCGCCGATCGCCACGGCCTCCCGGTGCACCATGCCCCGACCGTAGCGGGTGCCCATGGGCGTCCCGGGGCCCGCCCGCGCCCCTACGCGGCGCGCTCGGCGGGCCGTGCGGGTGCCGGGTCCGCGCGCCGCGCCCGCGGGCGGGCGGCGTCCACCTCCGCGTTCAGCACGCCGCCGAGCAGCACGGCGATGCTGGACAACCAGATCCACAGCGCTCCTGCCAGCACCAGGCCGAGCATCTGCGCCGCGACCTGCACCACGGCCGCGCTGCTCGCGTCGGCACCCGGCGTCTCGGGCACCGCGACGCCCACGTACGCGACGAACCCGGCGGACACCAGCAGCACCCCCAGCGTCCCGGCCACCGCGCCCGGCAGGCACCGGCGCCAGGTGCTGACGACGTTGGGCGCGTACCGGTACAGCAGGACCAGGAACGTGCCGCCGAGCGCGAGCACCGCGGGCCAGCGGAGCACCGACCACGCGGCGCGGAACGCGTCCCCGAGGCCCAGCCGCGCCGCCAGCGCGTCGCCCCCGCCGAGCAGCGGCCCCACCACGACCAGCAGCAGCACCGCCACCAGCGTGACGAGCGCGCCGATCGTGAACCCGAACCCGAGCAGGTACTGCGTCACGACGTTCTGCCGGGAGGTCACCCGGTACGCGTCGTCGAGCGCCCGTACCGCGGCCCGGAACATGCGGCTGGCGAGGTACAGCGTGACGACGAGGGCACCCAGCGCGAACCCGCCGCGCTCCTCGTCCAGCAGGCCGTCGACCAGCGGTGCCAGCACGTCGCCGGCCACCTGCTGGGCGAACACCGTCGCGAGCCCGTCCACCACCGTCGTGCGGATCTCTTCCACCTGCGCGTCGCCGAGCAGCGGCCGGAGGTAGCCGAGGCTGGCGCCCAGCGCCGTCGCGATGGGCACCAGCGAGATCAGGGCGTAGTACGTCATCTCGGCGGCGAGGCCCGTGATCCGCACCTCCCCCGCCCGCACGACGGCGCGCACACCGATCGCCGTGACGCCCCAGCCGCGCACGGTCCCCGGGTGGCGGTCGG
>NZ_SZYE01000198.1 GCF_005239125.1 Cellulomonas hominis | reverse complement strand
GGCGCGCCCGCCCGCGCGGGGAGGCGGGCGCCGGCACGACGAGCACCGGCGCCCGGACCTCGCCCCGCAGCGCCGGCGCCGCCCGCCGCAGCACGGCGGCGAACCACGGGGTCACGTCCGCCTGCCCGCGGTCCTTCCACGCGACGACGGCCCGGCGCACCGAGCCGTCGTTCTCGGCGAGCGCCCACACCGGCACCGTCGTCCCGTCCATCCGGTCGAGCCGCCCCGCCGCGCGCTCGCACCGACGCGGCGGCCCGGCGAACCGGTGCAGGCAGCCCGGGCAC
The DNA here is from genome assembly GCF_005239125.1 of Cellulomonas hominis. Lineage (GTDB taxonomy): Bacteria > Actinomycetota > Actinomycetes > Actinomycetales > Cellulomonadaceae > Cellulomonas > Cellulomonas hominis_A. Next base: position 6,595 of record NZ_SZYE01000198.1, on the reverse strand, counting down.
AGCGCCGGTCCGGGCTGCCCGCACCCGGCGCAGGTCGCGGGCAGCACGAGGTCGAGGAGCTCGCGGGCGACGTCGCCGAGGGCGCGCCCCCGCGGGGCGGTCGCGGGCATGCGCTCCAGGATGCCGCTGCGCCCGGGCCCGCGGGCGCGCGTCCCCAGGCCCGCCGCTCAGCCGGCGAAGCTCGGGTCCCGCACGTCCGTCCCGACCGACGCCCAGCTCGACCCGGCGCGGGCGAACAGCTCACCCTCCGCGGTCGCCAGGTAGAGCGCGCTGTCCCCCTTGCCGCCGGCGATGTCGACCGCGTCCGCGAGCGCCGGACGGGTCTGCACCTCCCCGGACAGCGGCACCAGGTGGTACACGGCGGTGGTGGTGCTGCCCGACCGGCCGAGCACCCCGAGCGTCGACTCGTCGACCCAGACCACCCGGGTGGCGTCGGTGAGCGTCACCCCGGTCCGCCACGCCTCGCCGAGCACCTGGGGCGTCCCGGAGTCGTCGCGGACCACCGAGGCGACGTCGACCCTCACGCCGTCCGACCCGGACGAGACCACGGCGACCCGGGTGGCGTCGCGGGCGATCCGCACCGAGCGCACCGTGCGGTCCTGCAGCCACTCGGCCGCGACCTCGACGACCGTGCCGCGATCGTCGACGGCCAGCAGGTCCCCGCCGGACTGCGCCGACGCGGTCCACACCCAGCCGAGGCGGTCGACGGACGGCGCGACGAGCGCCGGCGCGTCGAGCAGCTGGACGGAGGCGGCGGTCGCCGTGGGGACGGTCACCAGCCGGTCCGGCCCCGACAGCATCACGCGCAGGTCGCCGGACCCGTCGCGGGCCGGGTCGCGGGCGTCGAGGCCGGCGAGGGAGGCGACGCCCTCGACCGGCTCCAGCTCGCCCGCGGACATCTGCACGAGCGTCCCGTCCTGCAGCGCCTCCAGGGCGCCGCCCCAGTCCTGGCCGCGCTCCAGCTCGGCGGCCTCCGCGTCCATCGCGACGCCGCCGGCGCTGATCTGCACCGTGCGGACCCGCGCGATCCGCAGCGACGCCTCGAGCTGCGCCTGCATCCGGGCGCGTTCGTCCGGCTCGGTGGGCAGCCCGCCCGCCGCGAGGCTGACCGTCGCCACCCCGTCCTCGTCCACGGAGACGGCGTCCGGCTGGAGCACCGCGCCCTCCGGCACCGCGCTGCGCACGGCGTCCCGCAGCCAACCCGACGGGCCCGCGATGATCGCGCGCACGATCGAGGTGGCGAGGTTCCGCAGCGGGAACCACCGCGTCTCCGGGACCAGGAACTGCTCGTCCTGCGACAGGAAGTAGAGGGTCGCCGACCGGTAGATCGCGTCGAAGTTCGGCTGGGACAGCACGACCCCGTCCTCCAGCCCGGCGATCCGCCACTGGCCCTCGCTGTCCTGCACGAGGTCGAAGGTCAGGGACTCCTTGGCGTCCGGGCCGGCCTGCGCGTACCGGCCCTCGTCGTCGATCCGCGCCGCCACCCGCACGTCGACGCGCACCTGGGACTCGCCCACGAGCTCGATGTCGGGGCTGGAGGCGGTGGCGTACACGACGACCCGCTCCCGCGGGTTCCAGGACCGGCGGGTCTCGCCGGACAGGTACTCGCGGGCGTTCCGGAAGTCGTCGGCGGCGTCGACCGAGGCGGACCCCCGGCTGAAGCCCGCCGCGCTGGCGCCGAGGAACCCGCGGACGATGTCCTCGGGCGTGCCGTCCTGCGGGGGCGGGTCGCCCAGCGGCTCGACGACGCCCTGGTCCGTGACGCCCTCGACGCCCACGCCCACCGGTCCGGACGTCGGGATGCCGACGCAGGCGGACAGCGCGGCGAGCACGACGGCGAGCAGCGCGGCGACGCCACCGCGGCGGGCGGCGGTGCGGGTCGGCGTGGTCATCGCGGGTCTCCCGGTCGGTCGGGACCGCCGTGGCGGGCGGGCTCGGGGTCGGGCGTGGCGGGCTCGTCCGGCGCCCGGTCCGGCGCACCGGCGGCGCGCTCGTGCTCGCGGCGGCGGGCCACCGCCCGCTGCGCCTCCCGCGCGCGCTCCACGACGTCGAACGACCCCGTGGTGGGCGGCAGGTCCGGCAGGGCGGCCGGGTCGGGGCGGTCGGCGTCCCGGTCGCGCGGCGCGGGCCGGTCCTGCTCGGCCGGGGGCTCCAGGGGCAGCGGCGAGGACTCCAGGGTGATGCCGGCCCGCCGCGGCAGCGTCAGCCGGAAGCAGGCGCCCTGCCGGGGCCGCCCCCACGCCTCGAGCCAGCCGCCGTGCAGGTGCGCGTCCTCGAGCGAGATCGCCAGGCCCAGCCCGGTGCCGCCGGTGGTGCGGGCGCGCGCGGGGTCGGCGCGCCAGAACCGGTCGAACACGTGCGCCGCCTCGTCCCGGGACATGCCCACGCCGCGGTCCCGGACGGTGACGGCCACCGCGCGGTCGTCCGCGCCCACCGTCACCTCGACGTCGCTGCCGTCGGCGTGCTCGATCGCGTTCACCAGCAGGTTCCGCAGCACCCGCTCCACGCGGCGCGGGTCGACGTCGGCGACGCACGGGCCCTCGGGCTGCGTCACCGACAGCCAGGAACCCTTCGCCGCCGCGAGCGGCACGGCCTGGTCGACGGCGGCGCCGACGACGTCGCGCAGGTCGCGCGCCTCGGCGTCCAGCACGGCGGCGCCGGCGTCGAACCGGCTGATCTCCAGCAGGTCGCCCAGCAGGTCCTCGAACCGGTCGAGCTGCTGCTGCAGCAGCTCCGCGGACCGGCGCACCACCGGGTCGAACTCGTCGCGCGACTCGTAGATCATCTCGCCGGCCATCCGGACGGTGGTCAGCGGCGTGCGCAGCTCGTGCGACACGTCGGACACGAACCGGCGCTGCATGGCCGACAGGTGCTCCATGCGGTCGATCTGGTCCTGCAGGCTCTCGGCCATCTCGTTGAACGACCGCCCCAGCCGGGCCATCTCGTCCTCGCCCCGCACCGGCATCCGCTCGCTGAGGCTGCCGTCGGCGATCCGCTCCGCGACGTGCGCGGCCTGCCGCACCGGGCGGACGACCTGCCGGGTGACCAGCCAGGTCATCGACACCAGCAGCACGACCAGCGCGACGGCGCCGATGCCGAGCACGCTCTGCAGGAACTCGAGCCGGTCCTGCTCGGCCTGCAGCGAGTACAGGAAGTACAGCTCGTAGGAACCGGCGGCGGGCACGGTGACCACCTGGCCGACCATCACGCCGGGCTCGACCCGGCCGGAGTCGGTCGAGGACGCGGGCCAGGCGACGGACTCCCAGCGCTGGCCCTCGTTCGCGGCGGTCGCGGTCCGCAGGTCGTCCGACACCAGGCCGACCAGGGTGGAGTCGGTGGACTGGCCGGTGACCAGGATCGGCTGCTGCTGGCCGCGGGTGCGCAGGATGAACACCTCGCGCTCCCCCGACCCGCCCGATCGCAGCGCGCGCACCATGTCGTTGAGCAGCAGCTGGACCTCGGGCGCCGTCGTTGCGGTCGAGGCGTCGAACGTCTCCTGCGCCTGGGCGGCGCTGCGCGCGGACTCGGCGAGCACCTGGTCGACCCGCTGGGTGAACAGCCCGTCCCGGACCGTGACCGACAGGTAGCCGCCCAGCACCGCGAGCGCGAGCAGGCCCACCACCAGGGTCAGCGTGAGGACGCGCGCCTGCAGCGAGCCGCGCCAGGCGCGCACCAGCCGGCGCGTGCGGGCGCCGGCACGCACCGTGGCGAGCCGCCACGCCCGCGCCGCCCGCGCGGTGACGCCGCCGCGGGAGGTCCCGGTCACGGGGGCGTCGCGCCCGCCTTGTAGCCGACGCCGCGAACGGTCACCACGATCTCGGGACGCTCGGGGTCGGCCTCGATCTTGGACCGCAGGCGCTGCACGTGGACGTTCACCAGACGGGTGTCGGCGGCGTGCCGGTACCCCCACACCCGCTCCAGCAGCACCTCCCGGGTGAACACCTGCCACGGCTTGCGCGCGAGGGCGACCAGCAGGTCGAACTCCAGCGGGGTGAGCGAGATGGCCACGCCGTCGCGGGTGACCCGGTGGCCGGTGACGTCGATGGACAGGTCCCCGATGCGCAGGTGCTCGGGCGCGGGCTCGTCGCTGCGCCGCAGGCGCGCGCGCACCCGCGCGATCAGCTCCTTGGGCTTGAACGGCTTGGCGATGTAGTCGTCGGCGCCGGACTCCAGCCCGAGGACCACGTCGACCGTGTCGGCCTTGGCGGTGAGCATGACGATCGGCACGCCCGACTCCGCCCGGATGAGCCGGCACACCTCGGTCCCGTCCTTGCCCGGGAGCATGAGGTCGAGGAGCACGAGGTCCGGCTGCGTGGACCGGAACGTCTCCAGCGCCTCGTCACCGTCCGCGCAGAAGACCGGCTCGAACCCCTCCGAGCGCAGGACGATGCCGATCATCTCGGACAGGGCGGTGTCGTCGTCGACCACGAGAACGCGTCCCTTCATCTGCCCATGATCGCATCACGGCGGCCCGGACCGGGCCCCGCGCGCCGCGCGACGTCCGGACGGAGCAGCGGCCCGCGCGCGGACGTGACGTGGCACGATGGCCGTCAGCCGCGCAGGGCGCCCTCGACAGGCACCCTCGGCGCACCACGAACGCCACCCAGGGAGTCCGATGAGCACGCCGCACGACGAGGGCCGCCCCGAGGACGCGCCGCGGCACGGCGAGGACCCGCGCCCCGCGCCCCGGTACGGGCAGTACGCCCCCGCGGGCTGGCAGCCGCCCACGGACCCGGCCGCCGGCGGGCAGCCCGCGAACCCCTGGGGCGACCCCGGCACCCACCCGGGCGGCGGCCGTCCGGGTGACGCGCAGGGCCAGCCGGGGCAGGCCGCCGGCCCGGGCGGGCCGGTCCCGCCGGGGTACGGGCAGCAGCCCGGGTACGGGCAGCAGCCGGGGTACCCGGGCGCGCCGGGGCAGCCGCCGGCTCCGGGGTACGGGCAGCGGCCGGGCTACCCGGCCGCCCCCGGCCAGCCGACCGCGCCGGGCTACGGCCAGCCCGGCTACGGCCAGCAGGGCTACGGCCAGCAGCCCGGGGCGACCCCCTACGGCTGGGGCGCCAGCCCGTACCAGCCGCCCGCCGCGCAGCCCGGCATCATCCCGCTGCGGCCCCTGAGCATCTGGGAGATCTTCGACGGCGCGTTCCGTGCGATCCGGCACAACCCGGGGACGATGTTCGGCCTCACCGCCGTCGTCGTCGCGGTCGCCACCGCGATCGGCGCCCTGATCCAGTGGTACGTCGCCGGGTTCTTCGCCAGCGCGGTCAACGACCTGTTCACCGACAGCGCGGGGCTCACGACGGCCGACACCGAGCTGCTCGGCGACAGCTTCGGCACCTCGCTCGCGAGCGTCGCGACCATCCCGCTGACTGCCCTCGCCACCACGGTCCTCACCGGTCTGCTGATCCTGTCGGTCAGCCGCTCGGTCATCGGCCAGCGCGTCTCCGCCCGCGACGTGGTGCGCGGCCAGGGCAAGCGGATCGTCTGGGTGATCGGGTTCAGCCTGCTGCTCGGTCTGGTGACCGCGGTCGGGATGGCGGCGATCGTCGGCCTGGTGGTCCTGGTCGGCGCCACCTCGGACAGCGTCGGCCTCACCGTGCTGGTCGGCCTCCTCGGGGTGGCCGCCGCGCTGGTGGGCGGCTTCTGGCTGACGATCCGGACGCTGCTCGCGCCGGCCGCGATCATGCTCGAGGGCGGCGGGTTCTGGGCGTCCGTGGCCCGCGCGTGGCGGCTGACCCGCGGGTCCTTCTGGCGCCTGCTCGGCCTGTACCTGCTGGTGACGATCCTCGTCGGGATCATCTCGCAGATCGTCGTCGTGCCGGTCACGCTGATCTCCCAGCTGGTGCTCAACGACCCGCTCATGACCAGCGGGCCGGCCATCGCGCTGACCGCCGTGGGCACCGCGATCGCCTCCACCATCACGACGGTGTTCATGGCGGGTGTCGTCGCGCTCGCCTACATCGACGTCCGGATGCGCCGCGAGGGGCTGGACGTCGAGCTGGCCCGGGCCGCGGAGGGCGCCGGCCGGTGACCGTGCCCGTCGTCCCGGACGCCGAGCAGGCGCGCCGCTGGCTCGAGCAGGAGCTCGCCGACCCGGTCTACCACCAGCAGCCGAGCCTGCTGCAGCGGTTCCTGGACTGGTTGGGCCGGTTGTTCGAGGGTGCCGACGGCCTGCCGATCGGCAACGTCGGCACGCTCCTGGCGATCCTCGCCGGCCTGGCCGTCCTCGTGACGGTGGCGTTCCTCGTCACGGGGCCCGTGCGCCGCAGCCGGCGCGTCGCCGGGGCGCGCAGCGTGCTGGACGCGGACGACCGGCGCACCGCCGCCGAGCTGCGGGCCGCCGCGGACGGGGCCGCCGCGCGCGGCGACTGGGCGGCCGCGGTCGCCGACCGGTTCCGGGCAGTGGTCCGGGCGCTCGAGGAGCGCGCCGTGCTGGAGGAGCAGCCGGGCCGCACGGCGCACGAGGCGGTCGAGGCGGCCGGGCTGCGCCTGCCCGCCCACGCCGTCGACCTGCGCACCGCGGGACGTCTCTTCGACGACGTCGTCTACGGCGAGCGCACCCCGCGCGCGGAGGACGACGCCGCGCTGCGGGAGCTGG
>NZ_SZYE01000197.1 GCF_005239125.1 Cellulomonas hominis | reverse complement strand
CGACGTGCGCCCGGCCGGCGGCGAGCACCCCGTGCTCCGCCAGCAGCAGCGCCTCGTGCCGGCTGTTCACCGCCACCCCGGCCGCCGCCGCGGCGACCCGCGCGTACGCCGCCGACCGCCGCGGCAGGTTCCGCGGGCCGTCCGACTCCTGCGGCACGTCGTGCAGCGTGACCGTGAGGCAGCAGGCCGCGGCGAGCCGCTCCACCAGGTCCGCCGCGGCGTCCGGCGAGGCCGCGAGCAGCCGGTCCGTCACGTGCAGGTGCGCGCGGCCCGCCCCGGCCGCCGCCCCCGGCAGGTCCCGGGGGTCGTCGACCCGCAGCACCCGCGTGCCGGCGTCGAGCGCGCGGACGTGCGCCGCGAGGTCCGCCGCGTACCGGGCGACGCCGTGCCGTGGCGGCCCCGTGAGGAGGAGCACGGGGGTGTCGGTCCTGGTCATCGCGGCAATCGTGGTCGAGTCGCGGGGAGGCGGCAACCGCGCGAGACTGCCCGCACCACCGCGATGCCGCGCTGCTCGGGGACCGGGCGGCACGTCCGCCCGAACGAGAGGACCGCATGTCGCAGCTCATGGCACCGACCGCGGGCGCGTCGCGGTCCTCGAGCCGCACGCTGCGGGTCGCCTCGGTGCCCGCCGCGCACCCCTACGTCGCCCGGGTCACCGACGCCGCGGGCCTGACGGTGCTGCCGGACCCGACGCCGCCGGGCGCCGAGCAGGGGCGCTGGTGGCCGCCGGTCGTCCTCGACCCCGCGTGGATCGCGGCGCACGCGGCCGAGGCGGACCTGCTGCACGTGCACTTCGGCACCGAGTCGTTCGACCCCGCGCACCTGGCCCGCACGCTGGACGCGGCGCGCGCGGCGGGCTGGCCGGTCGTGGTGACCGTGCACGACCTGGAGCACCCGCAGCTCGTCGACCAGGCGGGGTACCGCGCGCAGCTCGACGTGCTCGTGCCGGGCGCCGACGCGCTCGTCACGCTCACCCCGGGCGCGGCGGCCGAGATCCGCGAGCGCTGGGGGCGGGACGCGCTGGTCGTGCCGCACCCGCGGCTGCTGGGCGCGCTGCCCGCGGCGCCGTCCGGCGCGACCGCGCAGACCGCCGAGCGCGTGGTCGGCCTGCACCTCAAGGACCTCCGCCCGAACGTCGACGCCCCCGCCGCCACCCGGGCGCTGCTGGCCGCCGTGGCGGACCTGCGCGCATCGGGCCTGCCGGCGCGGGCCGAGGTCCGGCTGCACCGGCGCGTCCGGGACGAGGCGGCCCGCGACGAGGTGCGCGCCCTGTGCGCCGCGGCGGACCCGGGCACGGCGGTGCTGGTCGAGCACGACCGCCTCGCCGACGACGACCTCGCCGCCGCGCTCGCCGGCCTCGACGCGTGCGTGCTGCCCTACGCGCACGGCACGCACTCCGGCTGGCTGGAGCTGTGCTGGGACCTCGGCGTCCCGGTCGCCGCGCCCGCCGTCGGCTACTACCACCAGCAGCACCCCGACGGCTCGGTCGCGACGTCCGGCGCGGTGGGCGACGCCGCGGGCCTGGCCGCCGCGCTGCGCGACCTGCTGCGGTCCCCGGCCGCCACCCGCGCCGGGACGGCGGCCCGCGCGGCGCTCGTCCGCGACCGGCGCGCGCGGCGCCTCGCCGAGGACCGGGCGGCCGCCGACCAGCACGCCGCCCTGTACCGCTCGCTGCTCGGCGGAGGCGCGCGGTGACCGGGTCCCCGCTGCGCGTCGTCGTCGTCGCGCCCCTGCGCTTCCCGATCCGGCAGCCGCACGCCGGCGGCCTCGAGTCGGCCGTGTGGAACGAGGTCCGCACGCTCCGGGCCCGCGGGCACGCGGTGTCGCTGATCGCCGTCCGCGGCTCCGACTTCCTCGACGGCGGGCCCCCCGAGTTCGCGCTGCCGACCCTCGACTGGCCGGAGGGCGCCCACGCCACCGACTCGGAGTACCCGGCCGCCTACCGGGAGCGGTCGGTGCCGGCGCTGGGCCGGGCGCTCGACGTGATCGCCCGCGCGCCCGAGCGGTACGACGTCATCTCCAACCACTGCCTGCACGGGCTGCCCCTGCGGCGGGCCGCCTCCCTCGGCGTCCCGATGGTGTCCACGCTGCACACGCCGCTGGAGCCGGAGCTCGTCGACGCGGCCGCGCACGCCCGGCACACCCGGTTCCTCGCGGTCAGCGCGCACACCCGGCGCGAGTGGGCCCCGGTCGTCGACGCCACGGTGCTGCCGAACGGCATCGACCCGGCGGGCTGGCCGGCGGGCCCGGGCGGCGACGGGCTGGTCTGGTCCGGCCGGCTCGTGCCGGAGAAAGCGCCGCACCTGGCGATCGAGGCGGCGCGGCTGCTCGGCCGCGAGCTGACGATCGCCGGCCGGATCGGCGACCGCGAGTACGCGGAGCGCCACGTCCTGCCGCTCGTGGGGGACGGCGTCCGGTACGTCGGCCTGCTCGAGCAGCCCGAGCTCGCGCACCTGATCGGCCGCAGCGCCTGCGCCCTCGGGACGCCCGCCTGGGAGGAGCCGTTCGGCCTCGTGGGCCCGGAGGCGCTGATGTGCGGCACGCCGGTCGCGGCGTTCGGCGCGGGCGGCATCCGGGAGATCGCGCGCACCGCGACCGGCATGTCCGCCGTGCCGCGCGGCGACGTGGCCGCGCTGGCCGCCGCCGCGGACCGGCTCGCCGCGCGCTCGGCCGCGGAACCGGGGTTCCGGGCGCGGGTGCGCGCGTCCGCGCGCCGGCACTACGGCCTGGACGCGCGGGTCGAGGCCCTCGAGCGGGTGTTCCGCTCGCTCGTCGCCGAGCACGCCACCGGCGCGGAGCTGATCGCGTGAGCCGGCCGACCGTCGCCTGGTACGTGCACCACCACGGGTCGGGGCACCTCGGCCGGCTGCGCGCCGTGGCGCCGCACCTGGACGCGGACGTCGTGGCGCTGAGCTCGCTGCCGGAGCCCGCCGGGCTGCCCGCGCACGTCGACTGGGTCCGGCTCGACCGCGACGACGACCCGGACCCGGCCGGCCGCCCGCCCGCGGCCGCCGACCCCGCCGCCGGCGGTCTGCTGCACTGGGCCCCGCTGCTGCACCCGGGCCACCGCGGCCGGCTCGCGCGGATCGCCCGCGAGCTCGACGCCCGGGGCGCCTCGACGATCGTCGTCGACGTGTCGGTCGAGGTCACCGTCTTCGCCCGGCTGCTCGGCGTCCCGCCGGTGCTGGTGGCGCAGCCGGGGCTCCGCGACGACGAGCCGCACGCCCTCGGCCTGCGCGCCGCCGCCCGGGTGCTGGCCCCGTGGCCCGCCGACGTCCTGCCCGCCGCGCACCTGGAGCCGGTGCGCGACCGGGTGGTGTTCACGGGCGGGATCAGCCGGTTCGACGGCCGGGAGACGCCGGGCGTCCCCCGCGAGGGTGTGCTGGTGCTCGGCGGTCGGGGCGGGTCCGAGGTGACCGCGGACCACGTCGACGCCGCGGCGCGCGCGACCCCCGGGCGGCGGTGGACCGCGCTCGGCGCGGGCGGCGCGTGGTCGGACGACCCCTGGCGCGAGCTCACCGCCGCGGGGACCGTGGTGTCGTTCGCCGGGCAGAACTCCGTGGCCGACCTCGCCGTCGCCGGCGCGCGGGCCGTGGTGGTGCCGCAGGACCGGCCGTTCGACGAGCAGGCCGTCACCGCCCGCGCGCTCGGCCGGGCCGGGCTGGCCGTCGTCGAGCCTGCGTGGCCGGAGCCGGACCGGTGGCCCGAGGTGCTGGACCGTGCGGAGGCGCTGCAGCCGGACTGGTCGGTGTGGGGGACGGCGGGGGCGGCGGCGCGGGCGGCCGAGGCGATCGCGGAGGTCGCGCGGCGCGGGGCGGGCTCGTGACCGGCGCCCGGGCCGTGGTCACCCTGTGCTCGGCACCCCGGGTCGACCACCTGCGGCGGCAGCTCGCGGCGGTGCGGCGGGACCCGGCGACGTCGGCCGTGGTCGTGTGGGTCGGCGACGACGAGCCGCCGGCGCTCGACGCCGACGACGTGCTCCGGGTGCCGCCCGGCCCGCACGGGCTGCGGCTGGCGGCCGCGCGGAACGCGGGCGCGGACCGCGCGGTGGCGCGGGGAGCCGACCTCCTGGTGCTCCTCGACGCGGACTGCGTGCCGGGGCCCGGCCTGCTCGACCGGTACGCCGCGGCCGCGGCCGCGCACCCCGCGGCGGTGCTCTGCGGCCCGGTCACCTACCTCCCGCCCGGCGCGGAGGTCGACGACCCGGCGGCGCTCGCGGCCGCCACCCGCCCGCACCCGGCACGGCCCGCGCCCCCGGACGGCGTCGTGCAGGTCGCGCACGACGACGAGTACGACCTGTTCTGGTCGCTGTCGTTCGCCCTGACCGCGCGCCGCTGGGCCGACGGCCCCCGGTTCGACGAGGGCTACGAGGGCTACGGCGGCGAGGACACGGACTTCGGGTACGCCCTGCGGGACGCCGGGGTGCCGCTCGCGTGGGTGGGCGGGGCGCACGCGTACCACCAGCACCACCCGACCAGCAGCCCGCCCTGGCAGCACCTCGACGACGTGCTGCGCAACGGCGCGCGGTTCGCCCGCCGGTGGAGGCGGTGGCCGATGGAGGGCTGGCTGCGGGCGTTCGCGGAGGCGGGCGCCGTGCGCTGGGACGGGACGGCCTGGCACCGCGCCTGACCCCCGCCACCGCAGCGCCCGCGGCGCAGCGGCGCCGCGCCCCCCGCGCCGCGCCCTCACGACCCCGAGGGGGTACCCGACACGTCGAGCGAGCAGTCGGCGACTACTCGCTCGACGTGTCGGGTGCTCGCTCGGTGGTGCGGGCGGCGGCGCCGGGCGAGCCCAGGAGGGCGTCCGCCGCGTCCAGGAGGTCGGCCGCCACCGGGTCCGCCGTCCACCGCTGCGCACCCGCCGCCGCGCGGGCGCCGAGCGTCGCCGCGAGCACGGGGTCGTCCAGCAGCCGCAGCAGGGCCCCGGCCAGGGCCGCCGGGTCGGCGGGCGGCACCATGAGGCTGTCCTCGCCGTCGGTGCAGAAGTCGTCGTAGCCGCTGCCGGTCGTGACGACGAGCGCGCCCCCGATCGCCTTGGCCTCGAGCGCGGCGTTGCCGAACCCCTCCCACCGGGACGGGCAGGTCGTCACGGCGGCCTCGCGGACCGCCCGGTAGAGGGTGTCGTCGTCCACGTGGCCGAGCCAGGTGACCCGGTCCCGCGCCTCCGGGGGCAGCAGGCCGAGCAGCGCGGGCCGGTCGGGCTCGAACCGGCGGTCGCCGCTCGCGCCGGCGAGCACCAGCCGCGCGGCGGGGTGCCGGCGGGCGACCTCCGCGAACGCCGCGAACGCGTCCGTGACGCCCTTGCGCCGCTCCAGCCGCCCGAGGAACAGCACCACCGGCGCGCCGTCGTCCGGCCAGCCCGCGGGCAGCCCGGCCGACCCCGCTGCCCGGCGCACGTGCTCCACGTCGATGCAGTTGCGCACCACCCGGGCCGGCGGCAGCCCCGCGAACGCGCCCTCGGTCCACCGCTGCATCGCCCGGGAGATCGGCACCAGACCCGCCGAGCGCCGCACCTGCCGGTCCTCGAGCCGGCTCTGCACCGCCACCACCGCCCCGCCGCGCAGCCCGAACGACCGGGGCGTGAAGCCGGCGACCTCGTTCGCCAGCCGGGTGCTCGTCGCCAGGTTGGTCAGCAGCGGCGCACCGGCGGGCAGGGCGACGCCGAGCGCGGCCCACTCGGGCAGGAACACCCGGTCGTAGGCGCCGCCCCGGTACGCCCGGCGCACGGCCGCGGCGCGGGCGAGCAGCGCGGGGACCCGGGCGCGCGGCGGCCGGACGTGGCCGACCAGCCGGACCCCGCCGAGGTCGGCGCCGGGCAGCAGGGGACCGTCCGCGAGCACCAGCAGGTCGACCGCCGCGCCCTGCCGGACGAGCGCGGGGAGCAGCGAGGCGTAGTGCCGCCCGATGCCGCCGGTGTACGGGGTGAGCCCCGCGTACTCGGTCGTGGCCACCAGCCAGCGCCCGCGGGCGGGGCGCGCGCCGGACGGGGCCGGCGCGGCGGAGGGCGCGGGGGTCGCGGGCGTGCTCGCGTGCAGGTCGGAGGCCACGCCCCATGCTCGCCGACGCCGCGCCGCGCCGCCCGCCGACATCCCCGCCTGCCCTTCTCCGCCCCTCCACCCCGCGCCCGCCCGCGTGTCCCGCCCCGGGTGGAGACCCGAGGGACGGCGCCCCGGGAGTCAGCGCCCCGTCGCGTCGATCGCGTCCAGGCGCCGGTCGACGAGCACGCCGGTGAGCAGCACGGCGCCGGACACCCCGAGCAGCGGGACCAGCACCGTGAGGTGCCAGCCCGTGACCGCCAGCGCCCCCAGGGTCACCAGCACCGCCAGGGCGGTCCCGGGCGACGCCGGCGGCGCCAGCAGCAGGAACCGCCAGGTGCGGCCGAACGGCTCGTCGTACCGGCGCAGCACCGCGAGGAACCACGCGCCGACGACGAGCAGGCCCGCCCCGAGGACCAGCAGCCCGGCCGCGGCGACGGCGGCCGGCCCGGTCGACCCGGTCGCGGACGCGAGCACCGGCAGCGCCAGCGCGTCCGCGACGAGCAGCGCGCCGACCACGAGCAGCGGCCAGCCCAGCCGGTTCGCCCGCCGGAAGCCGGCCCGGTACTCCGCCCAGAACGCGCGCCCCACCGACTCCGGCGGTTCGCCCGCGGCGACGGCCCCCAGCACCGTCGCCGCCGCGGTGAGCGCGGGCAGCACGCCCAGCACGACCCCGCCGAGCAGGGTCCCGAGCACGGCGAGGAGGTTGACCGCCACCAGCCGGGCGGCGACGCGCAGCCAGCGCATGACAGCACCGGCCCAGCCGCCGACGTCCTCGCCGCCCTCGTGCACGAGCACCCGGTGCCGGCCCTCCGCGCCGGCGCC
>NZ_SZYE01000196.1 GCF_005239125.1 Cellulomonas hominis | reverse complement strand
TCCGCCCGCGGCCTCGTCAAGCAGTTCGGCGCGACGACGGCGCTCGCGGGCGTCGACCTGGACGTCGCGCCCGGCGAGTCGGTCGCCGTGATGGGGCCGTCCGGCTCGGGCAAGTCGACGCTGCTGCGCCAGGTCGCCGGCCTGGACGCGCCCGACGCCGGCCGGATCCTGATCGGCGACGACCCGGTCGCGCCGTACGACGCCCGCACGGCCGTCGCGTTCCAGGAGCCCCGCCTGCTCCCGTGGCGCACCGTCGCGCACAACGTCGCGCTGGGCGTGCCCCGCGGGACCCCGCGCGCCGAGGCCCGTGACCAGGTCGCCCGGCTGCTGGACCTGGTGGGGCTCGCGGGCTCGGCCGGGCTACGGCCCCGGCAGGTGTCCGGCGGCATGGCGCAGCGCGCGTCGCTCGCCCGGGCGCTGGCCCGCCGGCCGGGTGTGCTGCTGCTCGACGAGCCGTTCGGGGCGCTCGACGCCCTGACCCGGCTACGGATGCAGGACCTGCTGCTCGAGGTGCACGCCAGCCGCCCGACGACGGTGCTGCTCGTGACGCACGACGTGGAGGAGGCGCTGTACCTGGCGGACCGCGTCGTCCTGCTCGGCGCCCTCGCCGCCCCGGCGACGCCCGCCGGCCCCGCAGCCCCCGCCGACCGCGAGACCCCCGGGGCGCCGGCGGCCGCCTCCGTCCGCTCCGTCATCACGGTCCCCGGCGACCGGCCCCGCGACCGCACGGACGCCCGGCTCGCGGAGCTGCGCGCCGAGCTTCTGGACGGCCTCGGCGTGCCCTCGCACCACCCGTCGCACGACCCCGACGCGCACCACTCGATCTGACCCGCACCACCCCGACACCCCACCTGGAGCACCCCATGACCGCCCTCCCCACCGCCCTCCGTCGCCGGCTGCGCGGCCCGATCGCCCTCGGCGCAGGCGCCGTCGCCGCGACCCTGCTGCTCGCCGGCTGCGTGGCCGGCGAGGGCGAGACCGCCCAGGCGGCGGACGCCCCCGAGGACGGCGCGACGGCCGCCGACGGCTGGAGCGCCGACACCCTGACCGTCGACTACGCGACGTACAACCCGCTGAGCCTCGTCATCAAGGACCAGGGCTGGCTCGAGGAGACGCTCGGCGACGACGTCGACGTCGAGTGGGTGCAGTCCGCGGGGTCGAACAAGGCGAACGAGGCGCTGCGCGCCGGTGCGGTCGACGTCGGCTCCACCGCGGGCTCGGCGGCGCTGCTCGCCCGGTCGAACGGCTCGCCGATCCGCACGATCGACATCTACGGCCAGCCCGAGTGGGCCGCGCTCGTCGTCCCGGCGGGCTCGGACATCACCGACGTCGCGGACCTGGCCGGCCGCTCGGTCGCCGCGACCAAGGGCACCGACCCGTACTTCTTCCTCCTGCAGTCCCTGGAGGAGGCGGGCGTCGACCCGGCGGACGTCGAGGTGCAGAACCTCCAGCACGCGGACGGCAGGGCGGCGCTGGAGAACGGCTCGGTCGACGCGTGGTCCGGCCTGGACCCGCTGATGGCCGCGAGCGAGGCCGAGGCCGGCTCGACGCTGCTGTACCGCAACGTCGACTTCAACACCTACGGGTTCCTCAACGCGACGCAGGACTTCCTGGACGCGAGCCCGGACCTGGCGCAGGTCGTCGTCGACGCCTACGAGAAGGCCCGCGCCTGGGCGCAGGAGAACCCCGACGAGGTCGTGGACATCCTCGCCGAGGTCGCCGGCATCGACCCGGCGGTGGCCGAGACGGTCATCACCGAGCGCACCACGCTCGACATCGACCCGGTCCCCGGCCAGGCGCAGCGCGACGTCCTCGAGGTCGTCGGCCCGATCTTCGTCGAGTCCGGCGACGTCGCGAGCCAGGACCTGGTCGACACCGCGCTGGACGAGCTGTTCGACCCGCAGTTCGCGGAGAACGCCGACCCGAGCACCATCGCCGGCTGACCCGCACCGGGCCGGCGTCCGCGCGACGCCGGCCCGGGCCCGGGCCCGGGCCCGGAACCACCCGACCACCCCCGACGGAAGAGCAGGCCATGTCCCCCGTCCTCGGCACGATCGCCGGCACCAGCGCGCCGGTGACGGACGCCCGCGGCCGCGCGCTGCCCGGGCTGAACCCGTTCAGCCTCGGCCTCCCCGCGCGGCCCGGCGCCGGTGCGCTGTCCCGCCGCCCGGTGCGGATCGCGCTCGGCCTCGTCGTCCCCGCGGCCCTGCTGGTGGCGTGGCAGCTCGTCACCACGTCGGGCCTGGTCGCGCCGTACCAGCTGCCGAGCCCGGCCTCGGTGTGGGCGGCCGCGGTCGACCTCGCCGAGCGCGGCCTGCTCGGGCAGTACGTCGCGATCTCGACGCAGCGCGTGGTGCTCGGGTTCCTGATCGGCGCGGCGCTCGGCCTGGCGGTCGGGTCCGTCGTCGGGCTGTCCCGGCTGGCCGGCGCGCTGCTGGAGCCGGTCCTGGGCGCGGTCCGCGCGGTGCCGTCGCTGGCGTGGGTGCCGCTGCTGATCCTCTGGATGAAGATCGGCGAGGAGTCCAAGCTGACCCTCATCGCGATCGGGGCGTTCTTCCCCGTGTACACGACCGTCGTCGCCGCGCTGCGGCACGTCGACGCGCACCTGGTCGAGGCCGGGCGCGCGTACGGGTTGCGCGGTGCGCGCCTGCTGGGCGCGGTGCAGCTGCCCGCCGCGGTGCCGTCCGTGGTGGCGGGCCTGCGGCTCGCGCTCGCGCAGTCGTGGCTGTTCCTGGTGGCCGCGGAGCTCATCGCGTCGTCGATGGGCCTGGGCTTCCTCCTGATGGACTCCGGCAACAACGGCCGCGTCGACCGGATGATCCTCGCGATCGTCCTGCTGGCGCTGCTGGGCAAGCTGACCGACGCGCTGATCGGCCTCGCCGAGAAGTCGCTGCTGAGAAGGTGGGCATGACGAGCACGACGAGCGCGACCATCGCGGCGCTGCAGACCGAGACCCGCGCGTTCCCGGCCCCGGCCGGCGACTGGAACGTGGGACCCCAGGACGCGGCCCGGCTCCGGGCGCGCGCCGACGACGACCACGTGGGCTTCTGGGAGGACGCCGCGCGTCGCCTGGAGTGGGCCGAGCCCTGGCACACCGCGCACACCTGGTCCCCCGCGGTCGAGGGCCCGGACGGCGGGCTGACCGTGCCCGAGGCGCAGTGGTTCGTCGGCGGGAAGCTCAACGCGGCCGTGAACTGCGTCGACCGGCACGTGGCCGCCGGGCGCGGCGACAAGGTCGCGATCCACGCCGAGGGCGAGCGGGGCGACCGGCGCTCGCTCACCTACGCCGACCTGCAGCGCGAGGTGTCCCGGGCCGCGAACGCCCTGACCGACCTCGGCATCGGCCCCGGCGACCGGGTGGTCGTCTACCTGCCGGTGATCGCCGAGACCATCGTCGTCACCCTGGCGATCGCCCGGATCGGCGCGGTGCACTCCCTGGTGTTCGGCGGGTTCTCCGCGGAGGCCGTGCGGTTCCGGGTGCAGGACACCGGCGCGAAGCTGCTGGTCACCAGCGACGGCCAGTTCCGGCGCGGGCAGGCCGTCGAGGTGAAGTCCGCCGCGGACGCCGCGGTCGAGGGGCTGGACCACGTCGAGCACGTGCTCGTCGTCCGGCGCACCGGCCAGGACGTCGCCTGGACCGAGGGCCGCGACGTCTGGTGGCACGACGTCGTGGACACCGCGTCGGACCGGCACGAGCCGCGGGCCTTCGACGCCGAGCACCCGCTGTTCATCATCTACACGTCCGGCACCACCGGGAAGCCGAAGGGCCTGGTGCACACCACCGGCGGCTACCTGACGCACGCGTCCTGGACGCACTGGGCGGTGTTCGACGCCAAGCCCGACGACGTGCACTGGTGCACCGCCGACCTCGCGTGGGTGACCGCGCACACCTACGAGATCTACGGCCCGCTCAGCAACGGGCTGACCCAGGTGATCTACGAGGGCACGCCGGACACCCCGCACCGCGAGCGCCACCTGGAGGTCATCGAGCGGTACGGCGTCACGGTGTACTACACGGCCCCGACCCTGATCCGGACCTTCATGACCTGGTTCCCCGACGGCCTGCCGGTCGGGTACGACCTGTCGACGGTCCGGCTGCTCGGGACGGTCGGCGAGGCCATCAACCCCGAGGCGTGGGTGTGGTTCCGCGAGCAGTTCGGCGCCGGCACGGCGCCGGTGGTCGACACGTGGTGGCAGTCCGAGACCGGCGCGGCGGTCATCGCCCCGCTGCCCGGCGTCACCACGCTCAAGCCGGGCTCGGCCACCCGCGCGCTCCCCGGGTTCTCGGCCAGGGTCGTCGACGACGCGGGCGCCGAGGTGCCGCGCGGCTCCGGCGGCTACCTGGTGCTCGACCGGACCTGGCCCGGCATGGCGCGCACCGTCTGGGGCGACCCGGCGCGGTACCGCGACTCCTACTGGCGGCCGTTCGCCGCGCACGGCTACTTCCTGGCCGGCGACGGCGCGTCCTGGGACGCCGACGGCGACGTGTGGCTGCTCGGCCGGGTGGACGACGTGGTGAACGTCGCGGGCCACCGGTTGTCGACCATCGAGATCGAGTCGGCGCTCGTGGCGCACCCGGCGGTCGGCGAGGCCGGCGTCGCGGGCGTGGCGGACGCGGTCGGCGGCCAGGCCGTCGCGGCGTTCGTCGTGCCCGCGGTCCCGCCCGGCCCGGTCGACGACCTCCGGGCGTGGCGCGCGGCCGCCGCGGCGCTGCGCGAGGACCTGCGCGCGCAGGTGCACCGGGAGATCGGCCCGGTCGCCAAGCCGAAGCACGTGGTGCTCGTCCCGGAGGTCCCCAAGACCCGGTCGGGCAAGATCATGCGCCGGCTGCTGGCCGAGCTGCACGACGGCCGGCCGCTCGGCGACGTCACCTCCCTGCAGAACCCCTGGGCCGTGGACCAGGTCGCCGCGCTGCTGCGCGACGACGCTAGCCTCGCCCTGACCACCGAGGCCGAGGAGGCCACCCGCGCATGAGCTCCGAGCACCGCTTCGGCTTCCGTACCCGCGCCCTGCACGCCGGGGCGATCCCCGACGCCGCGACCGGCGCCCGCGCCGTGCCGATCTACCAGACGACGTCGTTCGTGTTCACCGACACCACCGACGCCGCGAACCTGTTCGCGCTGCAGAAGTACGGCAACATCTACTCCCGGCTCGGCAACCCGACGGTCGCGGCGTTCGAGGAGCGCATCGCGTCGCTCGAGGGCGGCATCGGCGCCGTCGCGACCGCGTCCGGCATGGCCGCGGAGTTCATCACGTTCGCCGCGCTGGTCGGCGCCGGGGACCACATCGTCGCCTCCGCGCAGCTCTACGGCGGCACCGTGACCCAGCTCGACGTGACGCTGCGCCGGTTCGGTGTCGAGACCACGTTCGTCGCGGGCACCGACCCGGCCGACTACGCCGCGGCCATCCGCCCCGAGACCAAGGCCGTCTACACCGAGGTGGTCGCGAACCCGTCCGGCGAGGTCGCCGACCTGGCCGGGCTGGCCGAGGTCGCCCACGCCGCGGGCGTCCCGCTGGTCGTCGACGCCACCCTGTCGACCCCGTACCTGGTGCGGCCGATCGAGCACGGCGCCGACATCGTGATCCACTCCGCCACCAAGTTCCTCGGCGGGCACGGCACCACCCTCGGCGGCGTGGTCGTCGAGTCGGGCCGGTTCAACTGGGGCAACGGCAAGTTCCCGCAGATGACCGAGCCCGTCCCGTCGTACAACGACGTGAAGTGGTGGGAGAACTTCGGCGAGTACGGGTTCCTCACCAAGCTGCGCTCCGAGCAGCTGCGGGACATCGGCCCGTCGCTGTCCGCGCAGTCCGCGTTCCAGCTGCTGCAGGGCGTGGAGACGCTCCCCCAGCGGCTCGACGCGCACCTCGCCAACGCGCGGACCGTCGCCGAGTGGCTGGAGGCCGACCCGCGCGTCACCGCCGTGCACTGGGCCGGGCTGCCGTCGCACCCGCACCACGAGCGCGCCGCGCACTACCTGCCGCTCGGGCCCGGGTCGGTGTTCGCGTTCCGGCTCGCCGCGACCGCCGACCGCGACGGCCGCGAGGTCGGCCGCCGGTTCATCGAGGGCCTGCAGCTCGCCAGCCACCTCGCCAACGTCGGTGACGCCCGCACCCTCGTCATCCACCCGGCGTCGACGACGCACCAGCAGCTCTCCGCGGAGCAGCTCGCCGCTGCGGGCGTGCCGGAGGACCTGGTGCGGATCAGCGTCGGGCTCGAGGACCCGGAGGACATCCTCTGGGACCTGGACCAGGCGCTGACGGCGGCGACCGCGCCGCGCGAGGCGGCCGCCCCCGTGGTCGTCGCGGCCGTCACCGGCGTGGGCGGCGGCGCGACCTGCTCGATCCCGGAGGCGAACTGATGACCAGCACCCCTGAGCGCACCTGGCAGGGCCCGAGCGCCCCCGACCGCCTCGCGCTGCTCCGCCGCACCCGGTCGATCGCGATCGTCGGCGCGTCCAACAACCCGGCGCGCGCGTCGTACTTCGTCACGACGTACCTGCTGTCCAGCACCCCGTACGACGTGTACCTGGTGAACCCGCGCGAGACGTCGATCCTCGGGCAGCCCGTCTACCCGTCGCTGGACGCCCTGCCGGTCGTGCCGGACCTGGTGGACGTGTTCCGCCGGCACGACGACCTGCCCACGGTGCTGGACGAGACGCTGGCGGTCGGCGCGAAGGCCCTGTGGCTGCAGCTCGGCTCGTGGCACGAGGACGTCGCGACGCGCGGCGAGGCGGCCGGCCTCACCGTCGTCATGGACCGCTGCGTCAAGATCGAGCACGCCCGCTTCCACGGCGGCCTGCACCTCGCGGGCTTCGACACGGGCGTGATCAGCAGCAGGCGCGCCCTCGCGTAGGCGCCTGTCGCCGAGTCTGCGTCCCGTGCCTCCGCCGCCGCGGTCGCGGGCAGACGAGGAACGGAGACTCGGCGTCGGGGCGCGCGGCGTCGGGGCGCGCGGCGTCGGGGCGCG
>NZ_SZYE01000195.1 GCF_005239125.1 Cellulomonas hominis | reverse complement strand
CCCGGGGACCGCGTCCAGCCGGAAGATCTCGTAGGTGTCGTCCCCGACCTGCAGCCGGGCCTTCGACCCGAAGCTGTCGACGCTGCTCACTTCTGGCTCCTTCGTTGGCGAGTCCGGCCGCTGGGGGCTCCCGGGTCGGCCGGGGCTCCCGGGTCGGCCGGGTCGGGGTCCGCCGGGTCGACGGGGCCGGGCGCGACCGGCGCGTCGCTCGGCTGCACGAGCACCGCGACGGTCCGCGCCGGCACGGTGACGGTCCCGGTCGCCGCGTCCCACGTGGTCGTCCGCACGACGTCGTCGGCGCCCGCGGCCTGCACCGGCGACAGCGCGTACGCCGCGCCCGCGAGCCCCGGGAGCTCCTGCGTCACGGCGGCCGGCGACGCGTTGAACACCACGAGCAGGCCGTCGAGGTCGGCGTCGACGTCCGGCCCGACGGTGTCGTCGACGTGCATGACGATCACACCCGGGGTCGCGTCCGCCCCGGCGTCCGGGAACGTGAGCTTCTGCCGGATCAGGTCGGCGTCGCCGAGCCGGAACAGCGGCGTGGAGAACCGCAGGCGCAGCAGGTCGTCGGCCGCGGCGCGGGCGGTCGCGATGTCCGCGGCGTCCGGCTTGAGCGCGGCGTCCTCGAGCAGCGGGCGCATCTGGTCCCACTTCTCGGCGTTCGCCCACGCACCCGGCAGCCCGCGGCCGAAGCCGTTGTCCTGGCCGGTCCAGTCGATCGCGTTGAACCAGTCGCCGGAGTCGTAGCTGTCCCGGTCGAGCGACTTGGACCGCAGCTGGTCCGTGCCCGCGTGCCAGAACGACACCGTCTGGGAGAGGGCTGCCGTGGCCTGGGACAGCGTGTTCATCCGGACCCGGTCGGCCATCGAGGTGCTCTGCGGCAGCTTGATCGTGAGCAGGTCGAACAGCGTCTCGTTGTCGTGCGCGTCGACGTAGCTGACCACCTCCTCCGGGGAGTCCGCGTACCCGGCGGGCGCCCCGCGGTAGTCGACCTGGTCGCCGCGGAGCACGTCCCCGGTGTGCGTGGTCAGCACGTAGTCGCGCAGGTTGCCCGCGAGCCCGAGCCGGACGACGTCGGTGGCGAGGCCGAGGTCCGCGTACTCGGCGGCCGAGCCCGTGTTCACCGTCGACGCGTCGCCGAGCTGCGCCGGCTGCCCGTTCGGGTCGGTGGCGAGCCCGGTGCCGAAGCCCTGCGTGAACATCGACGACCCCTCGACCGGCGACCCGCCGTGCACCGCGTCGCGGAGCCGGTCCGAGAACGTGCCGATCCCGGTGCCGCCGAGCTGGCCCTGCGTGGCCTGCTCGAACAGCGCGTTGCCGGCGACCTCGCCGAAGTCCCAGCCCTCGCCGTACAGGTACACCGCCGAGCCGTCGACGCCGTCCGCCTCGACGGTCAGCGCGTCCAGCGCCGCCCGCACGGCCAGCATGTTCTGCTTCGAGTGGTGGCCCATCAGGTCGAACCGGAACCCGTCCACCCGGTACTCCCGGGCCCAGGTGACCACCGAGTCGACCATGAGCTTCTCGGCCATGGCGTGCTCGGTGGCGACGTTCTGGCAGCACGTGCTGGTCTGCACCTGCCCCGTGCCGTCGAGCCGGTGGTAGTAGCCGGGCACGACCCGGTCCAGCACCGACGTCGCGTCCTGGCCGCTGGCGGCCGTGTGGTTGAACACCTGGTCCAGGACGACGCCCAGGCCCATCTCGTGCAGGGCGCCGACCATCGTGCGGAACTCGGCGACGCGGGCGCCGCCCTCGGGGTCGGTCGCGTAGGACCCCTCGGGCGCGGTGAAGTGCCACGGGTCGTAGCCCCAGTTGAAGCCGTCCCGCTCGCGGATCTGGCCGACGGCGGCCTGCTGGTCCTCCGCGGCCGGGCCGAAGCCGGTCAGATCGGGGGTGGTCGCCTGCCGCGTGCGGTCCTCCTCGATCGACGCGATGTCGAACGTCGGCAGCAGGTGCACGGTCGTCAGGCCCGCGTCGGCGAGCTCGCGCAGGCGCGCGGTGCCGTCGGAGTCCCGCGCGAACGCCAGGTAGGTGCCGCGCTCGGCCTCCGGCACGGACGCGTCGGCGATCGAGAAGTCGCGCACGTGCAGCTCGTAGATCGTGTGGTCCACCGCCCGCTCGACGGCCGGCTGCGGGGTGCCGGCCCACAGCGCCGGGCGGTACGCCGGGTCCGCCAGGTCGACCGCGACGGCGTGCGTCGAGTTCGTCGTGAGCGCCACGGCGTACGGGTCGGTGACGACGTTCGTCTCCACCCGGCCGGTCGACGGCACGTAGACCTCGACCTCGTACCGGTAGCGGACGCCGGACCACGAGGGGTCGCCGGTGACGGACCAGGTGCCGTCGGCGGCGCGGGCGGTCGTGACGCGGACCGGCGCCGCGGCGAGGTCGGCGCCCGGCGCCCAGGTCAGCAGCGTGACCTCCCGGGCGGTCGGGGCCCACAGCCGGAACGTCGGGGCGCCGCCGGTCCAGGTGACGCCGAGGTCGGCGTCGGCGGCCGCGCCGTACAGGTCGTCCAGCACGCCCGGGACCTGGACGCCGGTGAGCGCCGTCAGCCCGTCCGCGTCCGCCTGGGAGACCTGGACCTCGCCGGTGAGGAGCGCGGCCGCGTCGGCGCCCGGCTCGACCCGCAGCGCGACGGCGCCCGCGAGCGCCGGGAAGTCGGCGCGCACGTCGGCGGGCAGGCCCGCGGCGTCGTAGGTCAGCGGGACCTCGCCGGTCCCGGCGGGCCCGGTCACGGCGCCGTCGGTCACGCCGATCCCGCCCTCGGCCGCGTGGTGCAGCGCCCAGGTCAGGTCCGCCGGGTCGGCACCGCCGAGCAGGTCGCGCGGCCAGGCGAGCAGGTCGGCGCGCACCCAGTGCGCCCGCTGCTGGCCGACGCCGGTCAGCGGCGGGTTCTCGACGGTGATCTCCAGCAGGTGCGTCGCGACGTCGTACGCGAACGACACCTGCTCGCCGTCGGACGTCGCGAACGCGTAGTCGTCCCCGCCCACCGCGCCTCCCTGGCCGTAGTTGACGTCCCACGACAGCCCGTGGGCGACCTTGACCTGGTACGAGCCTGCCGGGATCTGCGTCGTCGACCACTCGTACACGCCGTCGCCGTCCGGGTCCTTGGCCCACGTGGCGAGGCAGTCCGGGGCCCAGTCGCCGGGGCAGCCGACCGCGGCCTGGTACGACCCGGGCAGCGTGACGATCGGCCCCTGGGCCGTGTTCTGGAAGTCGCCCGACACCGGGTCCCAGTAGAACGTCACGTCGACCGGCGCGCCGCTCGGGGCGCCCGGCACGGTGTACGCGACGTCCGCGCCGCCGACGACGCCGCCGGCGCCGTAGGCCACGTCCCACGTGCCGTCGAGGGCGACCTTGTACGCGTAGTCGCCGGGCGGCAGCGCGAACGTGCCCTGCCAGGCGCCGTCCGGCCGCTCGGCGAGCTGCGCCTCGTCGCAGTCGGGCGCCCAGTCGCCGGCGCAGCCCATCGCGGTGTTGTGGCTGCCGGGGACGGACACGGAGGTGAATGCGGGCGCCGGGTCGGCGGCCGCGGGGTCGGCCAGGTCGGCGGGGTCGTCCGCGCCGGCCGTCGCGGCGCCGGACACGAGCAGCGCGCCGGCGGCCAGCAGGGCGAGGACGCGGCGCCGGGAGCCGCGGGGTTCGAGGGGTGTCCGGGGCGCCACGCAAGGGCGCCTACGGGCGTGCGTCATCACAGGACTCCATCGTCGGGGGTGAGCGTCAGCGCGGCTACCTGCGACTGTATTGGCTTGCAGCAAGGGGCTGCAACGCCTTGCAGGTGCCGGCTGCGCCCCCGACGGCACGAGGCCTACGCCTTCCGGCCCGACCTCCCGAGATCTCGGGAGGCGCGGCCGGAAACCGTAGGCCTCGTGCGGGACCGCCCCGCGTCAGTGCGCGAAGTGGCGCGTGCCCGTCAGGTAGAGGGTCACGCCGGCCGCCGTGGCCGCGGCGACGACCTCCTCGTCGCGGACCGAGCCGCCGGGCTGCACGACGGCACGGACGCCCGCGTCCAGGAGCACCTGCAGGCCGTCGGCGAACGGGAAGAACGCGTCCGAGGCGGCCACCGCGCCGCGCGCCCGCTCGACGTCGCCGGCGTTCGCCCGCTCGACGGCCAGCCGGCACGAGTCGACCCGGTTGACCTGGCCCATGCCGACGCCGACGGACGCGCCGCCGTCGGCCAGCAGGATCGCGTTCGACTTCACGGCCCGCACCGCCCGCCAGGCGAACGCCAGGTCGGCGAGCGTCGCCTCGTCGGCCGCCTCGCCCGCGGCGAGCGTCCAGGTCGCCGGGTCGTCGCCCGCCGCGTCGAGGCGGTCCACCTGCTGCATGAGCAGCCCGCCGCTGATCGGCCGCAGCTCGACACCCGCGGACGGGGCGCCCTCGACGACCAGCAGCCGGATGTTCTTCTTGCGGCTCAGCACCTCGAGCGCCTCGGGCTCGTACGCGGGCGCCACGACGACCTCGGTGAACACCTCGGCGATCTGCTCCGCAGCCGCCAGCGTCACGGTGCCGTTGGCCGCGATGACGCCGCCGAACGCCGAGACCGGGTCGCAGGCGTGCGCCTTCGCGTGCGCGTCCGCGATGTCCGCGCCGACGGCGATCCCGCAGGGATTGGCGTGCTTGATGATCGCGACCGCCGGGCCGTCGTGGTCGTGCGCCGCGCGCCAGGCCGCGTCCGCGTCGACGTAGTTGTTGTACGACATCGCCTTGCCGTGCAGCTGCTGCGCCTGCGCCAGCCCCGCGGCCCCGTACCCGGAGGTGTACACGGCGGCGCGCTGGTGCGGGTTCTCGCCGTAGCGCAGCACGTCCGCGCGGTCCCAGGTCGCGCCGACCCAGGCCGGGAACCCGGTGCTGACGCCGTCGACCTCGTCGGTCGCCGTCGCGACGTTGCCCATCCAGGACGCCACCGCGACGTCGTAGGTGGCCGTGTGCACGAACGCCTGCGCGGCGAGCCGGGTCCGCTCCGCGAGCGTGAAACCACCGGCCCGCACGGCCGCCACCACCTCGTCGTACCGGGCCGGGTCGACGACGACCGCGACGCTCGGGTGGTTCTTCGCCGCCGCGCGGACCATCGACGGGCCGCCGATGTCGATCTGCTCGACGCACTCGTCCGGGGTCGCACCGGAGTCGACGGTCGCGGTGAACGGGTACAGGTTCACGACGACCAGCTCGAACGGCGCGACGCCGAGCTCGTCGAGCTGCGCCAGGTGCTCCGGGCGGCGGGTGTCCGCGAGGATGCCGGCGTGCACGCGCGGGTGCAGCGTCTTGACCCGGCCGTCCAGGCACTCGGGGAACCCGGTCAGCTCCTCGACCCGGGTCACCGGCACGCCCGCGGACGCGATGGTCCCGGCGGTCGACCCTGTGGACACGAGCTCGACGCCCGCGGCGTGCAGGGCCGTCGCGAGCTCGACGAGCCCGGACTTGTCGTAGACGGACAGCAGCGCACGGCGCACGGGGCGGCGGGTGCTGTCCGCGGTCGGGTCGGCGACGGACGCGACGGGCGGCAGGGCGTGGGACATGGCGGTCCTCCGGGTGGTCGGTCGGGCACCACGGTGGGTGCCGCTCGGGACCCTGCACCCAGGCGAACGGTGCGTCGGCGGGACTGCGTCGGTCGCTCCCCGGTGGTCAGTTCCACCTCTACGCCAGTCACGACCGAGGACGAGCCTAGCCGACGGCCCCGCGGCGCCGCTCGCGTGCCGCCCAGCGGGCCGGCCGCGCCGCCGGCTCGCGCGCCACCGGGCGCCGTCAGTCCGTGCGGCGGCCCTTCGCGAAGTACGCGATCGGCCCGACCCAGTTCACCAGGATCGCGAGCCCCCACGCCGCCTTCGGGCCGTTCACCTGGGCCGGCGGGCGCTTCGCCAGGTCCCGGTAGGCGGCGGCGGTCAGCGCGAGCTGCGCCGCCGTGACCACGACCGTGCCGACCTTGCGTCCCGCGCTGAGCTCGGCCCAGCGCCTGCCTGCGTGTGCGTGTCCCATGGGCCGACGCTACGCGCGCCGGTCGCCGCGGCGCGCGGGCCGGAGGTCCCTGCGTCCGTCCCGCTACCCGACGGTGACGGTGCGACCGTCGACGGTCAGGCCGCCCGCGACGATCCGGCCGACCCAGTCGACCAGCAGCCGGCGCTCGGCGACCTTGATCCGCTCGTGCAGGGACGCCTCGTCGTCGCCGGGCTCGACCTCGACCGCGACCTGCGCGACGACCGGCCCGGTGTCGACCCCGGCGTCCACGACGTGCAGCGTGCAGCCCGTGACCTTCGCGCCGAAGGCCAGCGCGTCCCGGACCGCGTGCGCCCCGGGGAAGGCGGGCAGCAGCGCGGGGTGGGTGTTCACGACCCGGCCGGGGAACCGGTCGAGGACGGCGGCACCGAGGATCCGCATGAACCCCGCCGACACGACGAGGTCCGGCCGGAACACCCCGATCGCCTCGGCCAGCGCCCGGTCCCAGGCGGCGCGGTCGTCGAAGTCGCCCGGCGCCACGACGGCCGTCGGCACACCCGCGGCGCGCGCCACGTCCAGCCCGCCGGCGGACGCGCGGTCCGCGACCACGCCGACGACGCGACCCGGGTACGCGCGGCCGTCGTGCGCCGCCAGCAGGGCCGCGAGGTTCGACCCGGCGCCGGACACCAGCACCACGATCCGGCCGGCGGCGCGCGTGGCGGGTCGGGGCGCGTCGGGGGTGCTGTGCGGGGCGGGGGCGGCCATGCCCGCACCCTAACCGCCCCCGCGCCGCCCCGACCCACCCGCCCACCTGCGCCCACCCCACCCGCACTCGCGCCGACCCCCACGCCCCCAGTCCGCCGAGATGGCAACTCTCGGCTGTCGCACCGGCCGGTGGCACAGCCGAGAGTTGCCATCTCGGCGAAGGGTCGGGGCGCGGGGCGCGGGGCGGCGCGGGTGCGCGAGAATGGCCCGCGTGAGCAACCCGTACGCCCCGCCCTCGCCCGACCGCGCACCCGCGGACGGCCCCGGGCGCGCGGACGGCGGCGACCCCACCGACCCCGCGGACCCGACCGGTCCGACCCGCCCGGAGCCGGCCGGCCCCACCGGCCCCGGTC
>NZ_SZYE01000194.1 GCF_005239125.1 Cellulomonas hominis | reverse complement strand
CCCACCGGCGCCGCGGCCCCCGCGGCGGACCAGCCCCGCCGGCCCGGCGCGCTCGACGCGGAGGCGGCGCAGATGCTCGCGCTGCGGGCCGACATCCAGGAGCAGGCGTTGAGCGAGCTGAGCCAGCTGTCCGCGTACCGGCCCAAGGTCGACGTGCCGGCCGGCGGCTCGCTCACCCGGCGCGTGCCGACGGCCATCCCGGCCGCGCCCGAGATCTCGCAGCCCGAGCCGGGCCGGGCGGCGGCGCGTGACGCCGACGGCCTGCGCGACCGCCTGTCGAGCTTCCAGTCCGGCAGCCGCCGGGGCCGTCGCGCCCTCGCGGACACCGAGGGTCAGACCGGCGCCGAGCCGGAGCAGCCCCGCACCGAGTCCGACTCCCAGCCCGTCCCGCCGTCGCCGTCATGGTGACACCCGTCCCCGCAGCCGCAGCCGCGCCTGCATCACGTCAGGAGGATGTGTGACCACCCTCAGCACCGAGGCAGCCAACTTCGGCTGGCTCCTGGACAACTTCGTCCGGACCGTGCCCGGCACCCGGCACACGCTGGTGGTGTCGGCCGACGGTCTGCTCATGGCGATGTCCGAGCAGCTCGACCGCACCAGCGGCGACCAGCTCGCGGCGATCGTCGCCGGCATGTCGAGCCTGACCCGGGGGGCGGCGCGCCAGCTCCGCGCCGGGGACGTGCGCCAGGCCATCGTGGAGATGGACAACCTGTTCCTCTTCCTGATGAGCGTGTCGAACGGCTCCGTCCTCGCGGTCGTCGCCGACGCCACCTGCGACGTGGGCCTCATCGGCTACGAGATGGCGATGCTCGTCTCGCGGACCGAGGCCACGCTCACCCCGCAGCTCATCACCGAGATGCGCGGCAGCCTCCCCGTCGACGGCGCGACCCGCGCTCCCACCGTGTGAGGTAGCCGATGAGCGAGAGCGAGTTCGAGACCCGGACCGTCCGCCCGTACGCCCTCACGGGCGGCCGGGTGCGGTCCGAGCGGTCCGACTACCCCCTGGAGGCGCTGGTCGAGATGCTGCCGGCCGGCGTCTCGGGCCAGGGCCTGACGCCCGAGAAGCGGGCGATCCTGCAGCACGCGTCGCACGGCTACATCTCCATCGCCGAGCTGTCCGCGCTGCTGCACCTCCCCCTGGGCGTGACGCGTGTCGTCGTGTCCGACCTGGCGGACGCGGGCTACGTCCGCGTGCACTCGTCCACCCCGGTCGAGACCACCACCGGTCAGTCGCCCGCCCTGTCCCTGAGCGTCCTGGAGAGTGTTCTCAATGGCATTTCCGCCCTCTGACGCCGTGGCCACCGGCCAGGCCGCTGCCGTGCCGACCGCCCGCCCCGCCGGTGACACCGGTGAGATGGGTGCCGCGCCCACCGTCGTGAAGATCGTGGTCGCGGGCGGGTTCGCCGTCGGCAAGACGACGTTCATCGGGTCGATCTCCGACATCGAGCCGCTGAACACCGAGGCCGCCATGACCGAGCACTCGGTCGGCGTCGACGACGCGGGCGGCGTGTCCGACCGCAAGACGTCCACCACGGTCGCGATGGACTTCGGGCGGATCGCGCTGCCGGGGTCGCTGTGGCTGTACCTGTTCGGCACCCCGGGCCAGGACCGGTTCCTGTTCATGTGGGACGACCTGGTGCGCGGCGCGATCGGCGCGGTCGTGCTGGTGGACACCGACCGGCTCGACCAGTGCTTCCCGGCCGTCGACTACTTCGAGTCGCGCGGCATCCCGTTCGTCGTCGGCGTGAACTGCTTCGACGGCGTCGCCAAGCACCGCCTGGAGGACGTGCGCGAGGCGCTCGCCATCCCGGCGCACGTGCCGGTGCTCTACACCGACGCGCGCTCGCGCACCGCGACCAAGCAGACGCTGATCTCGCTCGTGCAGCTCGCGATGGAGCGCCTGCGCAACCACGCGTGACGGCCCGGCCCGCGCGCCCCGCTACAGTGCGGGGCGTGCGGGTCTACGCCGACGGCTCGGCGCTGGTGCGCTACCTGCCGTTCCCGGACCACTCGGTGGACTGGCAGCGGTGGGCGGAGCAGCACGAGGCCGACCTCCTCGTCACGTCGATGTCCCTGAGCGAGCTGCGCCACGCGGCCGCCACGGCGCCGGCGCACGTCCGCGCGCGCGCCCGCGACGCCGCCGAGCGGCTCGAGGTCGTCCGGTTCTCCGACCAGGCCGTCGGCGCCGCCGCGATGACCACCGCGGTGCTCTCGCCGTTCGCCTCCCTGCACCTCGGCGTCGCGCTCGCGCACCCGGACGTCACGGGGTTCGCGTCGTACGACGTGCGGCTCGCCTCGGTCGCCGCGATCCACGGCCTGACGGTCGTCTCCCCGGGCCTGCCCGACCGCTGGTGGGACGCCGCGGCCTGACCCCGCGCCGCCCCCGCGTCAGAGGACGAGGTGCAGGCCGCGCTCGGAGACGTCGAGCGTGACCGTCTGGCCCCAGGTCGCGGTGAGCCGGTCGGCCTCCAGGCCGTCGCCGAACACCACCAGGGCGTCCGACTCGACCACGACCTCCAGCCGGGCGCCGGGCTCCAGCAGCCCCGCCGTCAGCTCGGCCCCCGTCGTCGGCGACGGCCAGGCCTCCCGGACGAACCAGGACAGGGTCGCCGCGTCGGGCGCGGGCAGCGGGGGAGCGTCGGCCCGGCCGCGGGCCAGCGACGCCGCCCAGCCCGTCGCCCCGGTCCCGGTCGCGACGACGATCCCCGACGACGACTGCCGCTCCACCGCGTCCCCGGCCCGCAGCCGGTAGCGCGCCGACTGGTGCGAGCGGTGCCCGACGAACACGTCGTTCAGCGCGTCCAGGCGCGTGCCGTCGTCGACGACCGCCCGGACGAGGGCCCGCTGCTCGACCCGGGCCCGGCCGCCGGCCACCGCCGCGAGCACGGCCGGCACCGTCGCGGCGCGGTGCCGGACCAGCACGCCGGGGTTCCGGCCCGGCTCGGGGTCGACGCCGACGACCGGCTGCCCCCCGACGTACTTGGCGGTGTTGGCGACCAGCCCGTCGGGGCCGACCACCAGCACCACGTCCTCCGGGTCGAAGGTGAACCGGTGCAGGTCGGCGCGCTCGACCTCGCCGCGCCGCCAGTCGACCGGGATCGCCGCGCGGGTCCGGGCGAGCGCGTCGGCCAGGGCGTCGTGCCGCTCCTGCACCTCGGCGAGCGTCCGGCCCCGCGTGCGGAGGAAGAACTCCACCTGGCCGCGGGTGCCGTGCCGGTCGACCAGCTCGTCGAGCTCGCTGCGCCGGTGCACGACGACCGCGCGAGGGGCGAGGGCCACGGTCACTCGCCCCCGGTCACCGGTCCGCGCCCGGCGAGCGCCGTCAGCGCCCCGGTCAGCACGTCCGGCGTCAGCGTGAGCTGCCCGACCTGCGGCAGGTGCGCCGCGAGCTCCTTCGCGGCCAGCGCGAGCAGCACCCCCTGCGGGACCTCGGCGTAGGCGGCGAGCCGCGCGCCCTCGGCGGCGGCCTCGGCCTCGCCCCGGAGCCGGGCGGCGTCCGCGTCGGCGGCGGCGAGCACCCCCTGCCGCTCGGCGTGGGCCCTGGCCTCGACGAGCGCCGCCGCCGCTGCCTCCTCGGCGCGGGTCCGGGCGTTGGTGCCCTCCTGCAGGACGAGCTGCTGCTCCCGGCCGGCGAGCTCGATGCGGTTGCCCAGCTCGTTCTCGGCGATCGCCCGCTCGCGGTCCACGGCCAGCGCCCGGCGCTCGTAGGTCGACCGGTCGGCCTCGGCCTGCGCCGCCTCCCGGGCGGGGGTCTGCAGCGCCCGCTCGAGGTCGGCGTCGGCGCGGACCGAGCGCACCCGGGCGCCGAGCACGGTGATGCCGGTGGCGTGCACCCGGACGTCGGCGAGCAGCGCGGCGGTGACCTGCTCGCGCAGCGGACCCGCGCCGGAGGAGATCGCCTCCCGCAGCGTCACGCCGGCGAGCGCGTCCATCACGTGCCCGGCCGTCAGCTCGCCCAGCAGGTGGGCGACCTGCTCCAGCGGGTTGCCGTTCCACGCCCCGGTGCTCGGCGAGATCGACAGGTCGAGGCGGGTCGCCGCGAGCTCGGGGTCGGTGAACCGGTACGACACCGTCACCTGGACGGTGACCTCCTGGAGGTCCGCCGTCCGGGCGTGCGCGACGAGCGGCAGCTCGCGGTCGTCGAGGGGGACCTCCGAGAGCACGGCGCTCAGCGGCCGGAACCAGAACGCCAGGCCGGCGCCCGAGCGGCGGACGGCGCCCCCGTGCAGCTGGACGACGTGCGCGGTCGGCGCCGAGCGCAGGTGCCGCAGGAACGGGTAGCGGGTGATGGTGGCCATCGGGTCCTCCTCAGTCTTTCTCGTCACGACGACGATAAGCCGCGCTGCTGATTGTCGTCAACTTGACGAGATAGGATCGCCCGCATGGACGCACCCGACGACTGGCCGCGGTTCGCCGTCACGGTCGACCTCGTCGTGCTCACGGTGCGGCACGGCCGCCTGCACGTGCTGCTCGTCCGGCGCGGCGAGGACCCGTGGCGCGGGGCGTGGGCGCTCCCGGGCGGCTTCGTCCGCCCCGACGAGGACCTGCACGAGGCCGCGGCGCGCGAGCTCGAGGAGGAGACCGGCGTGCAGCAGGCGGCCGGGCACCTCGAGCAGCTGGGCAGCTACGGCGCCCCCGACCGCGACCCGCGGATGCGCGTCGTCTCCGTCGCCCACCTCGTCCTCGCGCCGGACCTCCCCGAGCCGACCGCCGGCACCGACGCCGCGGCCGCCGCCTGGGTGCCGGTCGACGAGGTCGCCGGCCCGGAGCTCGCGTTCGACCACGCGCGCATCCTCGCCGACGGCGTGGAGCGCGCCCGGGCGAAGCTCGAGTACTCGCCGCTCGCGACGGCGTTCTGCGCCGAGCGGTTCACCGTCGCCGAGCTGCGCGCCGTGTACGAGGCGGTCTGGGGGCGGCCGCTCGACCCCCGGAACTTCCACCGCAAGGTGACGTCCGTCCCGGGCCTGCTCGTGGACACGGGGGAGCGCCGCAGCGAGGGGCGCGGCCGGCCGGCCGCCGTCTACCGTCCCGGCCCGGCGACCACGATCGCGCCGCCCCTCTCGCGGGACTGAGCCGGCCCGTCCTACGGTCGGGGCATGACGCAGCTCGACCTCACCGGGCGCACCGCGCTCGTCACCGGTTCCACCCAGGGCATCGGCGCCGCGATCGCCGCCGGCCTCGCACGCGCCGGGGCCCGCGTGGCCGTCAACGGCCGCGGCGCGGGCTCGGTCGACGCCGCCGTCGCGCGGCTGGCCGCGGAGCACGGCGACGGGCCCGGCTCGTTCGTCGCGGCGCCGGGCGACGTCAGCACCGACGCGGGCGCCGACGCGGTCCGCGCCGCCGTCCCGGACGTCGACGTGCTGGTCAACAACCTCGGCATCTTCGAGGCCCGCCCGGCCCTGGAGATCACCGACGACGAGTGGCGCCGCTACTTCGAGGTCAACGTGCTCGCGGCGGTCCGGCTGACCCGCGCGTACCTGCCCGGGATGACCGGCCGCGGGTGGGGGCGGGTGCTGAACATCGCCTCGGACTCCGCGGTCGTCATCCCCACCGAGATGATCCACTACGGGGTGTCCAAGACCGCGCTGCTCGCGGTGTCCCGGGGCTTCGCCAAGGAGGCGGCCGGCACCGGCGTCACGGTCAACTCGGTGATCGCCGGGCCGACGCACACCGGCGGCGTCGAGGACTTCGTGTACTCGCTGG
Source organism: Cellulomonas hominis (assembly GCF_005239125.1). Lineage (GTDB taxonomy): Bacteria > Actinomycetota > Actinomycetes > Actinomycetales > Cellulomonadaceae > Cellulomonas > Cellulomonas hominis_A. Next base: position 1,381 of record NZ_SZYE01000194.1, on the reverse strand, counting down.
TCGACCGGGAGCTGCCGTGGGACGAGGCGCAGCGGGAGTTCATGCGGCGCCACCGGCCCCAGTCGCTGCTCCAGCGGCTCATCGAGCCCGAGGAGATCGCGAACCTGGTGGTGTACCTCGCGTCCCCGCTGGCGGCGGCGACGACCGGTGGCGCGGTCCGGGTGGACGGCGGGTACGTGGACGCGATCCTGCCCTGAGGCCGCTGGTAGGGTCGCCGCGTTCGTGGGAGGGCTGGCTGAGCGGCCGAAAGCGACGGTCTTGAAAACCGTTGGGGCGTCGAAAGGCGTCCTCGTGGGTTCGAATCCCACGCCCTCCGCTCACCAGGTCGGGTCGAAGGCCACCCGGAACGGTCCGCCGGCGACCGTGCGCGGTGCGGTCCGGCCGTCGGCGTCGGTCGCCGGGACGGTGTCGAGGACGTACAGGTCGTAGTCCCCGGCGGACGGCTGGGCGTAGGGCGGCTGGGGGCATCCCGCCCACCACTGGAACACCTCGGACGCGAACGTCCCGCCCGGCGCGGCCGCGAACGGCGTCCCCGTCAGCGCCCCGCCGGCGACCGACAGCCCGTCGGGTCCCGTCACGACGGTGCCCGCGTCGTCCACGAGCACCGCGCTCAGCCCCTGCGGCACCAGCCCTTCCAGGCCCACGCGCGTGGCCGTCAGGGTCACGGGCACGTGCAGCCCGGCGCCGCCGATCCGGGTCGGCGCTCCCTCCGGCCCGAACGACACCGCCAGGTCCGGGTCCGCGGCGGCGCGCCGCCACGCGTCGGGCAGCGGCTGCCCGCACACCGGGCGGTCCCGGTACCGCTGGGCGGCCTGCCCGGCCGTGCGGGCCGCGGTCGCGGCGTCGAACGCGGCGCCCAGCGCCACGGGCGCCAGCTCGACCGTCTCGTCGGCGTCCGACGCGATGACCCGGAACGTCCCGGACAGCGGTCGTCCCGTCCGGCAGTCCTGGGCCGGGTAGAGCCCGTAGGGCGAGAAGGTGCCGGGGCTGGTGGTGGACTCGACCTGGGGCAGCTCGCGGGCCGGGTCGTCCCAGAACACGACCGTGCCGGTGTCGTCCAGCAGCAGCACCCGGAGGTCGGAGGTGCCGTCGCCGGCGGGCTCGCCCGGGCGGTCGCTCGTCGTCTGCAGGTTCAGGAACAGCGTGGTGTCGCCCGCGCCGCCGCGGAACGCCGCCTGGGCCACGTCGAAGGTGCCCGGCACGACGGTGCCCTGGACCTCGACCACGGCGCTGTCGTGCGGCTCGACGGCGGGCACGGTCCCGCAGGGCTCGGCGCCGGGGACCCAGCCCGCCACCGGCCCGGCGGCCGTCGTCGGCGCGGCCGACGGGCTCGGCGACGGGGAGGCGGAGGGCGTCGGCCGCGCCGGCGCCACCGGGCCCG
>NZ_SZYE01000193.1 GCF_005239125.1 Cellulomonas hominis | reverse complement strand
CGATGGCCTCGATCTGCCGCTGCTCACCGGTGCGCGGCGCCCCGCCGAACGCCACCACGGGGTCCGGCCCGTAGTCGGTCAGGCAGACACCGTCGGGCCCGTAGACCGGCAGCACCAGGCCGGCGAGCGTGTCGCCGTCGGGGTGTTCCTGCAGGTCAACCATGCAAGAACGCTACCGGCGACCACTGACACGCCTCGGCCGGCTACTCCTCGGCCCGCGCCTCGGGCAGCTCCGACCCGTCGGGCCCGAGGGCGCCGACCAGCTCCACGTCCTCCGTCGCGGGGTCGAGCCAGATCTGCCGCCCGGGCCCGGTCGCGGCGGTCTCGAACCGGACAGCCACCCGGCCGTCGTCGCGGGTGCTGACGACCCAGCCGCGGCCGTGCATTGGGTGCCGGACGTCGAGCCCCGGGGCGGCGTCCTCGACCCGGAGGCGGCCGCGGCGGCGCCGGGCGACGGGGCGGAGCGCGTCGGGGCCGTCGGGGTCCGGGGCGGTGCCCTCCTCGACCCCGGGGCCCGGTCCTGGGCCGGGTGACGCCGACGCGTCCGGCGCGGCGCCGGAGCCGCCCGGCCCGGCGAGGTCGAGCATGAGCTGCGCGTGCTCCGACAGCCCGCTGAACGCCACCCCGAGCAGCCGCACCGGCTCGGTCAGCTCCACCAGGTCGAGCGCCCGCGCCGCCGCCTCGTGCAGCGCCGCCCGGTCGGCCGTCGGCGACGGCAGCGACACCGCCCGGGTCACGGTGCTGAACCCCGCGAACCGCACCTTCACCGTGACGGTCCGTGCGGCGCCGCCGTGCCGCTCCAGGCGGGCGAACGCCTGGTCGGCGACCGCGGGCAGCTGGGCCGCGAGCTCCGCTCGCCCGTGCAGGTCGCGCTCGAAGGTGTGCTCGGCGCCGGCGGACTTGCGCTCCCGGGTCTCGGCGACCGGCCGGTCGTCCCAGCCGCGCGCCACCCGGAACAGGTTCGACCCGGCGGCGTCGCCGAGCACCATCGTCAGGGTGTCGAGCGGCTGCGCGCGCAGGTCCTCGACGGTCCGGACGCCGATCTTCTCCAGCCGTTCCGCCGACACCGGGCCGACGCCCCACAGCGAGCGCACCGGCATCGGGAGCAGGAACGCGTCCTCGTCCCCGGGGTCGACGACCACGACCCCCGCGGGCTTCGCCGCCGCGGAGGCGAGCTTCGCCACCAGCTTCGACCGCCCCATGCCGACGGACACCGGGACGCCCGCGAGCTCGACGGCCCGCTCGCGCAGGTCGCGCGCCACCCCGGGCCAGCCGTCGGGACCGGGCTCGACGGCCCCGAGGTCCGCGAACGCCTCGTCGATGCTCAGCGGCTCGACCGCGTCGGTCCGCTCCCGCAGCGCCGCCATGATCCGCGCCGAGTACGCCGCGTAGGCGTCGAACCGGGGGACCACCACGGTCGCCTGCGGGCAGGCCCGGCGGGCGCTCGCCATCGACATGGCGGACCGCACGCCCATCGCCCGCGCCTCGTAGGAGGCCGCGGCCACCACGCCGCGCGGGCCGGTGCCACCGACCAGCACGGGGCGTCCGCGCAGGGACGGGCGCTGCGCCTGCTCCACCGACGCGAAGAACGCGTCCGCGTCCAGGTGCGCGATGCTCGGTTCCGTCCGCAGGCGCGGGGCGGTCACCTCGCTGCTCACCGGGCCATGCTGCCGCACGGCACCGACACGCGCGCCGCGGGCGACCGGGCGCGGCACGATGGGTCCCGACGGCCCCAGTCCCCGGAGGACCCCATGCAGCTCCTGCTCACGTCCGGCGGCGTCACCAACCCGAGCATCCGCGCCGCGCTCGACCGGCTGCTCCCGCGGCCGGTCGGGGAGTGCCACGCGCTGGTGGTGCCGACCGCGCAGTGGGGGCACCCGCTGTGCGGCCCGGAGTCGGTGCGCGGGCTCGTCGCCGCGGATCCCGGCTTCCGGCACCTCACCGGCCTCGGCTGGGCGTCGCTCGGCGTCCTCGAGCTCACCGCGCTGCCGACGATCGGCGCGGACCGGTGGGTGCCGTGGGTCCGCGGGGCCGACGTGCTGCTGGTCGACGGCGGCGACGCGACCTACCTCGCGCACTGGGTCCGCGAGTCCGGGCTGGCCGGCCTGCTCCCCGCGCTGCCCGACCTGGTGTGGGTCGGGGTCAGCGCCGGGAGCATGGTCATGGCGCCCCGGGTCGGCGACTTCTTCGTCGAGTGGGCGGGCGCGCCGGACGACCGCGGGCTCGGCGTCGTCCCGTTCGCGCTCTTCCCGCACCTGAACGCGTTCGCGTCGAACACCCCCGCCGCCGCCGAGCGCTGGGCCGAGGACGTCGGCGGCCCGGCGTACGCCATCGACGAGCAGACGGCCGTCGTCGTCGCGGACGGCGCCGCCGAGGTGGTGTCGGAAGGGGACTGGCTGCAGTTCGGCGCCTGACCGGGCGCGGCCCGCTGGCGCGCGCCGCGCCCGCGGGCAGGATGGGTCGCGCCGCCGGCCCGGTGGCCCGGACGAGGAGGAGGTCCGCATGACGCGGTTCGCGATCGACGCCCACGCCGCGGTCCGGCTCGTCGGCGAGGGGTTCACCGTGCCCGCGGGCCACCAGCTGGTGGCCCCGAACCTGCTGCGCTCCGAGGCGATGGGCCTGCTGTACCGCGACGTCCGCGCGGGCGCGATCGAGCCCGCGCGCGCGGACGTGCTGCTGGAGCGGCTCACCACGCTGCGGGTGCGGCTGCTCGGCGACCGGGTGTCGCGGGCCGTGGCGTGGCGCATCGCCACCGAGGGCGGCTGGGACGACACCGCCCCGGCCGAGTACGTCGCCGTGGCCCGGCTGCAGGCCGACGTGCTGGTGGCGCTGGACCCCGACCTGGCCGCGCGGGCGCGGGGGCTGGTCGACGTCGTGCCGGTCGAGACGCTGCTCGCGGCGCAGTAGGCCGCGGGCCGGAGCCGGGGCCGGCACCGCCGGCGAGCGGGCCGCCCCGGCCCCCTCGCCCCGGCCGCGGCGGTCTGCGACCCTGGCCACGGGGCCCGTATCCCGCGAGTCCCGCCAGGGGGGAGCACGGGATGACGGTCGAGCACGTCGACGTGGCGGACACGGAGGACCGGCCGGGGGGCCACGAGCCGCCGGAGGGCGTGCGCGCCACCGGGCTCGGGATGCGGGCGGGGGAGGGCTGGGTCTACCGGCACGTCGACTTCACGGCGGATCCCGGCGAGGTCGTCGAGGTCCGCGGCGCCGGGGGCACCGGCCGGTCGATGCTCCTGCTGACGCTGGCGGGCCGCGCCCGCGCCACGACCGGGCAGCTGCGGGTGCTCGGCCACGACCTGCCGCGCGGCGCCCGGGCGGTGCGGCGGCTGTCCGCCGTCGCCCGGCTCGACGACGTCGCCGTGCCCGAGGGGCAGCAGACCGTCCGGCAGGCGTTCCGGGAGCGGGCCCGCTGGGAGCGGGTGCGGCCCGCCGGGTCCGACGGCCTGGGATACCGGGTGGACGAGACCCGGGAGCTCACCGGCCTCACCGCCGGTCCCCACGAGCGGGTGGCGGGGCTGGGCGCGCTGCAGCGCACGCTGCTCGCGGTCGCCCTGGCCGCGCTCTCCCGGCCGCGGCTGCTGGTCCTGGACGACCTGGACGACGGGCTCCCCGCGACGGAGCGGGACCTGGTGTGGGCGGCCCTGCACCGCGTCGCGGACGCCGACGGCTGCCTCGTGCTCGCGACCACCTCGGGCGGTGACCCCGGTGGCGGCCCGGGCGGCCGGCGGTCGGTGGAGCTGCACCCGGCGCGGGTCGCGCCGTGATCGGCGCGCTCGCCGTCTCCGAGCTGCGGCGCTACCGGCGGCCGCTGGAGCGGGTCGCGCTGGTCTTCCTCGTGCTGCTGCCGTCGCTGTACGGCGGCCTGTACCTGTGGTCGAACTGGAACCCGTACGGGCACCTGCGGGACATCAAGGTCGCGGTCGTCAACGAGGACCGCCCGGTGACGGTGCAGGACCAGGAGATCCGGGCGGGCGACCAGGTGCTCCAGCAGCTCGAGGACGACCCGGTCGTCGACTGGACCCCGACCGACGCCCGCGACGCGGCGGCCGGGCTCGCCGACGGCACGTACCTGATGACGATGACGATCCCCGACGACTTCTCCGCGGACCTCACGGCCGTGCAGTCGGGCGACCCGCGGGCGGCCGAGGTCCTGCTGCGCCGCGACGGGGCCAACGGGTTCATCGTGGGCGTCGCGTCGCAGGGGCTGGCGATCGAGCTCGAGGAGCGGATCAACGCCGCGGCCACGTCCGCGTACTTCCGGGTGGTCCTGGAGCAGCTCGGCCGGCTGCGCTCGGGGCTGCAGCAGGCGGGCAGCGGTGCCACCGAGCTGCGGGACGGGCTGACCACCGCGCGGGACGGTGCGGGCTCGCTCGCGTCGGGCCTGGCCACGGCCCACCAGGCGTCCGCCGAGCTCACCGGCGGGGCGCAGCAGGTCGCCCAGGGGGACGCGCGGATCGCGGCCGTCGTCGACCCGCTGGTCGACCGCGTCGTCCCGGCGATCCCCGGGGTGGCCGACGCGGCCGACCGGGTCGCGGGGACGGCGGCGGAGCTCACCGGCCTGGTGGCGCAGGACGCGCAGGGGCTGCCCTCCCGGACCGCCCAGCTCGTCGCGCAGCTCGACGCGTGGGCGCAGGCGAACCCGGAGCAGGGCGGCTCCCCGGAGTTCCAGCAGATCCTGGCCGCCGCCCGCGCGGCGGACCAGCGGTCCGGCGAGGTCGTGGCCGCCGCGTCCCGGGTGGACGCCGCCGCGAGCGACGTCGCCGCGCGCGCCGCGCAGGTCGACGCCGAGGTCCCCGCGATCCAGGCCCGGATCCGCGACGCGCGGTCCGAGATCGACCGGCTCGCCTCGGGGTCGCAGCAGGTCGCCGACGGCCTGGGCGAGCTGACCGGCGGGCTGCAGACCGCGGCGGACGGCGCGGGCAGCCTGGCGAGCGGCACCGCCGAACTCGAGAGCGGCGCCAGCACGCTCGCCGACGGCCTCACGTCCGCGGTCGACCAGATCCCCACGCTCGGCGAGCAGGACCCGCAGCGGGTCGCCGACGAGCTGGCGCAGCCCACCGACGTCCGCGTGGAGGCGGTGAACGACGCGCGGTACTACGGCGAGGGGCTGGCGCCGTTCTTCTTCGGCATCGCGCTGTGCGTGTTCGGCGTCGCGACGTTCACGGTGCTGCGGCCCGTGAACCCGCGCGGGCTCATGTCGCGCGCGGGCTCGGTGCCCGTCGCGCTCGCCGGGTACCTCCCGGTCGCCGCCGTGGGGGTGGCCGGCGGGCTCGTGCTCACCGCGGTGCTCGCGTTCGGCCTCGGGCTCGACGCGCGGAGCTGGCCGGCGACCACCGGCCTCGTCGTCGTCGGCTCCCTCGCGTTCACGGCGATCGCCCACGCCCTGCGGACCGCGTTCGGGGTGGTGGGGTCCTCGCTGGCCCTGGTGCTGCTGATGGTCCAGCTCACCAGCTGCGCGGGCATCTACCCGGTGCAGACCCTGCCGGCGCCGTTCCGCGCCGTGCACCCCCTGCTGCCCATGACGTACGTGGTCGACGGGCTGCGGATCGCGATGACCGGCGGTCCACCGGACCGGTACGTGCGCGACATCCTGCTGGTCGCCGGGTTCGGCGTCCTGGGGCTGCTGGGCGGCGTGGCCGCCGTCGCGTGGCACCGGCGGTGGACCATCACGCGGGTCGACCCGGTGCTGGGGGAGTAGCGGCGGCGCCCGGCGGCCGCCCTGCGGGCGTGCGACGCGGTCGGTGCCCCGGCGGGCGTGGTAGACAGTCCCGGCGCGGCCGGGTGCCGCGGCCGCACCGACGGGAGGGACATGGCGCCAGCAGCGACCGCCGGCAGGGCGCGCGTCCCGGCGCCGCGCCCGGGACGCATGGCGCGGCCCCGGCTCGTGGGCCGCATCGGCCCGGGCGGCCCGGCGCGCGTCACGGTGGTGTCCGCGCCCGCCGGCTACGGCAAGACGACGCTGCTCGCCGAGTGGGCGGCCGCCGTCGGCGACGGCTCCCGCATCGCCTGGCTGGCGCTGGACGAGCGCGACCACGACCCGGCCGTCCTGTGGCCGGCGCTGCTCTCGGCGGTGGAGGAGGCCGTGCCGGGCGCGAGCCGGCCGGCGGCGCGACGGCTCGACGACGGGGAGCCGGCGCGCGCGGCGCTCGGCGCCCTGCTCGACGAGCTGGCCGGCCGCGCGGTCGACGTCGTGCTCGTCCTGGACGACACGCACCTGGTCGGGCGTCCCGCCTGGCCGGACCTCGCGTTCCTCGTGGACAGCCTGCCGCCGCGGGTCCACGTCGTGCTCTCGGGGCGGGCGGACCCCGAGGTGCCGCTGGCCCGGCTGCGCGCGCGGGGCGAGCTCGCGGAGGTCCGCGCGGCCGACCTGCGGCTCACCCCCGACGAGGTCGCGGTGGTCGCGGCGGCGGCCGGGGCCCCGCTCGGCACCGGGGACGTCGCGCGCCTGGCGGAGCGGACCGAGGGCTGGGCGGCGGCCGTCGGGCTCGCGCTGCTGGCGGTGCGCGACGCCCCGGACGCGGCGGGCGTGCTCGCGCGGTTCACCGGCGAGCACCGGCACGTCGCCGACTACCTGGTGGACGAGGTGCTGCGCCGCCAGCCGGACGACGTCCGCGACTTCCTCCTGCGCACGAGCGTGCTCGACCGGCTCACCGGCCCCCTGTGCGACTCGGTCGCGGGGACGACGGGCGGCGCCGCGCGCCTGGAGGCGCTGGACCGCGCGGGCCTGTTCGTCGTGCCGCTGGACGACACGCGGACCTGGTACCGGTACCACCACCTGTTCCGCGAGCTGCTGGCCTCGCGGCTGTCCCGCGAGCTGCCCGGCGAGGTCGCCGCCCTGCACGGGCGCGCCAGCCGGTGGTGGGCGGGGCACGACGAGCCGGTCCCGGCGATCGACCACGCGCTCGCGGCCGGGGACCACGAGCGGGCGGCGTCCCTCGTCGAGGCCGCCGTGCCGGCGATGCGCCGGGCCCGCCGGGAGGCGACCCTCCGCGGGTGGTGCGACGCGCTCCCCGCCGCGGTCGTCGGCGCCCGGCCCGCGCTGGCGCTCGGCCACGCCGGGGCGCTGCTCGCCGAAGGTCGCGCCGAGGGCGTGACGGAGCTGCTGGACCACGTGGAGCGCGCGGTGGGCGCGGCGGCTGGCGGCCGCCCGTGCCGGGGGAGCGGTGACCGGCCGGTCGGGCGCGCTGCATCCCTGCGCGAGGTGGCGTCGCGAGGCTGCCGGAGGGAACGTAGCGGGCCCGGCAGAGGGAGCGTCGG
>NZ_SZYE01000192.1 GCF_005239125.1 Cellulomonas hominis | reverse complement strand
GCGCGTCCGCACCGACCCCGCGCCACCCGCGCCACCGCGGCCCGGCGCCCCCGCCCGGCGCCCGCACCCCGCGCGACCCGGCAGCACCCCGAACCCCGCAGCACCCCGACCCGGCACGCCCCGCCGGGCCCACCCGAGAGGCACACCCCCATGAAGCGCAGACTGACCGCCTGGATCGCCGCGATCGCCGCCACCGCGTCGCTCGCCGCCTGCGGCTCCGGCGGCGGCGAGGCGTCCTCCGGCGCGACCGCGACCGCCGACGCCGACAACCGCGTCACGGTGCGGGTCGGCGTCACGGACAAGGCCCAGGAGTACTGGACGACGTTCACCGACCTCGCGGCGGACGAGGGCATCGACGTCGAGCTGGTGAACTTCACCGACTACACGCAGCCCAACCCGATCCTCAGCTCGGGCGACCTGGAGCTCAACCAGTTCCAGCACCTGCTGTACCTGGCGAACTACAACGTGAACTCCGACGACGACCTGCAGCCCATCGGGTCCACCGCGATCTACCAGCTCGGCCTCTACACGACCAAGGGCTACGCCTCCCCGGAGGACGTCCCGGAGGGCGCCGAGATCGCGATCCCGAACGACGTGGTGAACCAGGCCCGCGCGCTGCTGGTCCTGCAGTCCGCCGGCCTGATCTCCCTGGTCGACGGCGGCAACGCGTTCTCCACGCCGGCCGAGGTCGACGAGGCCGCGTCGAAGGTGAAGGTCGTCCCGGTCGACGCCAACCAGACCGCGGTGCAGCTGCAGAGCCTGGACGGCGCGATCATCAACAACAACTTCGCGACGGACGCGGGCATCGACCCGACCACCGCGATCTACTCCGACCTCGAGGACACGGACACGGCGCGGCCGTACCTGAACCTCTGGGTCGCGCGGGCCGAGGACGCCGACAACCCGGTGTACCAGCAGCTCATCGACATCTACCACTCCCCCGAGGTGACCGACCAGCTCGTGGAGGAGAACGGCGGCACCGCCGTGGTCGAGGACGTGCCGGCCGAGGAGCTGCAGTCCGACCTCGCGGACCTCGAGGACCTGGTCCGCGAGAACGCCTGAGCACCGCGCCCGACGGACGGCGCCGGCCCCGTGAGGGGGTCGGCGCCGTCCGCGCGCCGGGCGCCCGCGCACCCGTTCGGTGGCGGGACCGCGGGCCCGGTGGCAGCGTGATCGAGCGGCACCCGGGTGCCGTGAGATCCGTGGACGCGGCGCTCCCGGCGGGTGCTAGGGTCGCCCGCGTCCGCCCCCACCCAGGGACAGGAGTCGAGCACGTGAGCACCCACGCCGCTTCCGAGCGCCGCGCGCAGCCGATGCGCGTCCTGGCCGGGGCGTCCTGCGGGCTCATGTGCTGTCGTCAGCGAATGTGCTGACGCTGCACCCTCGCAGCACGGCCCTCCCGCGGTGGACGTCCCGCCCGGCCCGACGCTCCTGAGCGAGCCGACCGGCCCGACCGGACCTCTCTCCCGGCCCTGACGCCCGACGGCCCCGCCGTCCGGCAGCGGGCCGGCCGCCGGTCGGCCGCACGACGGCGCCGCGGTCCCGCCGCACGCCACCGCCCCGCGGGCCCGGCCACCGGCCCGCACGGGGCCCGCGCCGCGAGCGGGGCCCCCGCTCAGATCCACCGGAAGGCAGCACCACCATGAAGCGCAGACTGACCGCCGCCCTCGCCGCCCTCGCCGTGGCCGCGCTGGCCGCCTGCTCCGGCGGCGAGCCCGCGGCCGCCCCGACGACCGCGGACCCGGACAACCCGGTGACCGTGCGCGTCGGCGTGACGGACAAGTCCAAGGCCTACTGGACGACCTTCATCGACCTCGCCGCCGAGGAGGGCATCGACGTCGAGCTGGTGAACTTCACCGACTACACGCAGCCGAACACGGTGCTCAGCGAGGGCCAGCTCGAGCTGAACCAGTTCCAGCACCTGCTGTTCCTGGCCAACTACAACGTCAGCGCGGACGACGACCTCGCCCCGATCGGCGCGACGGTCATCTACCAGCTCGGCCTGTACACGACCAAGGGCTACACCTCGCCGGACGAGATCCCGGACGGCGGCGAGGTCGCGATCCCGAACGACCCGACCAACCAGGCGCGCGCGCTGCTCGTGCTGCAGTCGGCGGGCCTGATCTCGCTGAAGGACGGCGGCAACGCGCTGTCGACGCCCGCCGAGATCGACCAGGCCGCGTCCCGCGTGAAGGTCGTCCCGGTCGACGCCAACCAGACCGCGATCCAGCTCCAGGACCTGGACGCGGCGGTCGTGAACAACAACTTCGCGGCGGACGCGGGCATCGACCCGACCACGGCGATCTACTCCGACCTGGAGGACACGGACACGGCCCGCCCGTACGTGAACATCTGGGTCGCCCGCGCCGAGGACGCCGACAACCCGGTGTACGCGGAGCTCGTCGAGATCTACCACCGGGACGAGGTCATCGGCCAGCTCCTGGAGGAGAACCAGGGCACCGCGGTCGAGCAGGACCTCACCCCCGAGGAGCTGCAGACCAGCCTCACGGAGCTCGAGGACCAGGTCCGCGCCGCCGGCTGACGCACACGGTGCGCCGGGCGGCCCGCGGGTCGCCCGGCGCACGACCGCCCGCCGGCGCGACGCCGGCACCCGCCACCCGCACCCGCGGGCGACCCCCCAGGACGGTGACCCGATGACCGCGATGGTCTCCCTGCGTGACGTCACGAAGGTGTTCGACGGGGCCTCAGGTCCCGTCCGCGCCGTCGACGGCGTCACGCTCGACATCGAGCGCGGCGACGTGTTCGGCGTGATCGGCTACTCCGGCGCCGGCAAGAGCACGCTGGTCCGGCTGATCAACGCGCTCGAGGCCCCGACCTCCGGGCAGGTGGTGGTCGACGGCACCGAGCTCTCCGGGCTCTCCGAGCGCGGCCTGCGCCCCGCCCGGGCCGGGATCGGCTTCATCTTCCAGCAGTTCAACCTGCTGAAGTCCCGCACGGTCGCCGCGAACGTGGCGTACCCGCTGCGGGTCGCCCGGTGGCCGAAGGCGAAGCGCGAGGCCCGGGTCGCGGAGCTGCTCGAGTTCGTCGGGCTGTCCGACAAGGCCAAGCAGTACCCCGACCAGCTGTCCGGCGGGCAGAAGCAGCGCGTCGGCATCGCCCGCGCGCTCGCCACGTCGCCGGCCCTGCTGCTCGCCGACGAGGCCACCAGCGCCCTCGACCCCGAGACGACCAAGGACGTGCTCGACCTGCTGCGCCGGGTCAACCGGGAGCTCGGCGTGACGATCGTGGTCATCACCCACGAGATGTCGGTCGTGTCCTACCTGTGCAACAAGGTCGCGGTCATGGAGCACGGCAAGGTGGTCGAGGAGGGCGACGTCTACCGCGTGTTCGCCGAGCCGGCCCAGCCGATCACCCGCCGGTTCATCGGCGCCGCCCTGCACGACCGCCCGCGCCCGGACGTCGTCGCGCGGCTGCGCGAGCGGCACCCCGGCCGGATCGTCACGATCGCCGTCCGCGAGAGCGAGGCCACGGAGGGCGTCATCATCACGGAGCGGCTGCGGGCGCACGGCATCGACGGGCACGTCGTGTTCGGCGGCATCACCGAGGTGAACTCCCGCCCGCTGGGCTCCCTGACCTTCGCGCTGGAGGGCCCGGACGCCGCGGTCGACGCGTTCGTCGCGGACCTGCGCGCCTACACCGAGGTGGTCGAGCACGCCCCCGACGGCGACCATGCCGGCCCCGCGAGCAAGGAGGTGGGCGCGTGAACTCCAACGGCGTCAGCCTGTGGCCCGAGCTCTGGCAGGCCCTCGGCGAGACCCTGCAGATGGCGATCGCCGCCCTGGCGATCGGCGGCCTCGCCGGCCTCGTGCTCGGCATCGCGCTCTACGTGACCCGCGCCGGCAACATCCTGGCCAACCGGCCGGTGTTCGTCGTGCTCAACGTGCTGGTCAACATCGTCCGGCCGATCCCGTTCATCATCTTCATCACGGCGGTCCGGCCGCTGACCCAGGCGCTCACCGGGGCGTCCTACGGCGTGGAGGCCGCGATCCCGGCGCTCGCGATCATGGCGACCTTCGCGACGTCCCGCATCGTCGAGCAGAACCTGGTCGCGCTGGACCCGGGCGTCGTCGAGGCGGCGCGCGCGATGGGCGCGGGCCCGCTGCGGATCATCGCGACCGTGATCGTCCCGGAGACGCTCGGCCCGCTCATCCTGGGCTTCACGTTCCTGTTCGTCGGCATCGTCGACATGACGGCGGTGGCGGGCGCGATCGGCGCCGGCGGCCTCGGCGACTTCGCGATCGTCTACGGCTACCAGCGGTTCAACGACGTGGTCACGTGGACCGCCGTCGCGGTGATCGTCGTGATGGTCCAGCTGGCCCAGCTCCTGGGCAACTTCCTGGCCCGCAAGGTCCTGCGCCGCTGACTCTCCGCCCGCCCCGGTCCGCGAGGTCGAGGGTCTCCGGCGAGGTCGAGGGTGTCCGCCCCGCGATCTCCGGGAGACCCTCGACCTCGCCGGGTTCTAGAGCTTCTTGCCGGGGTTGAGGATGTGGCGCGGGTCCAGGACCTGCTTGATGCCGCGCTGGATGGCCAGGACGCGCTCGCCCAGCTCGCCCGCCAGGGCCCCGCGCTTCTCCGTGCCGATGCCGTGCTCGCCCGTCACCGTGCCGCCGAGCTCGACCGCGAGGCCGAGGATCCGCCGGTGCGCCTCCGCCGCCGCGTCCACCTGCGCCGGGTCGGCGGGGTCGAAGGCGATGACCGGGTGCAGGTTCCCGTCGCCGACGTGCCCGCCGGTGCCGATCGGCAGCCCGACCTGCGCCGCGATGTCGCCGAGCCGCTCCAGCAGCTCGGGCAGCCGGGTCCGCGGCACCGCGACGTCCTCGTTGATGCTGCCGCCGCGGACCGCGCGCATCGCCGGGTTGAACGCCCGCCGGGCGCGCAGCAGCGCGTGCAGCCGCGCCTCGTCGTGCGCGACGTCGACGGTCAGCGCGCCGTGCGCCCGGGCGATCGCCTCGTACGCCGCGACGTCCTGGACGCCGCCGGCCGCCTCGTCCGTGATCGCCAGCAGCATCGCCTCCGCGCCCGCGGGCAGCCCGGCGTCCGGGTCGTACGCCACGAGCGACGCGAGCACGACGCCGTCCAGCAGCTCCAGCGTCGACGGGCGGTGCGGGCTCGCGATGATCGCGGTCGCCGCCTCCAGCGCGTCGGCGACCGTCGCGAACGTCGCGCTCACGCCGCGGTCCGGCCCGGGCGCCGGCAGCAGGCCGAGCGTCGCCTCGGTGACGACCGCGAGCGTGCCCTCCGACCCGACCACGAGCCCCGTGAGGTCGAGCCCCGCGACCGCCTTCACCGTCTCCGGGGACGTCCGGATCACCGTGCCGTCCGCCAGCACGACCTCCAGCGACCGCACGAAGTCCCGGGTCACCCCGTACTTCACGCAGCGCATCCCGCCGGCGTTGGTCGCGATGTTCCCGCCGATGGTGCTCTGCGCGTACGACGCGGGGTCCGGCGGGTAGAACAGCCCGCGCGCGGCGACCGCGTCCACGAGGTCCCTGGTCACGACGCCCGGCTGCACGACGGCGACCTGGTCGACCGGGTCGATCCGGCGGATCGCGGTCATCCGGGCGGTCGACAGCAGGATCGCGCCCGGGACGGCGTTGGCGCCGCCCGCGAGGCCGCTCAGCGCGCCCTGCGGCACGACCGGGACGCCGTGGGCGTGCGCGGCGCGGAGCACGGCCGACACCTCGGCGGTGGTCGACGGCTGCACGAGCGCGACGGCGTCGCCGGTCGGCGGGGTCGCGGAGCCGTCCTGGGCGCGTGCCCGCAGGGCGGCGGGATCGGTCACCAGCGCCTCGGTGGGGAGCGCGGCGCGCAGGTCGGCGAGGACGGCCGCGAGCGCGGCGGCGTCCGGCGCCGGGGTCGGGGCGGCCGGGTCGACGGGACCGGGGTCGACGGGCGTGCGGGTCCCGGTCACGGCAGCCGCACGTGCTCGGGGGTGAGCTCGGCCAGGGACCGCACGCCCAGCAGGCGCAGGGTCCGGGCGATCTCGGTGGTCAGGATCGTGCCGACGCGGTCGACGCCGCGCTCGCCGCCCGCCATCAGGCCGTACAGGTACGCGCGGCCGAGCATGACCGCCCGCGCGCCCAGCGCGACCGCCGCCACGACGTCGCCGCCGTTCGAGAACCCGGTGTCGACGTACACCTCCGCCCGGTCGCCGACGGCCTGCACCGTGTCCGGCACCAGGGTCAGCGGCACCGGCGCCCGGTCGAGCTGCCGGCCGCCGTGGTTCGACAGCACGACGGCGTCCGCGCCCGCCCCGACGACGCGCTCGGCGTCGGCCACCGTCTGCACGCCCTTGACGACGAGCGGGCCGTCCCAGTGCTCGCGCGCCCACGCCAGGTCGGCGAGCTCGACCGTCGGGTCGAACATGTGCGCCGCGAGCTCCTCGATCGTGCCCTGCCAGGAGTCGAGCGTGGCGAACCGCAGCGGCTCGGTGGTGAGGAAGTTCAGCCACCACGACGGGTGCAGCGCGCCGTCCACGACGGTCTTCACCGAGAGCGCCGGCGGGATGCTGAAACCGTTCCGGTCGTCCCGCAGCCGCGCGCCGCCCACCGGGACGTCGACCGTGATGACCAGCGCCTCGTAGCCCGCCGCCTTCGCGCGCGCCATCAGCTCGGTGGACGCGCCGCGGTCCTTCCACACGTACAGGCCGAACCAGTTCCGGCCCCCGGGGGCCGCCTCCGCGAGGTCCTCGATCGACGTCGTGCCCATCGTCGACAGCGTGTACGGCACGCCGGTGCGGGCTGCGGACCGGGCGACGGCCCGCTCGCCCTCGTGCTGCATCATCCGCGTGAAGCCGGTCGGCGCGTACAGGAACGGCGCGGCGGACGGGCGGCCGAGGACCGTCGTCGACAGGTCGACCTCGCCGACGTCCCGCAGCACCGACGGGCGGAGCTCGACGTCCCGGAGCGTCCGGCGCGCGCGGCGCAGCGACACCTCCGCCTCGGCCGCGCCGTCGACGTAGTCGAAGACCGACCGCGGGGTGCGGGCCCGGGCGATCGTGCGCAGGTCGCGGACCGTGAACGCGCGGGACAGCCGGCGTGCCACCGGGTCCAGCTCGAGCGGACGCATCCGCAGCAGGGGCCTGAGCTCGGACCAGGTCTGCAGCCGTCGCCGCACGTGTCGCCTCCTCGCCGATGGGCCCGGCGGCTCCGGGCCCCGCTCCGGCACCGTAGACCCGCGGACCGCGCGTCGGCGGGCGCACGAGAAGGCCCACGGGCGCGGTCCGCGCGGCTGACCTCGTACCTCGCGGGCTGAGACGCGCCCGCC
>NZ_SZYE01000191.1 GCF_005239125.1 Cellulomonas hominis | reverse complement strand
CACCGCGCGGGTAGCGTGCCGGGCGTGAGCGCCGCCGTCCTCGATGTCCCGACCCCGCAGGGTCCCGCCCGCGCGCACCTGCACCTGCCCGCCCGCGTCGCGCCCGGCGACGACGGCCGGGTGGTCGTCCCCGGCGCGCTGGTGCTCGGCCACGGCGCCGGCGGCGGGATCGACGCGCCCGACCTGCGCGCGGTGACGGACGCCGCGACGGCCCTGGGGCTCGCGGTCGCGCTCGTCGAGCAGCCGTACCGCGTCGCCGGCAAGCGGGTCGGCCCGCGGGGCCCGGCGCTGGACGAGGCGTGGACCGCGGTCGTCGCGCACCTGCGCGCGCACGCGCTCGACGCCCCGCTGGTCACGGGCGGACGGTCCGCGGGCGCCCGCACCGCCTGCCGCACCGCGCTGGCCACCGGCGCGGCCGGGGTCCTGTGCCTCGCGTTCCCCACCCGGCCGCCGGGCCGGCCGGACGCGCCGAGCCGGCTGCCCGAGCTCGACGGCGCGGGGGTGCCGGTCCTGGTGGTCCAGGGCAGCACCGACCCCTACGGCACCCCGCCGCCGTCGCCGACCCGCACCGTCGTCCCGGTCCCCGGCGACCACTCCCTGAAGAAGGATCCGCGGTCGCTCGCGGCGGCGGTCACGGCCTGGCTCCCCACCGTCCTCCCGGTCCCCTGACGCCCGGGTCGAGGGTGTCCCGCCGGACGCGGCACGGAACCCCTCGACCCCGCCGGGAACGCTCGACCTCGCGCGGGCCTCAGCCGTCGAGGAAGGTGCGGACCGCCTCGGTCACCAGGGCGTGGTCGTCCGCCTGCGGCAGGCCCGAGACCGTCACCACGCCCACGACGCCGACGCCCTCGACGTGCACCGGGAACGCCCCGCCGTGCGCGGCGTACTGCTGGAGCGGCAGCTCGTGCACGGCGCCGAACGTGGTGCCCTTCGCCCGCGCCCGCAGGCCCTGCAGGTAGGACGAGGTGCCGAACCGCTCGACCACCCGGACCTTACGCTCGATCCACGAGTCGTTGTCGGCGGCCGTGCCGGGCCGGGCGGCGTGGAACAGCTGCTGCGCGCCGCGCCGGATGTCCACCGTCACGGGCAGCCCGCGCTCGGTCGCCAGCCGGACCAGCAGCGTGCCGAGCTCCCACGCGTCGTCGTTGGTGAAGGTGGCGAAGCGCAGGTCGCGCTCCTGCCGCTCGACCTCGGCGATCAGGGCCCGGACCTCGGTGTCGTCGCTCATGGTCGCGATCCTGCCACCCGCCGGGGCCGGGGTCGGCGCCGGCGGGCGGCAGGGGGTGCGGTCAGCGGCGGCGGACCGCCCGCACGACGGTGTCCCGGATGGTGATCTCCCGGCCGTCGGGGTCCGTGGCCGTGCGGGGCCGCGCCTCGGCGACCGGGACGTCCCAGGCCTCGGGGTCCAGCGCGGCCACGACCTCCTCGGGGTCGAAGAACAGCTCGGGCAGGTCCGGCCGCCCGACGGTGGTCCGCAGGTCGCTCGCGTGGTGCGCGACGACCAGCAGGGTCCCGCCGGGGGCCACCGCCCGCGCCATCCGCGCGAACGCCAGGGCCCGCACCGCGGGCGGCAGGTGCAGGAAGTGCGTGGTCACGAGGTCGTACCCGCCGTCCCCGGCCTCCCAGGTGGCGATGTCGACGCGCTCGGTCCGCACGCGCGCGGCGACCTCCGGCCCGGCCTGCGCCGCGGCGGCCTCGACCCGGTCGAGCGCGGTCTGCGCCAGGTCGACCGCCGTCACCGCCCACCCGCCCCCGGCGAGCCACAGCGCGTCGCCGCCCTCCCCGCACGCGACGTCGAGCGCGCGGCCCGGCGCGAGGGCGCCGACCTCGTCGACGAGCTGCGGGTTCGGCCGCCCGCTCCACACCTGCGGCGCGGAGCGGTACCGGTCCTCCCAGAACTCCCGGTCGTGCCGCACCTCGCCCGGGTGGCCGCCCGGTGCGTGCCCGCCGTGCCCCGCGTGCCCGCCGCGTGCCGTGTCCCCGCCGTGCCCCGTGTCCCCGCCGTGCGCGTGCGCGCCCTGTCCGTGCCCCATGCCCCGCTCCTCCTCGTCGCCGCGGGTCCGCCCCGCGGCCTCGTCGTCCCGGCCGGTCACAGCCCGACCGCCCCGTCGCCCGCCCGCCGTGCGGCGAGCTCGCGCTCCGCGCGGCCCGAGAACGGCGCCGCCTGCTCCGCGCGGTACCGCGCCACGGCGGCCGCGGCGTCCTCGGCGACCAGCTCGGCGACGAGCGCCGCGCCCGCGGTCAGGCCGGCTGCCGCGGCGACCTGCACCTGCGCGCGCAGGTCCGTGGTGTTCCCGGCGACGCGCACGCCCGGCACGCTCGTCGCCCCGTCCGGCGCCGCGACGACGCGCGTCCCGATCACGCGGTCGCCCATCGACACCGGCTCCGTCGGCAGGCCCAGGCCCTCGAGGCCGTCGAGCCGCGCGCCCAGGCCGGTCGCCACGACCACCGCGTCGCACCCCAGCACCGTCCCGGTCGCGAGCCGCACCCCGGTCAGCACGTCGTCCACCACTTCCAGGCCCGCGACGGGGCCGTCCACGACCCGCACGCCGAGGGCCGCGAGCCGCTCCCAGTCGTCGTCGGACAGGCCGTCGCCAGCACCCGCCCCGGCGCCCAGGAACAGCGTCACGTCCGCGGTCCACCCGCGCCACAGCTGCGCCTGGTGCACCGCCAGCGGCCCGGACCCGAGCAGGGCGACCGCCCGGTCCCGGACCTCCCAGCCGTGGCAGAACGGGCAGTGCAGCACGTCCCGGCCCCACCGCTCGGCGATCCCCGGGACGTCCGGCAGCGCGTCGACCAGCCCGGTCGCGACCAGCACCCGCCGCGCCCGGACGACCCGGCCGCCCGCGAGCGCCGCGCGGAAGCCGTCGCCGTCGCGCCGGACGTCGACCACCCGGTCCTCGACGACCCGGGCGCCGTACCCCTCGACCTCGGCGCGGCCGCGCGCCAGCAGGTCGGCGGGCGGCAGGCCGTCCAGCCCGAGGTAGGCGTGCATGTGCGCCGCCGGCGCGTTCCGGGGCGCGCCGTCGTGCACCAGGAGCACGCTCCGGCGCGCGCGGGCCAGGGTGAGCGCCCCGCTCAGCCCCGCCGCACCGCCGCCGATCACCAGCACGTCGTCCTGCTCGGTCACCATCGGGTCCTCCGTCCTCTCGTCGTGGTGTCCACGGTGCGGCCGGGGGCGCGCGCTTGACAAACGTCGTTGCCGAGTCGGCAAATGGGGGCATGGCCGAGCCCCGCAGACCGCGCACCCCCGCCGCGCCGGCGCCCGCCGCGCCGGCCGCCCCCGCCACGACCGCCGCCCCCGCCGGCAGCACCGCCCCGGGCGACCTGGAGCCCGTCCTCGAGGCCGTCGGCCCGCGGCTGCGCGACCTGCGCCAGCGCCGGGGCGCCACCCTCGCGGACCTGTCCCGCAGCACCGGGATCTCCGTCAGCACGCTGTCCCGGCTGGAGTCCGGGCAGCGCCGGCCGACGCTGGAGCTGCTGCTGCCGCTGGCGCGGGCGCACCAGGTCCCGCTCGACGAGCTCGTCGGCGCGCCCGAGACCGGGGACCCGCGGGTGCACCTGTCGCCGGTCGAGCGGCACGGGGTCACCTACGTCCCGCTCAGCCGCCGCCAGGGCGGCCTGCAGGCGTACAAGCAGGTGTTCCCGGCGGGGCACAACCCCGGCCCGCCGGAGCCGCGCACCCACGAGGGCTACGAGTGGATGTACGTGCTGTCCGGCCGGATGCGGCTCGTGCTCGGCGAGCACGACCTGATGGTCGAGCCGGGCGAGGCGGTCGAGTTCGACACCCGGATCCCGCACTGGTTCACCAACCCGGGGCCGGGCGCCGCCGAGGTGCTGACGCTGTGGGGGCCCCAGGGCGAGCGCATGCACGTGCTCGCCCGCTCGACCCGGAAGGGCTGACCCGGGGCTCAGGCCACCGCGACGAGCGCCAGCACGGACGCGACGACGCACAGCGGCGCGAGCCACAGGCCCTGCACCAGGAACGCCCGCACCGGCACGTGCACCAGCGCCTGCCGGCACCGCCGCCACCACAGGACGGTCGCGAGCGAGGCCCACGGGGTGAGCAGCGGCCCGACGCCCGTCCCGATCAGCACCGCCGCGAGCCGCCGGACGTCCTCGCCCGCCACCGGCTCGAGGAGCAGGTACGCCGGGAGGTTGTTCACGGCGTTGGCCACGACCGCGGACAGCCCGGCGACCCCGAGCAGCGCGCCGGCGTCCCCGCCGGCCGGCGCCGCGTCGAGGACCCAGTCCCCCAGCCCGCGCACGTGCAGCGTCTCCACGACCACGAACAGCGCGCCGACGACCAGGATCATCCGCCACGGGACCAGGTCCCGGGCGCGGCCGGGCAGCGGCCGGCGCCGCACGGCGGACGCCGCCAGCAGCACCGCGGCCGCCCCCAGCGCGACCGCCCACACGGGCAGGCCCGCGACGAACCCGACCGCCATCACCGCGACGGTCACCCCGGTCGCGACGAGCAGCGGGCGGTCGGGCGGGGTGTACCGCGCGCCGGGCTCGAACCGGCCGCGCAGCTCCCGGCGCCCCCGGACCGCCAGCACCGCGACGGTCACCAGCACGGCCGCGAGCGCCGGCGCCCACATCACGCCGAGGTAGCTCGCCTCCTGCTCCGCGAACCGGTGGTCGGCGAGCAGGTTGGTCAGGTTGGACACCGGCAGCAGCAGCGACGCGGTGTTCGCGAGCGCCACCACCGTCAGCACGAGCAGCAGCGGCGACGTCCGGGTGCGCCGGGCCAGCGTGATCGCGAGCGGCGTCAGCAGCACGGCCGTGGTGTCGAGCGACAGCAGCACGGTCGACGCCACGGCGATCGCGACCAGCAGCAGCCAGAGCAGCCAGCGCCGTCCGCCGGCGGCCCGCGCGGCCGCGTCCGTCGCGACGTCGAACAGCCCGGCGGACCCGCACAGCTCGGCGACGACGGTGAGGGCGGCGACGAACAGCAGCACCGGCCCGACGCGCTCGGCGAGCGCCCAGGCGTCGTCCCGCGGCAGGGCGCCCGTGAGCAGCGCGGCGGCGGCCGGCACCACGGCCACCGCCCACCACGGGACGGCACGCCGGAGCCTGGGCACGGCGGAACTCTAGGTGCCCCGGCGCGCCCCCGCGCGACGATCCGTCAGTCGAGCAGCCCCTGCGCCAGCGCGGGTGCGAGCACCGGCGCGAGCGGCAGCCGCGGGATCAGCGTGGCCTGCACCGCGTGGTACAGGTCCGCCTTGCCCTCCCAGACGGTCCGCGACACGCGGTTGTCCGTGCCGAGCTCGTGCCACCAGGACCCGCCCGACCGGTCGACGAGGAACTCCTCGGCGTAGTCCCACCAGGTCGCGTACCAGTCGTCGAACCGCTGCTCGCCGGTCGCGGCGTGCAGGGCGGCGGCCGCGGCGATGCCCTCGGCGGCGACCCAGTGCATCCGCTCGCGCACCACCGGCCGGCCGGACCAGTCGACGGTGTAGACGAAGCCGGGCGCGCCGTCGACGGCCCAGCCCTCGCGGACCGCCGCGTCGAACAGCGCGGTGGCGTCCTCGAGCATCCAGGCGGGCGCGACGTCACCGGCGGCGGTGAGCGAGGCGCGGGCGTGCAGGGTGAGCCGGGCCCACTCGAGCCAGTGCCCGACGGTCGCGCCGTACGGCCGGAAGGGGTGCGCGGGGCTGTCGGCGTTGTACTCGAGGTCCGCCTGCCACCGCGCGTCGAAGTGCTCCGGGATCCGCCAGCCGTTCTCCCGGGCGAAGCCGTGCACCACGCGGGTGAGGATCCGCACCGCGCGGTCCAGCCACACCCGCTGCCCCGTCACGCCGTGCGCGGCGAGGTAGGCCTCGACGGTGTGCATGTTCGCGTTGACGCCGCGGTAGGCGTCGAGCTCGGTGAAGGTGCGGTCCCACTGCTCGACGGCCATCCCGGCGTCCTCGTCCCAGAACCGCCGCTCGGAGACGTCGAGGGCCTCGCGCAGCAGCGCCTGGGCGCCCGGCCGGCCCGCGGCGACCGCCGAGGACGTGGCGAGGACGACGAACGCGTGCGGGTACGCGGCCTTGGCGTCGTCGCGGGGGGTGCCGTCGGCGTTCACCTCGGCGTACCAGCCGCCGTGCTCCGGGTCGCGGAACAGCCCGTCGAGCGCGGCCAGGCCGTGGTCGACCAGCGGGGCGGAGCCCGGTCGCCCGAGGAGGTGGGCCAGCGCGTAGACGTGCGTCATCCGGCAGGTGATCCACAGCTCGGCGGGCCCCGGCAGCGGGCGTCCCACGTCGTCCAGGCGGAGGAACCCGCCGGACGGTGCGGCGGACGCCGTCCCGAAGGCGAGCAGGCGGTCGGTCTCGGTCTCGAGCCAGCGGGCGTGCGCGGGCGTCGTCAGCCACGTCATGGGTGTCACCCTAGTCACACCGGTGCCCCGGGCACGCCCGCGGCGCGGCCCCGCGGGCGCCTCCCGGCTCCCCCGCCCGCGGGCGTCCCCGCAGCCTGCGGCGGTGCGACCGACCACCCGGTCGCGATGTGCACGAACGTGCAGGCAGCGGCCGCCCCGCCCGGTTCGTCCGAGTCGTCCTGGCCCTTTGACAGCGCGGCCCGGGGCCCACCAGAATCGTCGCGGATTTGACCGGTCAAAGTGGCTCCGTCGGTCCGCACGCCGCACCGCACCCACCCCCCGCACGGACGCCACGAGGACCGCCCCATGCCCACCGCCGACGACACGCGCAGCCGCCCGCACGCGACGCGGGTGACCATCCGCGCCGTCGCGGAGCACGCGGGCGTGTCGCGGCAGACCGTGTCCAACGCCCTGAACGCCCCGGACCGGCTGTCGCCCGGCACCCTGGAGCGCGTGCGCCGGTCGGTGACCGCCCTCGGCTACCGACCCGACCACGCCGCCCGCGCGCTGACCTCGCGCCGGTCCGGCCTCATCGGCATCCGCGTCGGGTCCACCGCGCACCGCACGGCCGCGCACCCGGACCGGCTGCTGCACGAGCTGGTCGCGGCGGCCCGCCCGTACGGCTACCGGTTCCTCGCGTTCGACGCCCCCTACGGCGACGACGCCGCCGAGATCGCCGCCTACGACGAGCTCCTGGCCGCGGGCGACGTCGACGCGGTGCTCGTCGCGGACACGCACCCCGGCGACACCCGGCCGGCGTGGCTCGCGGTGCGCGGCGCACCGTTCGTGGCGCACGGCCGGCCCTGGGGCGACCCGGACGCCGGCCACCGCTGGGTCGACGTCGACGGCGCCCTCGGCGTGCGGCTGGCGGTCGAGCACCTCGCGGAGCGCGGCCACCGCCGGATCGGGTTCGTCGGCTGGCCCGCCGACGGCGCCGGCGGCGACGCCCGGCGC
>NZ_SZYE01000190.1 GCF_005239125.1 Cellulomonas hominis | reverse complement strand
GGCGGCCGGGGCCGGAGCAGCGGCCGGAGCCGGAGCAGCGGCGGGAGCCGGCGCAGCCGCCGGGGCGGGCGCGTCGACCGGGGCCGGAGCAGCAGCGGGGGCCGGAGCAGCGGCCGGGGCCGGTGCGGCGGCAGCCGGAGCGGCGGCCTCCACCGGGGCGTCCGTCTCGGTCTCCTCGACCTCCTGGGCGTCCTCGGGGCGCGGCTCGCGCTGGGCGCGGGCCCGGCGCTGCTCGTTCTTCTGCTCGGCCTTCTTCTTGGTCGGGCCGAGCACCATGATCATGTTGCGGCCGTCCTGCTTCGGCATGCTCTCGATGAAGCCGAGCTCCTCGACGTCAGCGGCGAGCCGCTGCAGCAGGCGCACGCCCATCTCCGGGCGCGACTGCTCGCGGCCACGGAACATGATCATGACCTTGACCTTGTCGCCGGCCGCCAGGAAGCGCTCGACGTGGCCCTTCTTGGTGCCGTAGTCGTGCGGGTCGATCTTGAGGCGGAAGCGGATCTCCTTGAGAACCGTGTTGCTCTGGTTCCGCCGGGCCTCGCGGGCCTTCATGTCTGCTTCGTACTTGAACTTGCCGTAGTCCATGATCTTGCAGACGGGCGGGCGGGCGTCCGGCGCGACCTCCACGAGGTCGAGGTCGGCGTCCTGGGCCAGGCGCAGCGCGTCCTCCACGCGGACGATTCCGACCTGCTCGCCGTTCGGGCCGACCAGGCGGACCTCGGCGACGCGGATCCGATCGTTGATGCGGGGCTCGCTGATGTGGTGCTCCTCGAAGTCGAAGTGGTGACCTCCAGGAACGAGGAAGGCCCTCGCACCTGGGCACAGGTGGAGGGCCGACACGATCCGCGACGTCCGCCGGAACGGTGCGCCGTCGGGCCACGCTCCCGCGAGGGGTCGTGACCTGGACCGAAGACCTGGACCCTGCTGCCGGCGGACCGGGCGGTCGGGACTCAGGTGGGAGTGGCCTCCACTTGTGCACCCGGGCCGTCGCCGCCCCCGCGGTGAAGCGGTGACACACGTCGACCCAGGCCAGTCGTGAAAGACTCTACCAGAACACCGGGGACGGGTCCGGTGTTCCCCCGGTCACGCGCTCGACGTGACATTCCGTCAGATACCTGCTTGAACAGTTCCAGAAAACGTGTCAGGGTGACGACATGCCCGTCGACCAGCACGCACCCGCCGCCGGCGGCGCGACGAGCGCCGGCCACCCGCACCCCGGGGGCGGGCCCGCCGCGACCGACCCCGCGGAGCTGCTGCGCGCCCGCGGCCTGCGGGTCACCGCGCCCCGGCTCGCCGTGCTCGGCGCCGTCGGCGACCTGCCGCACGCCGACGCCGAGACCGTGCTCCGGCGGGCCCGCGAGGCGGTGCCGACCGTCTCGGTGCAGGCGGTCTACGACGTCCTGCACGCGCTGACCGACGTCGGCATCCTGCGGCGCATCGAGCCGGCCGGGCACCCGGCCCGCTACGAGCGCCGCGTCGACGACAACCACCACCACGTGGTGTGCCGCTCCTGCGGCGCGGTCGACGACGTCGACTGCGTCATCGGCGAGGCGCCCTGCCTCGTCCCGAGCTCGACGTCCGGCTTCACGGTCGAGACGGCCGAGGTCACGTTCTGGGGTCTGTGCCCCGCCTGCCGCAGCCGCGCGACCGACTGACCGCAGCCCCGGGGCGAGCCGCCGCCCCGGCCCGATCCCCGCACCACCGACCACCGACTCCCGGTCGGGCGACCCCGCCCGACCGGTCCCCGGCACGCCCTCGACCGGCCTGCCGACGACCCGGAAGGACACTCCCGTGACCCAGGTCCACCCGACGACCACCAACTCCGGCGCCCCCGTGGCGTCCGACGCCCACTCGCAGTCGGTCGGCGCCGACGGCCCGATCGTCCTGCACGACCACTACCTGGTCGAGAAGCTGGCCCAGTTCAACCGCGAGCGGGTCCCGGAGCGGGTCGTGCACGCCAAGGGCGGCGGCGCGTTCGGCACGTTCACCACCACCGGCGACGTGAGCCGCTACACCCGCGCCGCGCTGTTCCAGCCGGGTGTCGAGACCGAGATGCTGGCGCGGTTCTCCTCCGTCGCCGGCGAGCACGGCTCCCCCGACACGTGGCGCGACCCGCGCGGCTTCGCGCTGAAGTTCTACACGTCCGAGGGCAACTACGACCTCGTCGGCAACAACACCCCGGTGTTCTTCCTGCGCGACGGCATCAAGTTCCCCGACTTCATCCGCTCGCAGAAGCGCCTCCCGGGCTCGAACCTGCGCGACAACGACATGCAGTGGGACTTCTGGTCGCTGTCCCCCGAGTCGGCGCACCAGGTCACCTGGCTGATGGGCGACCGCGGTCTGCCGCGCTCCTGGCGGACGATGGACGGCTTCGGCTCGCACACCTACCAGTGGATCAACGCGGCCGGCGAGCGGTTCTGGGTCAAGTACCACTTCAAGACCCAGCAGGGCATCGACAACCTGACCGCCGACGAGGCCGCGCAGCTCGCCGGCTCGGACGCCGACCACCACATCCGCGACCTGTTCGAGCACATCGCCGACGGCGAGTTCCCGCGCTGGACCCTGTCGGTGCAGGTCATGCCGTACGAGGACGCCAAGGCCTACCGGTTCAACCCGTTCGACCTCACGAAGGTCTGGCCGCACGCGGACTACCCGCTGATCGAGGTCGGGGTGATGGAGCTCAACCGCAACCCGGAGAACTACTTCGCGCAGATCGAGCAGGCGACCTTCGCGCCGAGCAACTTCGTGCCGGGCATCGCCACCAGCCCGGACAAGATGCTGCTCGCGCGGATCTTCTCCTACGCGGACGCCCACCGGTACCGCGTCGGCACCAACCACGCGCAGCTGCCCGTGAACGCCCCGAAGTCCGAGGTGCACTCGTACTCCAAGGACGGCGCCGCCCGGTACCACTTCAGCGCGCCCGACGTCCCGGTGTACGCGCCGAACTCGGTCGGCGGCCCGGCGGCCGACCCGGCCCGCGCCGCGGAGTCGGCCGGCTGGGAGGCGGACGGCGAGCTCGTGCGCTCCGCCGCGACCCTGCACCCCGAGGACGACGACTGGGGCCAGGCCGGCACCCTGTACCGCGAGGTGTTCGACGACGCCGCGCGCGCCCGGTTCCTCGAGACCATCACCGGCCACGTCGGCGCGGTGAAGAGCGACGTCATCCGCGCCCGCGCGATCCAGTACTGGACGAACGTCGACGCCGGCCTCGGCGCCGCGCTCGCCGCCGGGCTCCAGGGCACGGCGCCGGTCGAGAACGGCGAGCCCGCCACCGCGAGCACGCCGGTCGCCTGACCCGTCGCGGGGCGGGTGGTCCCCCACCGCCCGCCCCGCGACCGCACCACCCGCGGCGCGGCCGGCACTCGCTCCGGCCGCGCCGCCCCCTGTCCCGGTGGCGGGACCCGGCACGCCGCACCCGGCCCGCCGGGTCCCGCGCTCGCCGGGGTCGCGCGCTCGCCGGCCCGCACGGCCGCGCGGTGACCGGCCGGCCGCGCGATGAGAGGATCGGCGGCATGAGCGAGACCCCCGACGCCACGACCGCCACCCGCGACATCGCCGACGTGGCCGCGGTCGAGGTCATCACGACCGCCGCCGTGCACCTGATGAGCGCCGCCGCCGTCAAGTGCGGCCTGTCCCCCGACACCGACGAGCACGCCGGCAGCGACTTCCTCGACCTGGACGAGGCCCGCAAGCTGATCACCGCGCTCGCCGCGCTGGTCACGGCCTCGGCGCCGGACATCGGCAACCAGCACGCGCGGTCGCTGCGCGACGGCCTGCGCTCCCTGCAGCTGGCGTTCCGCGAGGCCAGCCCGTTCCCGGACGCGCCCGGCGAGGGCCCGGGCGAGAAGTTCACCGGCTACGTGTCCTGACGCCCGCCGCGCTGCGCCGCCCGCGCACGCGCCCGCGCCGCCCGCGCACGCCCCGCACGCGCACGCCCCGCCCGCCGAGTCTCCGGTTCGCGTCTGTCGCGGGTGTCCACGGGACAGACGCGAACCGGAGACTCGGCGTCGGTCGGGGTCAGCGGGGCGTGGGCTCCGGGGCCGGGCGGGCCGGGACGTCGTCGGCGCCGACGGGCGCGGGTGTCGGGACGACGCCCTCGGGAGCCCGCGTCGGGACGACCCCCTCGGGAGCCGTCGTCGGGGCGACGCCCTCGGGCGTGACCGGCACCGCGCCCGCCGCGACCGGGGCGCGCCCCGCCGCCCGCCGCCTCGCCAGGGTCAGGACCGCCAGGCCGAGCACCGACAGCACCAGCCCCACGCCGCCCGCGGCCGCGAAGCCGCCGCCGGGGCCGGTCGAGTCGATGACCGCGCCGACGACCGGGGCGCCGAGCGCCGCGCCGACGGTGTTCGCCGTGCCGCTCCAGCCCATGATCTCGCCGCGCCGGTGCTCGGGGACCATCCGGACCAGCGACGCGTTGATCGCGGACAGGCTCGCCGCGCACGGCAGGCCGGCGACGACCACGGCGAGCGCCAGCTGCCACTGCGTCTGGGCGAACGCCGCGGGCAGCGTCGCGGCGCCGAGCAGGGCGACCAGCGCGAGCGGGTGCAGCTCGCGCTTCTGCGCGCCGTACACGAGGCCGCCGACGACGGAGCCGGCGCACCACAGCGCGATCATCCACCCCACCGCGGTCTCCCGCTCCCAGCCCTGCAGCGCGGCGACGATGCCCACGTCCGTGCCG
Source organism: Cellulomonas hominis (assembly GCF_005239125.1). Lineage (GTDB taxonomy): Bacteria > Actinomycetota > Actinomycetes > Actinomycetales > Cellulomonadaceae > Cellulomonas > Cellulomonas hominis_A. Next base: position 2,595 of record NZ_SZYE01000190.1, on the reverse strand, counting down.
TTGAGGATCAGCGCGGCGGCGGAGGCCGCGGCCAGGACCACCAGCAGCCCGGGCGTGAGCAGGCGCGGCCGGCGACCGCCCTCGGCGGCGTGCACGGCCGTGCCCTCGGGCGACCGCGTCGGCGGGTTGAACCACATCAGGAGCAGACCCGCCGCCACCGTCGCCACGCCCACGAGGGTCAGTGCCGCGGTCGTCGAGACCTGGGTCGCCACCAGCACGCCGAGCGTCGGCGCGAGCATGAACGTCATCTCCGTGCCCACGGAGTCGAGGGCGTAGGCGGTGCGCTGCTGCTCGGCCGGCACCAGCACGGCGAGCGACTGCCGCACCACCGAGAACACCGGCACCAGGAACACGCCGGCGACCACGGCGGCGACGAGCAGCGCCTCGTAGCCGAGCCGCGGGGCCACCAGCCACACCGCCGACTCCACGACGACCGACGGCAGCAGCGCCCGCCGCAGCCCGAGCCGGTCGACGCGGCGGCCGCGCCAGGGCGACCCGATCGCCACCCCGACGGTCATCGCCGCGGCGACCAGCCCGGCGCGCGCGTACCCGAGCCCGAGCGGGCCGACGACGTGCAGCGTGAGCACCACGCCGGTCATCGCGTGCGGGATGCGCGCGACGAACGAGACGAGGACCAGGGGGAGGACACCGGGCAGGCGCAGCAGGCGGCCGTAGGGGGCGAGGGACACGCCGAGGATTGTCGCCCGCGCCCGGCCTGTCGGACGACAGGAATCCGCCGTCCGGGGCGCCGCGCCGACGTGACGTCCGCCACCCGCTCGACCACCCGCCTGGCACGGTGCGCGCTGACTCCCCGTAAGGTGGTGCCGTGACGTCTGCCACCGGGCCGCACGACCCGATCGGCCCGCCGCGGCCGGCCGGGCCCTCGTCGTGGTCGGACACCGCCACCCGCCCCGACGCCCTGCCGCCGGTCGAGCACCCCGCCACCCACCCGGACGACCGACCGGCCGAGCGGCACGCCGAGCACAGCCACCTGGCCCCGCCGCCGGCCGCTCGCCACCGTCGCCGGCCGTGGGCGGTGGTGGCGCTGTCGGTGCTGCTGGTGCTGGTCACCGCGCTGGCCGCGTACCTGTGGGTCCGCACCGTCCGGTTCGAGGAGTACGCCGACGGCCTCGAGGCGGAGGGACGCGCGATCGGCACGGAGCTCGCCACCCTGCGCACCCAGCACGACGGGACCGTCGCCGAGCTGTCGGCGGTCACCGAGCAGCTCGCCACCGCGCAGGGCCGGATCACGCAGCTCGCCGACGAGAAGGCCCAGGTCGGCGACGACCGCGAGGTGCAGCGCCAGCTCGTCGACTACCAGGAGCGCATCTCCCAGGCCGCCGCGAACGTGGCCTCCGCGCTGTCCACCTGCATCGACGCCCAGAACCAGCTCATCACCTACCTCGAGGACGCGGCCGCGTACGACCCCGCCGACCTCGAGCGGTTCAAGAGCGACGTCCAGGGCGTGTGCAACGCGGCGACCGTGGCGAACACGGAGCTGCAGCGTCAGCTCGCCGCCGGGGCGACCGGGTGACCCGCACGACCGCCCGCCGCGCCGCCGTCGGCGCCGCCGCCGTCCTGCTGCTCGCCGGGTGCGGCGTCCTGCCGCCCATGCCCGGACCGGTGCCGACCGACCTCGTGCCGTCGAGCGTGCCGGTGCCCACGCCGTCGTCCTCCGGCAACCTGTCGCCCGACGGCTTCGACGCCGCCCAGCGGATGGCGGTGCGGATCCGGAACGTCGGCTGCAACTCCCTGTCCACCGGCTCGGGCTTCGCGATCGACGAGACCACCCTCATCACGAACCGGCACGTCGTCGCCGACTCGGCCGACCTCCAGCTCAGCACCTACGACGGCCGGGACGTCGCCGTGACGGCGTCCTCGACCGCGACGCTGGCGGACCTGGCCGTCGTCCGCACCGCCGACCCGCTGCCGTCGGCGCCCGGCCTCGCCGACGCTGACCCGAACCCGGGCGACGAGGTGACCGTCGTCGGCTACCCGCAGGGCGGACAGCTCACCGTCACCAGCGGCCAGGTCATCGGCGCCACCACCGACCCGCTGAACGAGAACCTCGGCCAGGTGCTCGTCACGAACGCGGAGGTCGAGCCGGGCAGCTCCGGCTCCGCCGTGCTCGACGCGGAGGGCCGCGTCGTCGGCGTCGTCTACGCGAAGAACTCCACGGGGCAGAGCTTCGTCGTCCCGGTCAGCACGCTCCGCCAGATGCTCGGCGACGAGACCGCGTTCACCGTCAGCACCTCCTGCACCGCCGGCTGACCCGCGCAGGGCCTGGTGGGCGTGCGACCCGCCGTGCCACGGTGGGCGCACGGACACCCACCGAGGAGGACGACGATGACCGACGAGACCCACCCCGACCTGCCGGGGCTCACCCGGGCGGCGAGCGACATCATCTCCGTGCGACGCGTGTTCGGGGAGCCCTACGAGCTCGGCGGCACGCTGGTGGTGCCGGTCGCGAAGGTGATGGGCTGGCACGGCGTGGCCGGGGCGCACGCCGACGCCCGGCTCGGCGTCCGGGGCGGGCACGGTAGCCCGGCAGGCGCGGCACCGGGGCAGGGCGGCTCGGGCGCGGGCGGGACCGGC
>NZ_SZYE01000018.1 GCF_005239125.1 Cellulomonas hominis | reverse complement strand
GCCTCGCGGCGCGGGCGGCGTGAGGCCGCCGGCCGCCGGACGGGTCGCGCGCACCGCGGCGCCCACGGGCAGCGTCAGCCCGATCAGCGCCACGACCGCCACCAGTCCGCCCAGCACCGCCGGGTCGACGACCGGCACCGGCACCCCGAGCAGCCCCTGCCCCACGCCGAGCAGCGCGGGCAGCACCGCGGCCAGCCCCACGGCGACGGCGGTCCCGGTGATCAGCGCCGACTCGGCGGCCACCATCCGGATCAGCTGCGCCCGGGTCGCCCCCGTCCGCCGGAGCAGCGCGAGCTCCCCGCGCCGGCTGCTGACGAGCGCGACCAGCGCGTTCCCGGCGGCGACCGCGACGAACGCCAGCAGCGCGAGCAGCAGCGCGGTGGACAGCCCCTGCTCCCCCGCGGCGGCGTCCCGCACCGTCCGGGCGTAGCCGGCGGGGTCGGTCACGTCGAGGCCGGTCGCGGCGACGGCCGCCCGGACGTCGCCCGCCGCGGCCGGGTCGTCGGCCCGGACCAGGAGCACGCCGCCCTCGGCGCCCGCGGCGACGGCGGAGCCGGACCCGATCAGGTAGTCGCCGAGCCCGAGCCCGCGCTCGTAGACGGCCACCACGGTCAGCTCCACGGTGTCCCCGCCGACCCGCACCTCGACCGGCTTGCCCAGCCCGGTGCTGCCGAGCGCGGCCTCGCTGCTGACGGCGATCGTGCCGTCGCGGTCCAGGTCGTCGAGCGAGCCGGTCCGCACGCCGGGATCGAGCAGCGTCGACTCCGCCGGCACCGTGCGCAGCGTGGCCGGCTCCCAGGACAGCCCGTCGAGGAACGGCATGTCCTCGTCCTCGGCGTCGACCCGGACCTGCGCGGGCACGCCGGCGGTCACCCCCGCCGCGGCGACGCCGGGCAGCGCGGCGACCTCGTCCGCCCGCGCCTGCGGCACCCCGGCGGGCGCGCCGGGGTCCTGCGCCACGACGTCGGCCACCACCCCGTCCCGCACCTGCTGCTCGGCGGCGTCGACCACGGCCCGGTTCACCCCGGCCTGGACGGTGCCGAGCGCCAGCAGCAGCGCGAGCGGCAGCACCGCGCCGGTCAGCCGGCGGGAGAACCCGCGGGCGTTGGTCAGCGCCAGCGTCGGCACGGCGCTCGACCCGCGGGTCAGGCGCAGCCCGCGCTCGGCGCCCCACCGCACCAGCAGCGGCCCGACCAGGGCGGCTGCGACCAGCAGCACGATCGCGGAGGTCGTGGCGGCCGCGGCCCCGCCGATCCCGGGGAGGACGAACGGGACCAGCGCGGCGACCAGCCCGGCCGCCGCCAGCACCACCGCCGTCACCGCGCGCGTCCGCGGGATGCCCCGCGGCTCGACCGCCGAGCGCTGCACGGCGCTCGCCGGGCTGAGCCGCGCGCTCTCCCGGCCCGCCAGGCGCGCCCCGAGCAGCGCGGTCGGCACCAGCAGCGCCAGGGCGCCGAGCACCGGCCACGGCGACAGCGCCGGCGAGTACCCGACCGGCGCCACCCCGCCGGACACGAGCACGCCGGACAGCAGCGGGGCGAGCAGCAGCCCCGGCACCGCCCCGAGCGGCGCCGCGACCGCGAACACCAGCAGCACCTCCGCGGTGACGAGCTGCCGCACCTGCCCGGTCGTCGCGCCGACCGCGCGCAGCAGCGCGAACTCCCGGGCCCGCGGCCGGAGCGCCCCGGCGAACGTCGACGCCACCACCAGCAGCGCGATGAGCACCGCGGTCCCGGCGAACGACGAGGCCACGGCGAGCAGCATCGACGCGCCCGGGTCGTCGGCGGCGCCGGCCGCGAGCCGGACACCCGCCTCGACCCAGACGCCCGTGGCGGTGAGCAGCGCGGCGGCGAGAGCGACGACCAGCGCGCTGCCCGCCAGGCTCCCGCGGTGCACCCGGACGGCGGACCGGGCCATCGCCCCGACGGCGCTCATCGGCCCAGCTCGATCATCCGGGCCGTGACCTGCTCGGTCGTCGGCGCGTCGAGGTGCCCGGCGATCAGGCCGTCGGCGAGGAACAGCACGCGGTCCGCGGCGGCGGCGACGTGCGCGTCGTGCGTGACCAGCACCAGGGTCTGCTGCAGGGTCTCCGCGGTCGAGCGGAGCACCTCGAGGACCTGGCCGCCGGTGTGCGAGTCGAGCGCGCCGGTCGGCTCGTCGGCGAACACCACCGCCGGCCGGGTGATCAGCGCGCGGGCGATCGCGACGCGCTGCGCCTGCCCGCCGGACAGCTCGCCGGGCAGCCGGTCCTCCATGCCCTCCAGGCCCACGGCCGCCACCAGGTAGCGACGCAGGTGCGCGTCGGGCGCGCGGCCGCCGAGCAGCAGGGGCAGGGCGATGTTCTCGGCGACCGTCAGGTGGCCGACCAGGTTGTACGCCTGGAACACGAAGCCGATCCGGTCCCGGCGCAGCCGGGTCACCGCGTCCGGCGACAGCGCCGTCAGGTCGGACCCGCCGACCACGACGCGCCCGCTGGACGGCCGGTCCAGGCCCGCCGAGACGTTGAGCAGCGTCGACTTGCCCGACCCCGACGGCCCCATGACCGCCGTGAACGAGCCGGGCGCGAGCGCCAGGGAGACGCCCGCGAGCGCCGCGATGGTGCCGCTGCCGTTGGGGTAGGAGCGGTGGACCCGGTCCAGCAGGACGGCCGGCTCGGCCGCCGTCGGGGGCGGGGTCGGGGTCGGCCCCGCCGCGCTGGTCGGGGTGGGTGCGGTGGCGCTCATGGCGGCCTCCTCGTCTCGGGTTCTCACGTCTCCTCGACGCTACGAATCCGGGACCCGTCCCCTCCAGACGCCTGCGACGGAACCCGCGGGCCTGCACCCTTCGACGCAACCGGTCCCCCGCACGGCGGACGACGGCCGGCCGGTCAGCCCTCGTCGGGGACCGCGACCACCCGGTTCTGGTAGGCCCACACGACCGCCTGCAGGCGGGACCGCACCCCGAGCTTCGGCATCATCCGGGCGAGGTGCGACTTCACCGTCGACACCTCGACGACCAGCTCCGCGGCGATCTCCTCGTTCGACATCCCCTGCGCCAGCAGCCGGAGGATGTCCTGCTCCCGGGCGGTGAGCACGTCCGCCCCGCGCTGCACCGTGACGGGCTGGAGCCGCCGCCGGTCGGCGAACTCGCGCAGCACCCGGTGGGTGAGCGCCTGGTCGAGCGTGCCCCGGCCGGCGGCGACGTGCCGGACCGCCCGGACGATCTCCTCCGGCTCCGCGTCCTTGAGCAGGAACCCGGACGCGCCCGCCTCCAGCGCGCCGAACACGTAGTCGTCCAGGTCGAACGTGGTCAGCACGAGGACCGGCACGGGCCGCTCGGCCTCCGGGCCGCACAGCTCGCGGGCGACGCTGATGCCGTCGCGGCCGGGCATCCGGACGTCGAGCACCGCCACGTCCGGCGCGGTGCTGCGGGCCAGCGCGAGCGCCTCGTCGCCGTCGGCCGCGACGCCGACCACCTCGAGGTCGGGCTCGGCGGCGAGCAGCGCGGACAGGCCGGCGCGCACCAGGGGCTGGTCGTCGGCGATGAGCACCCGGGTCACGGGGCGTCCTCCTCTGCTCGGGGTTCGCGCGGCAGGACGAGTCGGACCTCCCAGCCGCCGTCGGGCGTCGGCCCGTGCCGCAGGTCGGCGCCCACCAGCTCGGCGCGCTCGCGCATCCCGCGCAGGCCGTGGCCGCCGTGCTCGGACGGTACCGGGTCGCGGCCCGGGGGGCCGTTCCGCACGGTCAGGACCACCGCGTCGGCGGCTCGGGCGTCGACCGTCACCCGGCACGCGGCCTCCGGCGCGTGGGCCCGGGCGTTCGCGAGCGCCTCCTGCACCATCCGGTAGCCGGCGAGCTGGGCGAGCGGGCCGACGCCGGCGCCGGGGTCGGCGTCCCGCGGGAGCACCTCCAGGGTGACGCCGTCGCCCACGAGGTCCGGCACCGCGGCGAGCGTCAGCGCGGACGTCTCCGCCCCGTCGTCCTCCCGGAGCAGCCCGACCAGGCGCCGCAGGTCGGCCAGCACGACGCGGCTCTGGTCGCGCACCTCCCGGACCCCCCGGCGCGCGGACTCGGGGTCGGTGCCGATCTGCCGGTCGATGGCCGAGGCCATCAGCGCGATGCCGGACAGGTGGTGCGCCGCGATGTCGTGCAGCTCGCGGGCCATCGCGGTCCGCTGCTCCGCCAGCGCCGTGCGGACGCGGGCCTCCTGCTCCCCGGCGAGGGCGCGCAGCTCGCCGGCCTGCGCCTCCCGCACGGCGCGCCGCGACGACACCACCAGGGCGGGCACCAGCCCGAGCGCGACGACGGCGACCGCCTGCGCGGCGGCGGCGAGCACGACGAGCGGCGTCTCCGAGGCGTCGACGGCCCCGGCGCCCGAGACCGAGGACGCGACGGCGAGCAGCACGACGGCGGCCACGAGCGCCCCGCGGACCCGGGCGAGCGGGACGGCGACCACGGCGCGGTAGACCGCGACGACCACGGCCAGCGTGAGCAGCCCGGACGCCGCCACCGCCGGCCCGCCGCCCGCCACCGCCACGAGCAGCGGGACGGCGGCGACACCGAGCAGCGCGCGGCCCGGCGCGACCCGGGCCACGGCGACCGCACCCGCCTGCACCGCCAGGGCCACGACGGCGAGCCACCAGACCGGCGCACCGACCGGCGGCGCGGGGTCCGGCTCGGCCGGCTCCATCGCCGCGAGGGCCGGCAGCGCGAGCAGCCCGGCGACGCCGAGCACGAACGTGACCCCGGCCGCCACGAGGTCGGCGCGCCGGAGGGCCGCCCGGCCCCGGGCGGCGGCGGACGCGGGCGTCACGGGCACGTCGGGCATCGTCGCACGGCGGCTCCGCCCCCAGGATTCGAACCCGGACCTCAAGGCTCCAAAGGCCTGCGTGCTGCCGTTACACCAGGGCGGACCGCGGGGCGTCCGGGCGTCCCGGCGCCCGCGCGTCGGCCGCCAGTCTGCCAGCCCGGCGGCACCCCCGGGCGCCGCCGCCCTCCCCCCGGGTACGCCCGGCGCCTGCGAGGATGGGTGGATGACCGACGACCCCCGTCGCGTGGCCCGCACCACCCGCGCCCGCATGACCGCGACGCAGCGGCGCGCGCAGCTGCTGGAGGTGAGCCGCCGGCTGTTCGCCGAGAAGGGCTTCGAGGGCACGTCCGTCGAGGAGATCGCCGCCCGCGCGGAGGTGTCGAAGCCGGTCGTGTACGAGCACTTCGGCGGCAAGGAGGGCATCTACGCCGTCGTGGTCGACCGGGAGATCCAGGCGCTCACCTCGGCGCTGTCCGACGCGCTAGACGAGGGCGGCCACCCCAAGGTCATGGTCGAGCGGTCGGCGCTCGCGCTGCTCGGGTACATCGAGGACTCCGAGGACGGGTTCCGGATCCTGGTGCGCGACTCCCCGGTGGCGCAGGCGACCGGGACGTTCTCCTCCCTCATCGGCGACGTGGCGACGCAGGTCGAGCACCTGCTGGCGGAGCAGTTCACGCGGCAGCACCTCGACCCCCGGACCGCGCCGATCTACGCCCGGATGCTCGTGGGGATGGTCGCGCTGACCGGGCAGCACTGGCTGGACGCGCGCAGCCCGAACAAGGCCGACGTCGCGGCGGCCCTGGTGAACCTGGCGTGGAACGGGCTGTCCGGGCTGGAGCGCCGCCCGCAGCTGTCGACCGCGCCGGAGCCGCGCAGGCGCGCCGCGAAGCCGCGAGCGGCGACGGACGCCGCCGCACCCGCGGGCCCCGGCACGCCGGCGGACGGCTGACGGGCAGCCGCTCAGGACGGCCCGCGTGCGGCACCGGTCGGGACCCCGGCCGCGAGCGCCCGCTCGATCCGGACCACGCACCACGCGGACGTGCCGAGCAGCGGCCCGAGCGCCAGCACCACGCTCGCCGCCTCCCACACCGGCAGCCCGGCACCGCCCGCCGCGAGCGCGCCGAAGGCCGCCAGACCCGCCGCGCCGTACCACGCGCCGGCCCGCCGCCACACCCACGCGCACTCCTCCTGCGCGAACCGCCAGCCCTCCTCGGTCCGGCGGGAGCGCGGCGTCCGGTACCCGACCCAGGCGTTCGGCCCCTGCCGGGCGGCGAGGCGGAACAGCGGGTGCGCCGCGACCATCAGGGCCGGTCCGGCGAGCCCCGCCACCGCCAGGAACAGCCGCACGCGTGCCACCTCCCCGCGGGCCGGACCCCCGCCGGGCGCCGCACCCACCAGACCACCGCGGGCGCCGCGCGACCGCCAGGGTCCGAGGTCCCGGGCACCCGTCGAGTACCCTCGCCCGCATGTCGGCAGCCGAGTCCCCCGCGCACCCGGACGCGTCCGGGGCCCGGGACGAGGTCGACCGGATCGTCGAGGCCTGGGCCCGCGAGCGCCCGGACCTGGACGTCGCGCCGCTGTCGGTGCTCTCCCGGGTCACCCGGCTGTCCCGGCACCTCGACCTGGCCCGCCGGCAGGCGTTCGCCCGGCACGGGCTGGAGCCGTGGGAGTTCGACGTGCTGTCCGCGCTGCGCCGCGCCGGCGCGCCGTACCGGATGTCGCCCGGCTCCCTGCTGACCCAGACCCTCGTGACCAGCGGGACGATGACCAACCGGATCGACCGCCTGGCGTCCCGCGCGCTGGTCGAGCGGCTGCCGTCGCCCGACGACCGCCGCGGCGTGCTGGTCAGCCTGACGGACGAGGGCCGGACCCGGGTGGACGCCGCGATGTCGACCCTGCTGGAGATCGAGCGGGACCTCCTGTCGTCGCTCCCGGCCCCCGAGCGCGATCGCCTCGCGGACCTGCTCCGCACCCTGGTCGCCCCCTTCGACACCCCCTGACGCCCGCCCCTTCGCGCCCCCGCCGAGACGGCAGCTCGGCTGCGTGGCGGGCCCCGCGCAGAGCCGAGAGCTGCCATCTCGGCAGGCCCTGCACGCGGCGACGCGCGCGGCACCCCCTCCTGCGGGTGCCGCGCGCGTCGTCCGGCGGGTGTCAGGCGGCCTTGGTCAGGGCCTCGGAGAGCTTGACCCGGCGGCCGGTGCGCAGGACCGAGCGGGCGTAGATCCGGGCGCCGATGCCGGTCACCAGCACCGCGGTCCCCGCGAGGATCACCAGCGACACCAGCGGCTCCCACCAGGACGCCTCGCCGAGGAACAGCCGCACCGGCATCCCGACCGGGGCGCTGAACGGCACGTACGACATGATCGTCAGCACCAGGTCGTTGTCGTTGAAGAAGATGACGCCGAAGTACGGGATCATCACGAGCATCATCACCGGGGTGAGCACCGGGCCGGTGTCCTCGACGCGGGAGACGAGCGAGGCGGCGGACGCGAACAGCGCGGCCAGCAGCACGAACCCGACGAGGAAGAACAGCACGAACCAGGCGACCGGCGCCCCGATCATCCCGAGCAGGTCGTCCTGGCCGGTGACGACCAGGCCGACGACGGCCACCGCGGCGATCGCGGCGATCTGGCCGACCGCGAGCACGGTGTTGCCGAGGATCTTGCCGGCGAGCAGCGCCCGCGGCGGGACGGTCGACAGCAGGATCTCGACGATGCGGGACTGCTTCTCCTGCACGGTGTTCTGCGCGATCGTGCTGCCGAACGTCATGGCGGCCATGAAGAACGCGATGCCGAACACGAACGAGACGAGGTAGCGCAGGCCGTCCGAGGTGCCGGACTCGTCGAGCAGCTCCACCGGCGGGGTCACCGCGAGGGCGTTCATGACGCCGTCCGGCGCGGAGTCGAGGCCGACCACGACGACGCCCAGCAGGTTGTCCGCGTCGTCGTCGGGCAGGACGGCGGCGGACACCTCCTCGGACTCCACCAGCGCCCGGGCCGCGTCGGGGTCGGCGGCCTCGACCGCCTCCAGCCCGTCGACGTCCTCGATCACGGCGGCGGTCTCCGGGACGACGGCGACCTTGGTGTCCCCGCCGCCGAGCCGGTCGCCCAGCACCGAGGTGAGGATGATCCCGCCCAGCACCAGGACGAGCAGCACGGCGGTCGAGATGAGGAACGACTTGCTGCGGACCTGGGTCGTGATCTCGCGCTCGGCGACCATGAGCGTCGCCTGCACGGTGCCCGGGGCGGCGGGCCGGCCGGCCGACGCGGGCCCGGACCCGGGCGTGTTCGACAGCATCGGGGTGCGCCGGCTCATCGGACGGTCTCCTTCGACTTCGTGGTGGTGGGCGCGTCGTCGTGCCGCTCCTCGTCGCGGACGATGTCGCGGAAGATCTCCGCGAGCCGCGGGCGGACCGGGGCGAACTGCTGCACGGGCGCGGCGTCGAGCGCGGCGCGCAGGACCCGCTGGGCGGTGGTCTCGTCGGACTCGAACAGCGCGTAGCCGCCGTCGAACTCGACGACCTGGACGCCCGGCTCGGTGCGCAGCCAGCCCATGTCGCCGCCGGAGGTGATCTCGTAGCGGGGCGCGGCGTGCTGGGCGCGCAGCGCCTCCTTCTCCCCGGCGGCGCGGATCTTCCCGCCCGCGATGACGACGACGTCGTCGCAGAGGCGCTCGACGACGTCGAGCTGGTGCGAGGAGAACAGCACCGGCACGCCGCGGGACGCGTATTCCTGGAGGACACCGAGCACCAGGTCGACGGCCATCGGGTCGAGGCCGGAGAACGGCTCGTCGAGCACCAGCACCTCCGGCTCGTGCACCAGCGCGGCGGCGATCTGCGCCCGCTGCTGGTTGCCGAGCGACAGGTCGTCGACCGGGTCGGTCAGCCGCTCGCCGAGCCCGAGCTTCTCGAGCAGGTCGCGGGCCTTCTCCGTCGCGGTCCGGCGCTCGTAGCCGTGCAACCGCGCCAGGTAGGTGATCTGCTCCAGCACGTGCATCTTCGGGTAGAGGCCGCGCTCCTCGGGCATGTAGCCGAACGCGCGGCGGCGGTCGTCACCGAGCGGGCTGCCGTCGAGGGTCACGGTGCCGGAGTCCGGCGTGAGCACCCCGAGGATGATCCGCATCGTCGTGGTCTTGCCGGCGCCGTTGCCGCCGACGAACCCGGTGAGCTTGCCGCGCTCCACCGAGAAGCCGACGTCGTCGAGCACCAGCCGGTCCCCGAAGGACCGGTGGATCCCGTCGAGCTGCAGCATGTCGTCTCCTGTCGTGACCTGTGGCGGACCTGTCGTCCGCTGTGGTCAACGCTAGGAGCACCCCGTGCCCCGGCACCTCGGCCGCCGGGCGGAACTTGCCGGGCGGCCGGGCCTCCGTCCCGGGGTGGAGGGGGTCAGTCCGTGAGCCCGTTCTCGAACGCGTAGACGACGGCCTGCACCCGGTCCCGGAGGCCGAGCTTGGTGAGCACGTTGGACACGTGGGTCTTGACGGTGGCGCGGCCCAGCACGAGCTCGGCGGCGATCTCGTCGTTGCTCAGGCCCCGCGCGACCAGGCGCAGCACCTCCAGCTTGCGCTCGGTCAGCCCCGGGACGGACGGGGCACCCGGGGCCCGCCGGGCGGCCGGCCCGCTCCCCCCGGCGGCGGAGCCCTCGCCCACCACCGCCCGGGCGATGACGGCGCGGGTGACCTCGGGCGACAGCAGGGCGTCCCCCGCGGCGACGGCCCGCACGGCGTCGGCGAGCTGCTCGGGCCGGGAGTTCTTCAGCAGGAACCCCGCGGCGCCGGCCCGGAGCGACTCCAGGAGGTAGTCGTCGCGGTTGAACGTGGTCAGCACCAGCACGCCGGCGGTGACGTCGGGGTCGGCGGTGATCCGGCGGGTCGCCTCCAGGCCGTCGACGCCGGGCATCTGCACGTCCATGCAGACGACGTCGGGGCGCAGGGACCGCGCGAGCGCCACGGCCTCGGCGCCGTCGCCCGCCTGCCCGACCACCTCGATGTCCGGCTGCGCGCCGAGGATCGTGGCGAGCCCGGCGCGCAGCAGCGCCTGGTCGTCGGCGAGCACGACCCGCACCGGGTGGTCGGGGCCGAACGGCACCTCCGCCGCCTCGTCGGTCCCGGTCGTGTCCCACCGCACCGCGTCGGCCCCGGTCATCGTGCCCCTCCCGTCCGCGGTCCGAGCGGCACCCGCGCCCGGACCAGGTAGCCGCCGCGTCCGCGCGCGCCGGTCTCCAGCGTGCCGCCGTCGGCGGCGACCCGTTCCCGCATGCCGACCAGGCCGAGCCCGCCGGACGTCCCGCGGCGCAGCACCCGGCGTGCCCCCGTCCCGTCGTCGGCGACCTCCAGCTCGACCGCGTCGGCGTCGTACCGCAGCCGGACGTCCACCTGGGCGCCGGTGCCGGCGTGCTTGCGCACGTTGGTCAGCGCCTCCTGGCAGATCCGGTACAGGTTGAGCGAGGTCAGCGGCGGCACCCGCACGGGCTCGCCGATCACCTGGAACCGCGCGGTCAGCCCGGTGTCCGCGGCCTGCTGCACCAGCTCGGGCAGCCGCTCGACGGACAGCGAGCCGACCGCGGAGGCGGCGTGCGTCTCGGTCCCGGACTCGCGCAGCGTGCTGAGCAGCCCGTGCAGCTCGTCGACCGCCTCGCGCGCCGAGTCCTCGACCTGCTCCAGCGCGAGCGCGGCCTGCTGCGGGTCGGAGGCCTGCACCGTCCGCGCCGCGGCGGCCTGCACGCCCATCATCGACACGTGGTGCGCGACGGCGTCGTGCAGCTCCCGCGCCAGGCGCAGCCGCTCGATGGCGACGGCCTGCTCCTCGACCCGGCGGCGCTCGCCGACCAGCAGGCGGCCGCGGTGCTCGGTGCGGGCGCGCTCGCGCGCGGCGTTCCACGCGTGGTCGCCGAACCACCACGCCCCGGCGAAGTACAGGATGTTGGTGAGCAGCTGGATCAGCAGGTACGCCACCAGCGGGGAGAACGCCCCCGCGTTGGAGAAGCCCTCGATGCCCTCCGGGTCGGTGACCGCCTGGAACATGGCGACCAGCAGCCACACGAACATCGCGACGACGATCCCGGCGCGCACCCACAGCGCCCGTGCGCGGTTCCGGTCCCACGCGCCGACCGTGTAGAGCGCCATGAACAGGGCGATGTTGGCGAACAGCGTCTCCGGGACCCGCAGCTCCCCGACGAGCACGAACGCGGCCGCGACCACGACGGCGACGACGGCGGGCTGCCGGCGGCGCACCGCGAGCGGCGCGGTCACCGCGAGCACGCACAGCACCGCGACCCAGCCCTCGGCGGGGTCGTCGTACATGCCGGCCGTGCGCCCCAGGGCCAGGCTGAGGATGCCGCCGACGAGCAGGGCCGCGGCGAGCAGCACGTCGTAGCGCCGCTGGTCCGCGGTGATCGGTGGCCGCCCCCAGCCCGGGGCGTCGGGGTCGGCGGGCACGTCGACGGCGGAGGCCGCCGAGCCGCCCGGGGCGGCGGGGTCGCCGGGGCGCGCCGTCCCGGGGCGGGGCGGGTCGAGGCGGTTCACGTCGGGGACGTCGGCCGTGTCGGGGTCGCGGTCGAGCGGCTGCACGGGTGCCACCGTAGCGGGACCGGGCCGGGACCCCCGGCGCGGGCCGGGCACCGCGCGCGTCCTACGCTTGCGCGATGGCCCACCTGCTCGGCGGCGAAGCGCTGCACCTGTCCTTCCCGACCAAGAACGTCTTCGACGCGGTGACCGTGGGCCTCAACGAGGGCGACCGCGTCGGCGTCGTCGGCCGCAACGGCGACGGCAAGTCGTCCCTGCTCGCGCTGCTGGCCGGGCGCCTGACGCCGGACTCCGGGCGCGTGACCGTGCGCGGCGGCGTGCGGATCGGCGTGCTCGACCAGACCGATACCCTCGACCCCGCGCTGACGGTCGGGGCCTCGGTCGTCGGCGACCGCGCCGAGCACGAGTGGGCCGGCGACCCGAAGGTCCGCGACGTCGTGTCCGGCCTGGTCGGCGACCTGCCCTGGGACAAGCTGGTCGGCGACCTGTCCGGCGGGCAGCGGCGCCGCGTCGCGCTGGCCGCGCTGCTCGCGGGCGACGACGACGTGCTCATGCTCGACGAGCCGACCAACCACCTCGACGTCGAGGCGGTCACCTGGCTCGCCCGGCACCTGAACCGGCGCTGGTCGTCGAACGCGGGCGGCCTGCTGGTCGTCACCCACGACCGGTGGTTCCTCGACGAGGTGTGCACCGCGACCTGGGAGGTGCACGACGGGATCGTCGAGCCGTTCGAGGGCGGGTACGCGGCCTACGTCCTGCAGCGGGTCGAGCGGGACCGGATGGCCGCCGCCTCCGAGGCCAAGCGGCAGAACCTCATGCGCAAGGAGCTCGCCTGGCTGCGCCGCGGCGCCCCCGCCCGCACCTCCAAGCCGAAGTTCCGCATCGAGGCCGCGAACCAGCTCATCGAGGACGTGCCGCCGCCGCGCAACTCCGTCGAGCTGTCCCAGATGGCCACCGCCCGGCTCGGCAAGGACGTCGTCGACATCGAGGACGTGTCCGTCTCCTACGGCGCGCACGAGGTGCTGCGGGACGTGACCTGGCGCATCGCGCCGGGCGAGCGCACCGGCGTGCTCGGGGTGAACGGCGCCGGCAAGTCGACGCTGCTGGGCCTGGTCACCGGCGCCGTCGCGCCGACGACCGGCCGGGTCAAGCGCGGCAAGACCATCAAGGTCGCGACGCTGACGCAGGAGCTGGCCGAGCTCGCGGACATCGCGGACACCCGGGTCAACGACGTGATCGCCCGGTACCGGACGTCCTACGTCGCCGGCGGCAAGGAGCTGACCCCCGGGCAGCTGCTCGAGCGGCTCGGGTTCACCGCCGTCCAGCTCCAGACGCCGGTCAAGGACCTGTCCGGCGGGCAGCGGCGCCGGCTGCAGCTGCTGCTCATCCTGCTCGACGAGCCGAACGTGCTCGTCCTCGACGAGCCGTCCAACGACCTGGACACCGACATGCTCGCCGCCATGGAGGACCTGCTCGACACCTGGCCGGGCACCCTCCTGGTCGTCTCGCACGACCGGTACCTGCTCGAGCGCGTCACCGACCAGCAGTACGCGGTGCTCGACGGGCACTTCCGGCACGTGCCGGGCGGCGTCGACGAGTACCTGCGGCTGCTGGAGCGGTCCCGCGCCGGTGCGGGCGCCGTCGCCACCGGTGCGCCGACCGAGTCGTCGGGCGCGGTGGGCGGCGAGGTCGCGCCGTCGGGGCTGGACGGGGCGGAGCTCCGCGCCGCCAAGAAGGAGCTCGGCGCGCTCGACCGGCGGATCTCCAAGCTGACCGGCCAGATCGAGGCGCTCGAGAAGAAGATGGCCGAGCACGACCCCGCCGACTACGTGGGGCTCACCGCCCTCGGGACGGACAAGGCCGCGCTCGAGGCCGAGGTCGCCGAGGTCGAGGAGAAGTGGATGGCGCTGGCGGAGGCCGTGGAGGGCTGACCGCCGGGGCCGCGGGGGTCGGTGAGCGGACGCCGAGCCCCCACGAGGGACGAGCAGCATTCGGGGACGCTGACACGCGCGTCGCCCCCACGTCGGGCACGCACCGGGAACGCCGGCGGCGAGACCGTCGCGAGCCGGTCCGCGCGGCTCACTAGGATCGACGCCATGTCCCGCATCCTCAGCGCAGTCGCCTGGCCGTACGCCAACGGCCCGCGTCACATCGGCCACGTCGCCGGCTTCGGCGTCCCCTCCGACGTGTTCAGCCGCTACATGCGCATGGCGGGGCACGACGTCCTCATGGTGTCCGGCACCGACGAGCACGGGACCCCGATCCTCGTGCAGGCCGAGCAGGAGGGCGTCACGCCCCAGGAGCTCGCCGACCGGTACAACCGCGTCATCGTCGAGGACCTCACGCAGCTGGGCCTGTCGTACGACCTGTTCACCCGCACGACCACCCGCAACCACTACGCGGTCGTGCAGGAGATGTTCCGCACGGTGCACAAGAACGGGTACATGGTCGAGCAGACGACCATGAACGCGATCAGCCCGTCGACGGGCCGCACGCTGCCGGACCGGTACATCGAGGGCACCTGCCCGATCTGCGGCTACGACGGCGCCCGCGGCGACCAGTGCGACAACTGCGGCAACCAGCTCGACGCGATCGACCTGAAGAACCCGCGCAGCCGCATCAACGGCGAGACGCCGAAGTTCGTCGAGTCGAACCACTTCTTCCTGGACCTGCCGGCGTTCGTCGACGCGCTCGGCGACTGGCTGCGCACCCGCACCGAGTGGCGCCCGAACGTCCTGAAGTTCTCGCTGAACCTGCTGGACGACGTGCGCCCGCGCGCGATGAGCCGGGACATCGACTGGGGCATCCCGATCCCGCTGGAGGGCTGGGAGGACAACCCGTCCAAGCGGCTGTACGTGTGGTTCGACGCGGTGATCGGCTACCTGTCGGCGTCGATCGAGTGGGCGCGCCGCTCCGGGGACCCCGAGGCGTGGCGGCAGTTCTGGACCGACCCCGAGTCGCTGTCCTACTACTTCATGGGCAAGGACAACATCACCTTCCACTCGCAGATCTGGCCGGCCGAGCTGCTCGGCTACGCCGGGGGCGGGTCCAAGGGCGGCGAGCCCGGGGTCTACGGGAGGCTGAACCTGCCGACCGAGGTCGTGTCGTCCGAGTTCCTCACGATGGAGGGCAAGCAGTTCTCCTCGTCCCGCGGCGTCGTCATCTACGTGCGCGACATGCTGAGCCGGTACCAGCCCGACGCGCTGCGCTACTACATCTCCACCGCGGGGCCGGAGAGCCAGGACGCCGACTTCACCTGGGCGGACTTCAAGCGCCGCACGAACGACGAGCTGGTCGCGGGCTGGGGCAACCTGGTCAACCGCACCGCGAGCATGATCCACAAGAACGTCGGCGCGATCCCCGAGCCCGGCCCGCGCACGACGGTCGACGAGGACCTGCTCGCGACGACGACCACCGCGTTCGGCCGGGTCGGCGAGCTCATCGGCACGCACCGGCACCGCGCGGCGATCGGCGAGGCGATGCGGGTGGTCCAGGAGGCCAACCGGTACATCTCCGAGACCGAGCCGTGGAAGCTGAAGAACGACCCGGAGCGCCTGGGCACCGTGCTGCACACCGCGGCGCAGGCGGTGAGCGACTGCAACACGCTGCTGTCGCCGTTCCTGCCGCACTCGGCGCAGGCCGTGCACGAGGCGCTGGGCGGCACCGGCACGTTCTCCCCGCTGCCCCGGATCGACGAGGTGACGGACCTGGACGACGCGTCGCGTCACTACCCGGTCATCACGGGCGACTACCGGCTCGGCGAGACGGTGCCCGCGTGGCGGCCGCGCGCCGTGGTCCCGGGCACGCCGGTGGGCAAGCCGACGCCGGTGTTCACCAAGCTCGACGACGACGTGGTCGAGACCGAGCTCGACCGGCTGCGCCAGGGCTGAGGTGGCGCGCAGCCGCAACCGGCCCACCGGCTGGGCCCCGTCGCCCGAGCCGCTCCCGGTGCCGGTGGTCGACGACCACACGCACCTGGAGTCGGTGCTCGGGGTGCGCGCCGACGCGGGGGCCGACGCGGGCGACGAGCCCGCGCCGGTCACGCTGGACGACCACCTGGACCGGGCCGCCGCCGTCGGCGTGCCGCGGATGGTCCAGGTCGGCTGCGACCTCGACGCGGTGGCGTGGACGGACGCGGTGCTGCGCGTCGACGGGGACCCGGCCGCCGACCCCGCGGCCGCCCCGGTCCCCCTGCGGCCCGGCCGCCGGGCGCTGCTCGGCGCCGTCGCGATCCACCCCAACGAGGCGGTGCTGCACGCGGGGGTGCACGAGGTGGCCCCCGACGGGCTGGACCCGGACCCGCGGGGCCGGCACGACGCGTCGCTCGACGAGGCGCTCGCCCGGGTGGCCGAGGTCGCGCGCGCCAACGACCGGGTGCGCGCGGTCGGCGAGACGGGCCTGGACTTCTTCCGCGCCGGCCCGCGCGGCCGCGCCGTGCAGCGGGAGGCGTTCCGGGCGCACGTGGCGCTGGCCAAGGAGCTCGGCCTGGCGCTGCAGATCCACGACCGCGACGCGCACGACGACGTGGTGGAGGTGCTGCTCCGCGACGGCGCACCCGAGCGGACGGTGTTCCACTGCTTCTCCGGCGGCCCCGCGCTCGCCGCGGTCTGCGCGGAGCACGGCTGGTTCGCCTCGTTCGCCGGCCCGGTCACCTACGGCGCCAACGACGACCTGCGGGCGGCGGTGCGCGCGCTGCCCCTCGACCTGCTGCTCGTCGAGACCGACGCGCCGTACCTGACGGCGCACCCGCTGCGCGGCCGCCCGAACGCCCCGTACCTGGTCCCGCACGCGGTGCGCCGGATCGCCGCGGAGCGCGACCTGGACCTGGCGGAGCTGTGCCGGTCCCTGGCGTCCACGGCGGAGCGGGTGTACGGCACCTGGTGACCCCCGCCCGACGGGGTGGTTCCGCGGATCGCGGGTTCCCCTCCGGGTCACGGATCGGTTACGGTCGGACGGCTGTACCGGCGCGGGTCCCTCCCCTCGCGCCGACCCGACCCGCTGGAGCCCCCCGCGTGCCTGCGCCCGAGACGCCCGTTGCCCCCGCGTCGAGCCCGACGCACCGCACCGCCCACCGTTCCCGCCTGCTCCGGCACGGCGCCCAGGGCCTCGCGCTCGCGCTGGTCGCCGGCGCGACCACCGCCTTCGTCGGCCTGCACAAGACCGTGACCGTCGAGGTGGACGGCTCCGCCGTCGAGGTGAGCGCGTTCGGCCGCACGGTCGGCCAGGTGCTCGCGGCCGGGGACATCGAGGTGGGCGACCGCGACCTGGTGGCGCCGGGCCTGGGCGAGCCGGTCGGGGACGGCGCGCAGATCGTCGTCCGGCACGGCCGGGAGATCGACGTCCAGGTCGACGGCGAGGACCGCACGGTGTGGACGACGGCGCTGACCGTCGGCGAGGCGGTCGAGGGCCTGGGCCTGCGCGACGACGAGACGCTGCTGTCCGCGTCCCGGTCCGCGGGCCTCGAGCGCGGCGACGTGCTGCGGGTGTCCACCCAGAAGACCATCCACCTGGCCGTCGACGGCCAGGTGATCGACGGCCTGACCAGCGGCGGGACCGTCCGGGACGCGCTGCGGGACATCGGCCTGGTGCTGAACGAGGGCGACCGGGTGTCGGTCCCGCTCGACGCGACCGCGACCGACGGCCTGGTGGTCCTGGTGACCCGCGCGGCCACCGCCGGGGAGACGGTCACCGAGGCGGTGCCGTTCGAGGAGCAGGAGGTCGAGGACCCCACGCTCGCGAAGGGCACCCGCAAGGTCGAGACCGCGGGCCGCGCCGGCGTCCGGACCACGACGTACAGCACCGCGACCGTCGGCGGCGCCGTCGTCGACCGGCAGGTGGTGGCGTCCGCCGTCACGGTCGAGCCGGTGACCCAGGTCGTCAAGGTCGGCACCATGGAGGTCGCCGCGGGCGTCGACATCTCCGTCTCCCCCGGCAGCTCGCAGGAGGTCGGCAAGCAGCTCGCCGCCGAGCGCGGCTGGGGCGACGACCAGTTCGCCTGCCTGCTGCAGCTCTGGAACAAGGAGAGCGGCTGGCGGGTCGACGCGGCCAACTCGTCCTCGGGCGCCTACGGCATCCCGCAGGCGCTGCCGGGCTCGAAGATGGCGAGCGTCGCCGCGGACTGGCGCACCAACCCGGCGACCCAGATCACCTGGGGCCTGAACTACATCGCGGGCCGCTACTCGACGCCGTGCGGCGCCTGGTCCTCGTTCCAGGCCAAGGGCTGGTACTGACCCCCACCCGCCCCCGGCGGTGACCTGCGGGGCCGCGCCCAGCACTTGGCACATGGTCACGAATGGGTTACGGTCGCGTGTCGCTCGTGACAGACCGGGGCCCTCCCCCCGCGAGCGCACCCGTGCAGCGCACGCCGCGCGGGGCATGACCGCCGGATCGGGGATCCGGGACCGCCGGGTGCGACACCTCCCTCCAGGTGCCGCCGCAGCCGCGGGGCCGTCAGGCCCGGGCACCGGCGGGCGACGCCCGCGAGCGCCGCGCCCCGCCCCCCGTGCCCGGGACCGCCGTCGTCTGGAACCACGTGACCTCCCTCTTCCGCCGCGCCCGCGCGCGCTTCGCCGCCACGCCCGCAGCCCTCCGCACCCGCATCGTCCAGAACACGGACCCCGGGTCCGCCGGCACCGAGCCCGACGGCCCGCGCCGGTCGCGCCGGGGCCGCGTGCGCCTCATCGGCGCCGCGACCGCCGTGGTCGTGCTCGCCACCGGTGGCGTCGCCGTCGCCGACGCCCACAAGACCGTGACCCTCGACGTCGACGGGGTCACCACGACCGTGTCGACCTTCTCGGGCAGCGTCGACGGCCTGCTGGCCGAGCAGGAGCTCGAGCTCGGCGAGCGCGACACCGTCAGCCCCTCCGGCGCCCTCGCCGACGGCGTCGACGTCGTCGTGCGGCACGCCCACCAGGTGACCATCAACGCCGACGGCGCCGAGCAGACGGTCTGGACGACCGCGCTCACCGCCGACGAGGCGCTCACCATGCTCGCGGCCCGCGGCGACGACGTCCGGCTGGTCGCGTCCCGCTCGGCCGCCGGCGGCCGCCCGGACCTGTCGCTCGACCTCACGCTCGACGGCCCCGCCGCGGTCGTGGTCGACGGGACCACCCTCACGGTCCCCGACGGCAGCACCACCGTCGCCGAGGCGCTCGACGCCCTGGACGTCACCCTGCAGCCGCTCGACCGGGTCAGCGTGCAGCGCGCCGGCGGGACGATCACCGTCGTGGTGAACCGCGTCGTGATCCAGGACGTGACCACCACGCACGAGGTGCCGTTCAACGCCGTCGAGCAGAACGACGCGTCGCTGTACGTGGGCGACTCCAAGGTGACCACCGCCGGCGTCCCCGGCGTGCGGACCGTCGTGGAGCGCGTGACCACCGTCGACGGCCAGGAGACCGGCCGCGAGCCGCTGTCCGACGCCGTCACCCAGGCGCCGGTCGACCAGGTGACCAACATCGGCACCAAGAAGAAGCCGGTCGTCACCACCCCCAAGGCGTCCTCGTCGGCGCCCGCGTCGGCCGGCACCCCGGCGGTCGGCGGCGGCGACGCGGCCGGTCTGAACTGGGCGGCGCTGGCCGCGTGCGAGTCCGGCGGCAACCCGTCCATCGTGTCGGCCTCCGGCAAGTACCACGGGCTGTACCAGTTCTCCGTCGCGACCTGGAACGCGGTCGGCGGCAGCGGGCTCCCCTCGGACGCCTCGGCCGACGAGCAGACCGCCCGCGCGCAGATGCTCTACAACCGCTCCGGCGCCGGCCAGTGGCCGGTCTGCGGGTCGCGGCTGTTCGGCTGACGCCGCACCCGCGGGCGGCCCGGTAGGCTCGCCCGCATGTCCTCCAGCACCGGCCCCGTCGCACCCGCGGCGGGGCCGTTGCTCGGTCCGGCCGAGATCCGCGCGCTCGCCGAGCGCGCCGGGATCCGCCCGACCAAGACGCTCGGGCAGAACTTCGTGCTCGACGGCGGCACGGTCCGCAAGATCGTCCGGCAGGCCGACGTGGTCGCCGGCGAGCGGGTCGTCGAGGTCGGGCCGGGCCTCGGCTCGCTGACGCTAGGCCTGCTCGAGGCCGGCGCCGACGTGGTGGCGGTCGAGATCGACCCGGTGCTCGCGGGCCTGCTGCCGGAGACCGTGCGCCGGCACGTGCCCGGCGCGGTGGTCGACACGGTCGACCTGGCGGACGTCGCGGCGCCGGCGGCCGACGTGGCCCCGGACCCCGGTCCCCCGCCGCACCCCGCGCTCACCGTCGTGCGCGGCGACGCGCTGGACGTGCGCGCGCTGCCCGGCCGAGCGCCCACGGCGCTGGTCGCGAACCTGCCGTACAACGTCTCGGTGCCCGTGCTGCTCACGTTCCTCGAGCGCTTCCCGTCCCTGGAGCGCGTGCTCGTCATGGTGCAGGCCGAGGTCGCCGACCGGGTCGCCGCCCCGCCCGGCAGCCGCACGTACGGCGTGCCGTCGGTCAAGGCCGCCTGGTACGCCTCCGCCCGCCGCACCGCCACCGTCGGCCGGTCGGTGTTCTGGCCGGTGCCGAACGTCGACTCCGCGCTCGTCCGCCTGGACCGCCGCGAGCCGCCGGCCACCACGGCCACCCGCGAGCAGGTGTTCGCCGTCGTGGACGCCGCCTTCGCCCAGCGGCGCAAGATGCTGCGCTCCGCGCTGGGGACCCTCGCCGGCGGCGCCGAGGCGGCCACGCGCGCGATCACCGCCGCCGGGGTCGACCCGCAGGCCCGCGGCGAGGCGCTGGACGTGACCGCGTTCGCCCGGGTCGCCGAGCGGCTGCACGCCCCCGCGGAGGGCTGACCTCCCCGGACGCCGCCGCCGCGTGCTCCGGCCCGGGACGCGCCGGACGCGCCGGGACCTGGCACAGTGGTCCCCGTGACCGACCTGCGCCTCGCCCCCCGCACCGGCCGTGAGGTCCGCGTCCGGGCACCCGGCAAGGTGAACCTGTCGCTCCGCGTCGGTCCGCGCCGCCCGGACGGCTACCACCCGCTCGCCACCGTGTTCCAGGCCGTGTCGGTGTACGAGGACGTGGTCGCGTCCGCAGCGGAGGACCTGCGCGTCACCGTCTCCGGTCCGCAGGCCGAGAGGGTGCCGACCGACGCCAGCAACCTGGCGCTCCGCGCCGCCCGGGCCCTGGCCGCCCGCACCGGGGTCGACGAGGGCGTGCACCTGCACCTGCACAAGGGCGTGCCCGTCGCCGGCGGCATGGCGGGCGGCTCCGCCGACGCCGCCGCGGCGCTGCTCGCCTGCGACGCGTTCTGGGGCACAGCGCTGAGCCGCGAGGAGCTGCACGAGATCGCCGCCGAGCTCGGGTCGGACGTGCCGTTCCTGCTCATGGGCCAGACCGCCGTCGGCTCCGGCCGGGGCGACCTGCTCACCGCCGCGCTCAGCCGCGGCGAGTACCACTGGGCGTTCGGCGTGCGGGACGAGGGGCTGTCCACGCCGCGGGTCTACGAGGAGTTCGACCGGCTCGCCGCCGGCCGCGACGGCCTGGAGACCGACGGCGACGTGGCGCTGCTCCAGGCGCTGCGCGCGGGCGACGCCCCGGCGCTGGGCGCGCTCCTGCACAACGACCTGCAGGACGCCGCCGTCGAGCTGGCGCCCGGGCTGGTCGAGACGCTGGCCGTCGCCGAGGACGCCGGCGCGCTCGGCGTCGTCGTCTCCGGGTCCGGCCCGACCGTCGCCGCGCTGGCCCGCAGCCGGCAGCACGCGCTGGTGATCGCGGCCGCCATGACCGCCGCGGGCGTCGCGGACGCCGTGCTCACCGCGTCCGGGCCGGTGCCGGGCGCCCGGCTCGTCGCGGGGTCGGACGTCCTCTAGCCCTCGGCGTCCGCCCGCGCGTCGTCGGCGGGGGCGACCCGCCGCAGGTGCAGCAGCGGGTACGGCCTGCCGTCGCCGTCGAGCGGGGACCGGCCCACCTCGACGAACCCGCGCCGGGCGTAGAACGCCCGCGCACCGGGGTTCTGCTCGTTGACGTCGAGGTCCACCACCTCCCGGCCCGCGGTCGCGTGCCGCAGGAGCGCCGAGCCGACCCCGCCGCCGTGCGCGTCCGGGTCGACGAACAGCATCTCGACCCGGTCGCCGTCCACCGCGACGAACCCCCGCACGCGGCCCTGGCACTCGGCGACGGTCACCGTCAGCTGCGGGAGGCCGGCGCGGACGACGCCCTCGTAGCGGTCGACGTCCCCCGGCGCGAGGAAGTCGTGCGTCGCGAGCACCGCCCGTCGCCACACGGCCACGAGGGCCGGCGCGTCGGCCGGGACCGCCGGGCGCAGCACGGGCTCCCCCGCGCTCATGCCAGGTCCACGTAGACGTCCAGGCCGCCGACCTCGGCGAAGCCCGCCCGGGCGTGCAGCCGCGCGGCGCCGTCCGTGCCCGGCTCGGTGTGGACGACGCGCGCACCCGCGTCGACCGCGCCCGCCAGCAGCCACGAGATGACGGCCGCCGCCACGCCACGGCGCCGGGCCGCGGGCACCACCCCCACCCCGCCCAGGCCCGCGGCGGGACCCGCCTCCCCGTCCGACCGCACGACGTAGGCGGTTCCCACGGGTACCCCGTCCCGCTCGGCCAGCGCGACCGTCACCGCCGTCGACCGCAGCAGCGGGTCGAGCCAGGCGCGCGAGGCGGCCGCGTCCCCGCCGAAGGCCGCGAGGTCCACCGCCAGCACCGCGTCCAGGTCGGCGGCGGCCGCCCGGCGCACCCGCAGACCGGTCACCGGCGGCTGCGTCACGAGCGCACCGGCGTCGAGCAGCATGAGCCGCTTGCGGAACAGGTGCCGCCCGTGCGGCCAGGACGCCCCCGCCGGCACCCGCACGCCCCACGGCACGCCGCGCCGCGCGTACCAGTCGCGGACCGCCCCGAGATCCACCCGGTCCGGGTCCGTGACGTCGCCGTTGTTCCACTGCGGCTGCCCGAGCCCGCTCGCCATCAGCCGGATGCCCGGCAGGTCCGCGACCGCCCCGCCCCCGCCGGTGCGGATGCGGCCGTGCACCTGCCAGGTCGCGGCGTGGGCGGCGCGCGCGAGCGCGTCCCGGTCGGGCGCACCCAGCGCCGCGTCGAGCACCAGGTCCGGCCGGTCCCAGAGCAGCGAGCCGCCCGCGCCGGGCACCACCCGCCGCACCGCACCGGGCACACGCGGGGTCAGCGTGCGCGCACGATCCGGCGAGTGCGCGCGGTCGTGCTCCCCCACCAGCACCGTGGTCGGCACGGCGACGGCCGACAGGTCGACCTGCCAGGGCCGCATGGCGAAGAGCGTGTCCTGCACGTAGGCCGCACCCTCCCCGGCGAAGCCCTCGGCGAGCGCCGCACGCCAGCGCGCGCGGAACGCGGGGTGCTCGTAGACCGCGCGGTCGGCCGGCGTGGCGCCGTCCAGCACCATCGCCTCCATCGCGGTCGGCCCCAGCCGCCCGAGCACGGCCCGCGCGGCCTCGGGGTCGGCCAGCGCGAGGTCGGCCAGCTCGCGCGCGTGCGGGGGCAGGAGCGGCGCTACGGCCGGGTGCGCGACCTCGTCCGCGGGCGAGACGAGCACCAGCCGGGACGCGGCGCCGGCGACGGCGAGCGCGAGCCCGAACAGCGCCCCCTGCGAGTTCGCGACCACCGGGAAGGGTGCGTCGTGCCCGACCGCCGCGGCGAACGCGACGTAGTCCCCCGCGGTCGAGGCGGGCGTCCGGGCCGGGTCCTGCGTCGAGCCGCCCATCCCGGGCCGGTCCACCGTGATCAGCCGGACGCCGCGCGGCTCGAGGAGGTCCTCGCCGAAGACCATGGCGGAGCCGGTGCCCGCGCCGGCGACCAGCAGCACGGGACTGCCGTCCACGGGCCCCCGCGTGCGGCCCGTGAGCACCCGGCCGTCCGGCAGGGTCACCGCGTGCCGCTCCGCCCGTCCGGGCGAGGTGGTGGTCATGGGGTCCGGCTCCTTCCGCCTCGCCGGAGGCTAGCGGCGCCGCGGCCCGCCGCGCCCGCTGATTTCCGCACGGGCGCGGGGGCCTGCGTCCCGCCGACGGCGGTCAGTCCTCGCGCACCACGCTGCCCGACCCGTCGATCTCCTGGGTGATCTCCGGGTCGCCGGTGTAGCGCACCGAGCCCGAGCCGCCGATCGAGACCGCGAGCCGACGCCCGGCGTCCACCGCGACGGAGCCCGAGCCGCCGATCGAGGCGTCGACCTCGTCCGCGCGCAGGTCCTCCGCGTCGATGTTCCCCGATCCGTCGATGCCGAGCGCGGCCGTCGCCGCCCGGCCGGACAGCTCGATGTCGCCCGACCCGTCGATCGCGGCCTGGACCCGGTCCGCGTCCACGCCGTCGAGCTCGACGCTGCCGGACCCCGTGATGCTGACCCGCAGCACGTCCCCCGACACGTCCGCCCCGGTGACGTCCCCGGAGCCCGAGACGACCACCTGCTCCAGCTCGGTGACCACGAGCTCGTACTCGACGTCGCCCAGGTTCTGGAAGCCGAACGAGCTGCGGGCGTCCAGCACCAGCACGCCGTCCCGGACCTCGGAGACCAGCCGGCCCTGCGTGCCCTCGGCGGCGCGCACCGTCAGCGACGGGGTGTCGCCGCGGCGCACCGTGAGGTCACCGGACGCCGCCAGCTCGACCGCGGTCACGTCCTCGATCGCGACGTCCCGGCTGACCGTCGGCCCGCCGCCGCCCACGCACCCGGTGAGTCCCAGCACCAGCCCCGCCCCGACCACTCCTGCTGCCGCTGCTGTCCTCGTCCGCCGTGCCATGGTCGCGCTCCTCGTGCTGGGCGCAGGGCTGTCCCCCGCGTCGCGGTCCGAGCCTGCCAGGCTCGTGACCACCACCGGTACCCGGGAGACCCCTGAGCGCACCCTGAGGAGGACCCGAAGGTCCGGCGCGGGCGGAGCTCAGTCGCCGAGCCGGGTGAGGCCCCGCCGCAGCCCCCGCACCGCCTGGCCGATCCGCTGCTCGTTCTCGATCAGCGCGAACCGGACGTGCCCGTCCCCGCCCGGCCCGAACCCGACCCCTGGCGACACCGCGACGTCGCAGTCCCGCACCAGCATCTCGGCGAACTCGATGGACCCCATCTCCCGGTACGGCTCGGGGATCCGGGCCCAGGCGAACATCGTCCCCTTCGGCCGCAGGATGTCCCAGCCGATCCGGTGCAGCCCGTCGACCAGCGCGTTGCGCCGGCTCTCGTAGACCGCGGACAGCTCGGCCGGGTACTCCGTCGCCTCGTTCAACGTGACCGTCGCCGCGATCTGGATCGGCTGGAACGTCCCGTAGTCGAGGTACGACTTGAGCTTGGCGAGCGCGCCGACCACGTCCTCCCGGCCGACCAGGAACGCCACCCGCCAGCCCGCCATCGAGTACGACTTGGTCATCGAGTACAGCTCGACGGCGACCTCCGTCGCGCCGGTGCACTGCATGATCGACGGCGGGGTCCAGCCGTCGAAGCACATGTCGGCGTACGCCAGGTCGTGCACCAGGACGACGTCGCGCTCCCGCGCCCAGTCCACGAGCCGCTGCAGGTCGTGCAGCTCGACGGTGGTGGTCGTCGGGTTGTGCGGGAACGACAGCACGACCACCCGCGGCTTCGGCCAGCCGAGGTCCCACGCCTCCATGACCCGGTCGACGTAGCCGGCGCCGTCGGTGCCGTCGCCGATCGGCACCTGCCGGGCGTCCGCCCCCGCGAAGTACGGGCCCCAGATGTGGATCGGGTACGACGGCGTCGGCACCAGGGCCGCGTCGCCCGGCTGCAGCAGCACCCACATCAGGTGGCTGAACCCCTCCTTGGCCCCGATGGTCGACAGGACCTGGGTGTCCGGGTCGAGGGTCACGCCGAACCGGCGCAGGTAGTGGTCGGCGACCGCCTGGCGGAGCTTGGGGATGCCGCGCGACGCCGAGTACCGGTGGTTGCGGGTGTTGTGCGCCGCCTCCGCGAGCTTCTCCACCGCGATCTGCGGGCTGGGCAGGTCGGGGTTCCCGAAGCCGAGGTCGACCACGTCGCGGCCGGCGCGGCGCGCCTCGACCTTCAGCGTGTCGATGATCGTGAACACGTAGGGCGGCAGGCCGGGGATGCGACGGAACTCCATGTCCCGACGCTAGTGGGCGGTGCCGCGCGGGCGGCAGGGTCCGGCCCCGGCGTGTTCCGTGACCGGCGCGTGCCCCGGCGGGCGCGGACAGGGGATGATGCAGCTGCCCGGCTGAGGAGGACCCGACCCATGACCAGCACCGCGACGCCCGCACCGATCCCGGTGACCGTGCGCGGCACCGCGATCGGCACCGGCCGGCCGAAGGTGATCGTCCCGCTGACCGGCGGCACCGTCGAGGAGCTCCTCGCGCAGGCCGCCGCCGTCGTCGCCGCCGCGCCCGACGTCGTCGAGTGGCGCGTGGACCACCTCGAGGACGGCCGCGCGACGCCGTCGTCCGCCGCGGCGGCCGGGACCGCGCTGCGCGGGGCGCTCGGCGACCTGCCGCTGCTCGTCACGACCCGCACCGCGCACGAGGGCGGGCTGGCGGACGTGGCCGACGAGGCGTACGTCGCGGTCTACCGCGCGGTGCTCGCCGCCGGGGTCGCCGACCTGCTCGACGTCGAGGTCATGCGCGACGCGGCCACGGTGCGCACCCTGGTCGACCTCGCGCACGCGGCGGGGGTCGCCGTGGTCGCCTCGAACCACGACTTCGACGCCACGCCCGCCCGGGAGGAGATCGTCCGCCGGCTGCTGCTCATGGCCGAGCGGGGCGCCGACGTGCTGAAGATCGCCGTGATGCCGCGGGACCCGGGCGACGTGCTCACGCTGCTCGCCGCGACGTGGGAGACGGCGCAGCGCACCGACCGCCCGCTCATCACGATGTCGATGGCGGGCACGGGCGTCGCGTCGCGCGTGGCGGGCGGCGTGTTCGGCTCGGCGGCGACCTTCGGGACGGTCGGACGGGCGTCGGCGCCGGGGCAGGTCGAGCTCGGCGCCCTGCGGGCGGCGCTCGACGTCGTGCACGGGGGCTGACGAGCCCGGGCGTCAGCGCCCCGCGCGCGCCACCAGCGCCGCCGCGTACAGGTCGCGCTTCGGCACGCCCGCGACCTGCGCGACCTCGGCCACGGCGTCCTTGAGCCGCTCGCCGCCGTCGGCCCGGGCCAGCACCTCGGCGACCAGGTCCGCCTCGGACGCGACCTCCCGGGCCGGCGCCCCGGCGACGACGACCGCGATCTCGCCGCGCACCTCGCCCGCCGCGGCCCACGCCGCGAGCGCGCCGAGCCCGTCCCGGACGACCTCCTCGTAGGTCTTGGTGAGCTCCCGGCACACCGCCGCGGCCCGGTCGGCGCCGAACGCCGACGCCATGTCCGCCAGCGTCGCCGCGAGCCGGTGCGGCGCCTCGAAGAACACCATCGTCCGCGGCTCGCGCTCCAGGGCGGTCAGCGCGCGGACCCGCTCCCCCGGCTTCCGCGGCGGGAAGCCCTCGAAGCAGAACCGGTCGGTGGGCAGCCCGGACAGCGCGAGCGCCGTCAGCACGGCGCTGGGGCCCGGGGCGGCGGTCACGGTCAGCCCCGCCTCGACGGCCGCGGACACCACGCGGAACCCGGGGTCGGACACGGCGGGCATCCCGGCGTCGGTGACCACCAGCACGGTGCCGCCGCCGCGGACCACGTCCAGCAGCTCCGGGGTCGTCGCCGCCTCGTTGTGCTCGTGGTGGCTGAGCACCCGGCCGCCGACGGTCACGCCCATCCGGGCCGCGAGCGCCCGCAGCCGCCGGGTGTCCTCGGCCGCGACGACGTCGGCCTCCTCGAGCAGCCGGCGCAGCCGGGGGGACGCGTCCTCGACGTCGCCGATCGGGGTCGCCGCGAGCACGAGCCGGCCGCTGCCGGGAGCCTGGGAGGTCACGCGGGCCAGCCTGCCACCTCCGGGACGGCCGCCGCGCCGCGGGGCCGGCGGGTGGCCGCGGGTCCACCGGCGGCGAGCGGGCATCCGACACGTCGAGCGAGCATCCGCGGGGTGCTCGCTCGACGTGTCGGCTGCTCGTTCGGTGGCGCGGGCGCGCAGGTCGCGCCCAGTCGGCGCCCCTACGATGGCGACCGTGCCGCAGCCCGACCACGAGCCCGAGGAGCCGGGTCCCCGCGACCCCGCCGACGGACCGGACCGGGTCGAGGACGCGCCCGCACGGCGGTTCCCGCCCGTGGCCGCCCCCGGCCCCGACGACTCCGCCCAGCACGGCCACACGGCCCCCACCCCGGCCGCCGGGACGCTGGTGATCCGAGCCGGTGACGACCCCGACCGCGAGGACGACCCCGGCCTGTCGACGCACGACCGCCTGCTCGTGTCGCTGCTCGGCGCGCGCACCCTGCTGCTCGGCGCGACGCGCCGCGCCCGGCTGACCGGCTGGTTGTGGCCGCTCGCCGTGACGCTGCTCGGCGGCGTCCTCCGGTTCTGGAACCTGGGCCGGCCGCACGAGCTCGTGTTCGACGAGACGTACTACGTGAAGCAGGCGTACTCCCTGCTCCGGCTGGGCTACGAGGGCTCCTGGGGCGACGACGCCAACGCGCTGTTCGCCCAGGGCGACGGCTCGGCGCTCGGCACCTCCCCGGAGTACGTGGTGCACCCGCCCGTCGGCAAGTGGCTGATCGCGCTGGGCATCCAGCTCGGCGGGGGGATCGAGTCGTCGACCGCGTGGCGGCTGGCGTCGGCCGTGGCCGGGACGCTCGCGGTGCTCATGGTCGCCCGGATCGGCCGCCGGCTGTTCGCGTCCACCGCGCTCGGCACCGTCGCCGGGCTGCTGATGGCCGTCGACGGCGAGGCGATCGTGCACTCCCGCACCGGGCTGCTGGACGTCTTCGTGATGCTGTTCGCGCTGGCCGCGTTCGGGGCGCTGCTGCTCGACCGGGACCAGGCGCGCCGCCGGCTCGCGGCGCGGACGGCGGCGGTGCTCGACTCGGGGGCGGAGCTGGGTTCCGGACCGCGGCTGGGCTGGCGGTGGTGGCGGTTCGCCGCCGCCGTGCTGCTGGGCCTGTGCATCGGCACCAAGTGGTCCGGCGTGTACTTCCTGGCGGTGTTCGGGCTGCTGTCCGTCGCCTGGGACGCCACCGCCCGCCGGTCGGTCGGGGTGCGGGCCTGGCTGCCGGCGACGCTGTGGCGGGACGCGCTGCCCGCCGGCCTGATCGTGGTGCTCACCGCCGCCGGCACCTACCTCGGCACCTGGGCGTCGTGGTTCGCGCACCCGGGCGCGTACCTGCGGCAGTGGGCGGTGGAGCACCCCGGCGAGGGCGTCACGTGGCTGCCGCCCGCGCTGCGCTCGCTGTGGCACTTCCACACGCAGATGTGGGACTTCCACACCCACCTCACCGCCGAGCACGCCTACGCCGCCCACCCGCTGGGCTGGATCATCCAGTGGCGGCCGACGTCGTTCTACTACCCGACCGAGGTGTCCGGGCTCACGGGCTCCGCCGCGCGCGAGCTGTGCGGGGCGGACGCCTGCTCGCAGGCCATCACGTCGCTCGGCAACCCGGTGATCTGGTGGCTCGGCGCGCTGGCGCTGCTGGTCGCGCTGTACCGGCTCGTCCTGCGGCGCGACTGGCGCGCCGGCGCGGTGCTGTCGGGGATCGCGGCGGGCTGGCTGCCGTGGTTCGCGTACACCGGCCGGACGATCTTCACGTTCTACTCGATCGCGTTCACGCCGTGGGTGGTGCTCACGCTCACCTACGTGCTGGCGCTGCTGGTGCAGAGCCGGGACGAGCGCCAGCGCCGCCGCGGGCTCGTCGCCACCTCGGCGGTCCTGGTGGTCGTCGTCGCGGTCAGCGCGTTCTTCTACCCCGTCTGGACCGCGTGGGTCGTGCCCTACGACTTCTGGCACCTGCACATGTGGCTGCGGTCCTGGATCTGACGGCGGCCCCCGGGGTCAGGACAGGTCGACGTGCCAGTCGACCTGCGGGCTCGGGTACCAGGCGAGCCCCTCGGCGTCCCAGTACGGCCCGTGCGCGGCGATCCGGGTCACGAAGTCGTCCCAGTCCCGCCGGTCGGCCGGCGTCCAGGCGACCTCGGCGACGGCGGCCAGCCGCGGCAGCAGCATCGTCATGAGGTCGTCCAGGCTGCGCAGCGTCTCGGTCCACACCGCCGCCTCGACGCCGACCACGGAGCCCTCGGGCAGACCGGGGACCAGCGTCGCCGGCTCCCACTCGTAGGCGTCGCGCAGCTCGATGTGCCCCGCCCACTCCAGGCCGAGCGCCGTGCCGTCGTGGTACTTCATGTCCAGGTACGCCTTCGAGCCCGGGGACATCAGCAGCCGCGCGCCCGCCTGCGCCGCCGCCACGATCGGCGCCGGGTCCATCCGGGTGTCCCAGTACTGCACGACGGTGCCCGGCTCGACCGGCGTCGTGGCGATCTCCTGCCAGCCGACCACCTTCTTGCCCGCCGCACGCACCGCGTCCGAGGCCATCCGCACCAGGCGCGCGTACTCGTCGTGCTCCATCGTGTGGACCTCGTCGCCGCCGATGTGCACGTACTCGCCCGGCGTGACCGCCGCGACGTCGCCGAACACGTCCCGCAGGAACGGCTCGGTCGTCGGCAGGTCCGCGTGCAGCCGGCTGAAGCCCACGTCGATCCCCGTGTACGCCTCGGCGGGCTCGCCCGAGGGCGTCAGCTCGCCGTACGCGTGCAGCGCGGCGTTCACGTGGCCGGGCACGTCGATCTCCGGCACCACCCGCACGCCGCGCGCCGCCGCGTACGCCACGAGCGCCTGGTACTCCTCGGTGGTGAAGTACCCGCCCGGGTCGCCGTCGACGGCCGTGCCGCCGGACCGCGCCGCCAGCTCCGGCCGGGAGGGCAGGTCGAGCCGCCAGCCCTGGTCGTCCGACAGGTGCAGGTGCAGCACGTTCAGCTTGTACGCGGCCATCAGCTCGACGACGACCCGCAGGTCGTCCGTCCCGAAGAAGTGCCGCGCGAGGTCCACCGACAGCCCGCGCCAGCCGTGCACCGGCTCGTCCTCGACGTGCACCGGCCACGCGGCGAAGGTGCCGTCCAGCGGCCGCATGACCTGGTGCAGCGTCGCCAGCCCGCGCATGAGGCCCTCGGCGGTGCCCGCGACGACCCGGACCAGGTCCTCGGCGACGTCCAGCCGGTACTGCTCGCCCGACAGGCGCTCGGGGTCCAGCACGAACGCGATGTCCCCGGGCTGGGTCGGCTCCGCGACGTCGCGGTACCGCACCTCCACGGTGCTGCCGGAGATCCGGCTGAGCTGCTCGGCGGCGAGCACCCCCAGCGCGACCTCCGCGGGGCTGACGCCCACGGTCACGGTCGTGGCGGCGGAGACGACGAACGGCGCACCCTCGGCCTCGCGCACCAGCCTCGGTGCCGGCACGAGACGCAGGGGTGTGGTCGGAGCGGGCACGACGGTCCTTCCGGGCGACGGAACTGGTCACGGGCGTGCTGCTGCCCGGCCCCCGCGCACCAGTGTGCCCGTTCCGCCCGGTCCCGTGGGGCGGCGCGCGGAATCTGTTCCGGTCGGGGCGCGGGGGCGGGCGGCCGGCCGCGCCGCCCGCGCGGGATCAGGCCCGGGTCACGACGGGGTCGGGCTCCGGGTCGGTGGCGGCGAGCCGCCGGGCCAGCACCGCGCACGTCGCGAGCTGGAGCTGGTGGAACACGATCACCGGCAGCGCGACCCCGGCGGCGGCGACCGGCCCGAACAGCACGTTCGCCATCGGCAGGCCGGTCGCGAGGCTCTTCTTCGACCCGCACATCAGCAGCGCGATCCGGTCCCCGCGGGACAGCCGCAGCGCGCGCCCGCCGTTCCAGGTGACGACCAGCATCACCGCGAGCAGCACCGCGCACACCGCGACCAGGACCACGAGCACGCCGACGGTGAGGTCGTCCCACACGCCCGACGACTCGGCCTCGGACACCGAGCCGTACGCGACGAGCAGGATCGTGCCGCGGTCGGTGATCAGCGTGACGGGCTTGTGCGCGCGCACCCAGGCGCCGATCTTCGGCTGCAGGAGCTGCCCCAGCACGAACGGCAGCAGCAGCTGCAGCAGCGTCGACCCCGCCGACCCGCCGACGGGGCCGCCCGCCCGGGACATGAGGATCCCGACCAGCAGCGGCGTGAGGACGATGCCGAGCACGTTCGACAGCGTGGCCCCGGTGATCGCCCCGGCGACGTTGCCGCGGGCGATCGACGTGAACACGACCGACGACTGGATGGTCGACGGCAGCAGCGACAGGTAGAGCAGCCCGGTCTTGAGGTCGGCCGGCAGCACCGCGTCGGGCAGCACCTGCACCGCCAGGCCGAGCACCGGGAACAGCAGGTAGGTCGACGCGAGCATCCCGCCCTGGAGCCGCCAGTTCTTGATGCCGTCCCAGACCTCGCTGGTCGCCATGCGCGCGCCGTACAGGAAGAACAGCAGGACGACCGCGCCGGTGGTCACGTGGTCGAGCCCGGTCGCGAAGCCGCCGGACGCGGGGGCGAGCAGCCCGAGCAGGAACACCGCGACGATCATGACGACGAGCGGGTCCACCCACGTCTTCGTCGCGGACCAGGCCCGGGACCACCGGCCCGGTCGGGGCAGGGGGGCGTCAGGCACCGCGCCATTCTGCCACCGCGGGCGGCGGTGTCCGTCGGGCGTCCACCGGCAGCGGGCCGGACGGACGGCACCGTGCGCCCCGCGCCGACCGCGCGGCCGGACGGGTCAGCCCGGCGGGAGCACGTCGTACGTCAGGTGCGCGAACTGGTCGAACCGCTCGGCCGACCGCAGCCGGAGCCGGTCGGGCCCGACCCGGCGCGGCAGCACCGGGGCCCCGCCCGTGAGCGCGGCCGGCGCGACGCCGAGCTGCACCTCGTCGAGCGCACCGGCGTCGAGGAGCTGCCCCCCGGTCGCCGCCGCCGACCACCCAGCGTCGCCCTGGCCGGCCACCGCCCGGATCGCCGGCAGCGCCTCGGCCACGGACCCGCGCACGAACCGCACGTCGGCGCCCGCCGGCACCGGCAGGTCCCGGCTGGTGAACACGTCGTACGGCCGGGCGCCGTCGTACGCGGGCCACGTCTCCGGGTGCGCGACGAGGTCCTCCTCGCGCAGCACCCACTCGTAGGTCGTCGAGCCGGACACCAGGACGCCGACGCCGGACAGGAGCGCCTCGTGGTCGGGCTGGGACACGGAGTCCACCGCGAACAGCCAGGCGAGCGAGCCCTCCTCGTCCGCGATGCACCCGCTGAGCGACGTCGCCGTGTTGTCGATCACCCGCAGGGGACCGACGTCAGCCGCCACCACCGACAGGCTCCGCGGCGCGGCCCGGGCGGCCCCCGCGCACCGACTCCTCGTCCTCCCAGCACTCCACGCCCGTCACCCCGGCGGGCAGCCGGTCCCGGGTGAACACCGGGTCGAGCCCCGCCCGGCGCTGCTCGCCGTAGTCGCGCACCAGGGCCAGCCCGAGGCGGGACAGCAGGAGCACCGCCACCAGGTTGATGAGCGCCATCACCGCCATGAGCCCGTCGGCCAGGTCCCACACCAGGTCCGCGCTCGCGACCGACCCCGCCAGCACGACGACCACCACCAGCGCGCGGAAGGTCTGCAGCGTCGACCGGCGGCCGGAGATGTACCGCAGGTTCGACTCGCCGTAGTAGTAGTTCCCGAGGATCGAGGTGAACGCGAGCAGGAAGATGATCACGGCCAGCAGCACGCCGGTCCAGGAGCCGAGGGTGTCCGCAAGCGCGGTCTGCGTGAGGTGCACGCCCCGGGGGGCGTCGGTCAGGTCGGGGCCGGGCACCAGGATGATGAACGCGGTGATCGAGCACACCAGCCAGGTGTCGAAGTACACGCCGAGCGTCTGCACCAGACCCTGCTTCACCGGGTGCGTCACCGCCGCCGTGCCGGCCGCGTTCGGCACGGAGCCCAGGCCCGCCTCGTTGGAGAACATGCCGCGCCGCACGCCGGTCATGATGATCGTGCCGAGCGTGGCGCCCGCGACCTGCGAGCCGCCCCACGCCTCGGTGACGATCGCCGCGACCGTGGCGGGCAGCCGGTCCGCGTGCATCGCCACCACCACGAGGCCGACCAGCAGGTAGACGACGGCCACCAGCGGCATCGTCGCCTGGGACACGCGCGCGATCCGGTGCAGGCCGCCGAAGATCACCAGCCCCGTCAGCAGCGCGACCGAGGCGCCCACCAGCCAGGGCACCCACGCCGGCGCGGCATCGCCGCCGGACACGCCGACGACCGTCTGGGCGAACGTGTTGGCCTGGAGCGAGTTGAACGCGAACGGGAAGCAGGCCACCAGGATCACCGCGAACAGCACCGCCGCGCGTCGGCTGCCCAGCCCGCGCTCGATGTAGTACGCCGGCCCGCCGCGGAACGCGCCGTCGGTGCGCACCTTGAACAGCTGGGCGAGCGACGACTCGAACAGGCTGCTGGCGCTCACCAGGAACGCCATCAGCCACATCCACAGCACCGCGCCCGCGCCGCCGACGGCGATCGCCGTGCCGACGCCGGCGATGTTGCCCACGCCCACCCGGGAGGCCGCCGACAGCGTGAACGCCTGGAACGCCGAGATCGACTGCGGCCGCCCGCCCGCGTCCCGGGTGCTCCGCTCGCCGATCGTCCGGAACATCTCCGGGATCCAGCGCAGCTGCGCGACCCCCGACCGGATCGTCAGGTACAGCGCGACACCCACCACGAGCGGCACCAGCACCCAGGTCCACAGGCCGTCGCTCACCTGCCCCACGAGATCGGCGACGCCGTCCATCTCGACTCCCTCGTCCCACCGCGCGCGAGCCCGCCCCGGGCGCCGTCCGAGGATCGCCCCCGTGCCGGGCGCACGGGGACGAGGGGCGGGCGGTTGAGTGGCGTGCGGGCGGCAGCGCCCGGCGGACTAGGTGCCGGCGTCCGGGGGAAGTGCGTGGAGCAGGCCCGCGGTTGAGTGGACCCCCGGTGGCCGACGCGACGCGAGGAGGGTCGGGGAGCCGGGGATGCACGGCCCCCGGGACGACGAAGGCCCGGGATCCGTGATCCCGGGCCTTGCCTTCAGGTGGAGCTGAGGGGATTCGAACCCCTGACCTTCTCATTGCGAACGAGACGCGCTACCAACTGCGCCACAGCCCCTTGAAGCGGTGACCAGCCTAGCACCCGATCCGGGGTGCTCACGACACCGCTCGTCGCGCCCTACTGGCCGGCGGCGCGGCGGCGGGCCAGGACGGCGTTGAGGTCGATCGAGCCGGACGGCTCCTCGGACGCCGGAGCGGTGGTGCCGGGCGTCGCGGGGGCGGTGCGGGCGGCCGCAGTCGATCTCGGCGTTCCAGGCGTTCACGCTGTCGGCGGCCTCCCGGGTGGGCGTGGGCAACATCGCCGGCGTCGGCACGGCGATCGCCGTCGGCGGCGCGGG
>NZ_SZYE01000189.1 GCF_005239125.1 Cellulomonas hominis | reverse complement strand
CCCGCCGTCGTGCCGTGCCGGCCACCCGCGGCTCGCCCGTGCGCGGCCGACGGCCCCGGCGCGGTGCGCGCGCCGGGGCCGTCGGGGTGCTGCGGGGTGCCGTCGGCCGGGTCGCCGACGCCGGTCACCGCTGGGCGGGGGCAGCCGCGTCCGCGACCGGGGTCTCCGCCGGCGTGCCCTGCGGGGCGAGGTCGGACGCCTTCGGCTTCGCGTCGACGCCCGCCTCCTTGCGCTGCTGCGGCGTGATCGGGGCCGGCGCGCCGGTCAGCGGGTCGTAGCCGCCACCCGACTTCGGGAACGCGATGACGTCGCGGATGGACTCCGAGCCGGTCAGCAGCGCCACGACGCGGTCCCAGCCGAGCGCGATGCCGCCGTGCGGCGGGGCGCCGAACTGGAAGGCGTCGAGCAGCCAGCCGAACTTCTCGCGGGCCTCCTCCTCGCCGATGCCCATGACCGCGAAGACGCGCTCCTGGACGTCCCGGCGGTGGATACGGATCGAACCGCCGCCGATCTCGTTGCCGTTGCAGACGATGTCGTAGGCGTAGGCCAGGGCCTCGCCCGGGGACTCCTCGAAGCGGTCGATCCACTCCGGCGTCGGCGACGTGAACGCGTGGTGCACGGCGGTCCACGCGCCCTCGCCGACGGCCACGTCGTCGTCCTCGCCCGTCGGCTTGAACAGCGGCGCGTCCACCACCCAGACGAACGACCAGGCGGACTCGTCGATCAGCTCGGCGCGGCGGCCGATCTCCAGGCGGGCGGCGCCCAGCAGGGCGCGCGCCTCGGCCGGCTTGCCGGCGGCGAAGAACACCGCGTCGCCCGGCTGCGCGCCGACGGCCGCCGCGAGGCCCTCGCGCTCGGCGTCGGTGATGTTCTTGGCGACGGGCCCGCCGAGCGTGCCGTCCTCGCCGACGGTGACGTACGCGAGGCCCTTGGCGCCGCGCTGCTTCGCCCACTCCTGCCAGGCGTCGAACCCGCGGCGGGGCGTCGAGGCGCCGCCCGGCTGGACGACCGCGCCGACGTACGGCGCCTGGAAGACGCGGAACGGCGTCTCGGCGAAGTACTCGGTGAGCTCGACGAGCTCCAGGCCGAACCGCAGGTCCGGCTTGTCGGTGCCGTACTTCGCCATCGCGTCGGCGTAGGTCATCCGGGCGATCGGGGTGGGGATCTCGTAGTCGATGAGGCCCCACAGCGCGACGAGGATCTGCTCGCCGAGCGCGATGACGTCCTCCTGGTCGACGAACGACATCTCGACGTCGAGCTGGGTGAACTCCGGCTGCCGGTCGGCGCGGAAGTCCTCGTCGCGGTAGCAGCGGGCGATCTGGTAGTACCGCTCCATGCCGCCGACCATGAGCAGCTGCTTGAACAGCTGCGGCGACTGCGGCAGGGCGTACCAGGAGCCCGGCGCGAGGCGGGCGGGGACCAGGAAGTCGCGCGCGCCCTCGGGGGTCGAGTGGGTCAGCGTCGGGGTCTCCACCTCGACGAACTCGTGCGCCTCCAGCACGCGGCGCGCGGCCTGGCTGGCACGGGACCGCATCCGCAGGGCCTTCGCCGGGGCGGGCCGGCGCAGGTCGAGGTAGCGGTAGCGCAGGCGCGCCTCCTCGCCCACCGGCTCGTCGAGCGACGAGGACACCTGGAACGGCAGCGGCGCGGACTCGTTGAGGACGACCACCTCGTCGGCGGTCACCTCGATCTCGCCGGTCGCGAGGTGCGGGTTCTCGTTGCCCTCGGGGCGGCGGCCGACGGTGCCGGTCACCTGGAGCACGTACTCGGCGCGCAGGCCGTGCGCGACGGCCTCGTCCCGGATCACGACCTGGGCGATGCCCGAGGCGTCCCGGAGGTCCACGAAGGCCACCCCACCGTGATCGCGCCGGCGGTCCACCCACCCGGTCAGGGTGACGGTGGTGCCGATGTGCTCGGCCCGCAGCGAGCCGGCGGTGTGGGTGCGCAGCACGAGGAGTCCTCTCCGGTGTCGGGGCGCTGCCCGTCCGAGCAGCCCGGCGAGTCTACTGCCGACGGGCCCGCCGCCGTCGCGGTGATACCCGCGGCACGAGCCCGCCGGGGCGGGTCGCGTGCCCGCCACCCGCGCGGACGCCGGACGCCACCTGCCGGACCCGCCGCCGGGGCGGACGCCGGACACCGCCCGTCAGAACAGCGCGGGCTGCACCGCCCCGGTCAGCGCGCCCGCCAGGGCACCCTCCGGCGTCTCCGCCGCCGCCCGGTCCGGTCGCACCCGCCACGGTGACGGCTGGGCCGCGCTCCCGCGACCGTCGCGGCCCGCCGCACCGCCCGTCGTCGCACCGCCCGTCGTCGCACCGCCGCCTCCCGCCGCGCGGCCTACCGGGGACCCCGCCCCCTCCGCCGGCGCCGCCCCGGGGCCGTGCAGCCCGTACCGCCGGCGGAGCGGCCGGACCCGCTCGGACAGCCAGCGGCGGTACTCCTCGGGCACGTACGCCCCGCGCGCGTACAGCCGGCGGTAGTTCGGGACCAGCTCGGGCCGGTGCTCGGCGAGCCAGGACAGCATCAGCGGCCGCACCGGGCCGCGCAGGTGCAGCGGGATCGTCGTCACCCACGACGCGCCCGCCTCCGCGAGGTCGCGGAACAGGCCGTCGAGGTGCGCCGTCGAGTCGGTGAGCCACGGCATGACCGGCGCGACCAGGACGCCGCACTCCAGCCCCGCCTCCCGGACGGCGCGGATCAGCCCCAGCCGGGCGCGCGGCGTCGGGGTGCCCGGCTCCATCGCCTGCTGCAGGTCCTCGTCGCCGATCGCGAGCGACACCGCGACGCCGACCCCGACCTCCCCCGCCGCCTCGGTGAGCAGCGGGAGGTCCCGGCGCAGCAGCGTCCCCTTGGTCAGCAGGGACAGCGGGGTGCCGGAGTGCGCGAGCGCGCCGATGATCCCGGGCATGAGGGCGTACCGGCCCTCGGCCCGCTGGTACGGGTCGGTGTTCGTGCCGAGCGCCACGTGCTCGTGCCGCCAGGACGGTCGGCGCAGCTCCGCGGTCAGCACCTCGACCACGTTGGTCTTGACGACGATCTGGGTCTGGAAGTCCTCGTCCGGGCCCAGTCCCAGGTACTCGTGCGTCGGGCGGGCGAAGCAGTAGGTGCACGCGTGCAGGCAACCGCGCATGGGGTTGACGGTCCACCGGAACGGCATCGCCGAGGCCTCCGGGACCTTGTTCAGCGCCGACCTGGCGTGCACCTCGTGGAACGTCACGCCCGCGAACTCCGGGGTGCGGACCGACCGCTGGTGCCCGGCCAGCGCGAGTCCCGGGAGCGCCTGCGCCGCCTCCACCGCGATCTTCTGCCCGTCCCACCGCATGGCCCGATTCGAACACGTGTTCGACCCGAGCGCAAGCACCCGGCCCGCACCTGGGGACCTGCCCAGGAACTCAGCATGCTGGCCTTCCGGTTGCCGACCGGCCCGACCCGGCGGACGGTGGAGCCATGACCTCCGCGAACCCGGCCCAGCCCGCCCCGAGCCGCCCCGCCCGCCGCGACGCCGCCGGCGCGCGCTCCGGACCCGCCGCCCGTGGCTGGCCGGTGCTCGTCGGCCTGCTGCTGGTCAACGCCGCCGTGGCGTTCGGCGGCGGCCTGGCGTCGACCTCCGGCGTCGACGGCTGGTACGCGGACGCCGACAAGCCCGCGTGGACGCCGCCCGACTGGGTGTTCGGCCCGGTGTGGACGGTGCTCTACGTCGTGATGGCGGTGGCCGCCTGGCTGATCTGGCGGCGGCACGGCCGCGCCGCGACCACGGCGCTCGTGCTGTACGGCGTGCAGCTCGCGCTGAACGCCGCGTGGACGCCGGTGTTCTTCGGCGCCGAGCAGCTCGGCGCCGGGCTGGCGATCATCCTGGCGCTCGAGGTGGCGCTGGTCGCGACGATCGTCGCGTTCCACCGCCTGACCCCGTGGGTCGCCTGGCTGCTCGGGCCCTACCTGGCGTGGGTCCTGTACGCGACCACCCTCAACGCCGGCGTCGCCGCCCTGGCCTGACCGGCCCCGTCAGCCCTCTGCGGGGACCACCCGCGGCCAGAGGTCCTCGGCCGGCGGCGCCCACGTCGCGGCGTCGGCGTCGACCTGGTCACCCGACCGGATGTCCTTGACCTGGTCCGCCGCGCCGTCCTCGGCCGCCGGGAACCACACGTAGGGGATCCCCCGCCGGTCGGCGTGCTTGATCTGCTTGCCGAACTTGGCGGCCGTCGGGGCGACCTCCACCGGGACGCCCCGCGCCCGCAGGGCCGTCGCCACCGCGTCCGACGCCGGCCGGCTCTCCTCCGAGGTCACCGCGACCAGCACGGCGGCCGGCACGCCACGGGTCGCGCGGACCAGCCCGCCCGACAGCAGCCGGGACACCAGGCGCGAGACGCCGATCGACAGGCCGACGCCCGGGTAGGTCTGCTTGCCGTCCGAGGCCAGCGTGTCGTAGCGGCCGCCGGAGCAGATGGAGCCGAGCTGCTCGTGGCCGACCAGCACCGTCTCGTAGACCGACCCGGTGTAGTAGTCCAGCCCGCGGGCGATCTTGAGGTCGGCGACCACCACGCCGGGCGCGCGCACGGCCGCGGCCTCGATCAGCTGCCGCAGCTCGCCGAGGCCCTGCTCCATCAGCTCGGACTCGACACCGTGCGCGGCGGCGAGCTCGCGCACCCGGTCGACGACGCCCGCGTCCCCGCCGGAGATCGCCGCGAGGTCGAGGCACGCCCGCGCCTGCTCGGGCGTCGCGCCCGTCTCGGCCACCAGCAGGTCGGCGACCTTCTCCGGCCCGATCTTGTCGAGCTTGTCGATGCTGCGCAGCACGCCGTCGACGTCGGTGAGCCCGATGCCGCGGTAGAAGCCCTCGGCGACCCGGCGGTTGTTCACCAGGATCCGCACGGGCGGCACGCCGATGTCCCGCAGGGCGCCCAGCGCCTCCGCCATGACCAGCGGCAGGTCGACCTCGTAGTGGTAGGGCAGGTCCCCCGCGCCGACCACGTCGATGTCCGCCTGCACGAACTCGCGGAACCGGCCGTCCTGCGGACGCTCGCCACGCCACACCTTCTGGACCTGGTAGCGCTGGAACGGGAACGCGAGGTGGCCGGCGTTCTCCAGGACGTACCGCGCGAACGGCACGGTGAGGTCGAAGTGCAGACCGAGCTGACCCGACCGGTCGGCGCCGTCGCCCTCCTCCTGCAGCCGGCGCAGGACGTACACCTCCTTGGAGGTCTCGCCCTTGCGCAGCAGCTGGTCGAGCGGCTCGACCGCCCGGGTCTCGATGCCGGCGAACCCGTGCAGCTCGAAGGTGCGCCGCAGGGTGTCGAGGACGTGCTGCTCGACGACGCGGCCGTCGGGGAGCCACTCGGGGAAACCGGACAGAGGAGTCGGACGTGCCATGCGGGTCAGTTTGCCAGGTACGGGTTGGTGGCCA
Source organism: Cellulomonas hominis (assembly GCF_005239125.1). Taxonomy (GTDB): domain Bacteria; phylum Actinomycetota; class Actinomycetes; order Actinomycetales; family Cellulomonadaceae; genus Cellulomonas; species Cellulomonas hominis_A. The sequence goes on along the minus strand of NZ_SZYE01000189.1, from coordinate 2,005 downwards.
GCTCCGCGTCCACCCGCGTGGCAGGTCCGTGGCCCGGCAGGACGTGCGTGCCGGGCGGCAGCGCCCCGACGACCTCGCGCAGCGTGGCGGCCATCGCGGAGGGGTCCCCGCCCGGCAGGTCGGTCCGGCCGACCGACCCCGCGAACAGCACGTCGCCGGTGAACGCCACGCTCTGCTCGCCCGCGGCCAGCAGGTAGAGCGTCGAGCCCTCGGTGTGGCCGGGCGCGTGCCGGGCGACCAGCGTCACCGAGCCGAGCGCGAGCCGGGCGTCCGGCGTGCGGGCGGCGTCACCCTCGCCGAACGGCGCGACCAGCGCGGCGTCGACCCGGCCGAACGTCGCGGGGTCCAGCCCGGCCGCGACGGCCGCCGACAGCAGCGCGGCGCCGACGCCCGGGTCGGCCGGCCCGCCGAGGCCGAGCGTCCCGAGCGGGTCGGCGAGCCGGTACGCGTCCCGGGCGTGCAGCCGCAGCGGCACGCCCGCCTCCGCGGCGAGGGCACCGGCGTCGGCCACGTGGTCCGCGTGGCCGTGCGTCGCGACGATGCCGGCGATCCGCAGCCCGTGCTCCGCGACGGTGCGTCGCACGGCGTCCGCGACGCCCCCGCCCGGGTCCACGACGACACAGTCGCCGTCGTCGGCCGCCACCACGTAGCAGGCCGCGGCGAACACGGGAGCGGTCAGGCCGAGGATGCGCACGCGGCCACGCTAGCGGCGGTCCGCGGAGCCCCGGCACGCAGGCGCGCGGCGCGGGTCACCCGGGGCACCCCCCGCCTGCCTAGACTGTCCGGCGGGCGCGGGCGCGGCCGTGCCCGCGCACGGGTGACCCGCCGACGCCGAGACCGAGGAGAGTGCGTGCCGTCCAGCAAGCGCGAGCGCGAGTACGAGCGCCGCCGGTACGAGAAGTGGCAGCAGCGCCAGGCGCAGAAGCACGCGCGTCGCCGCCGCCAGCAGATCATCGCCGGCGGGGTCGTCGGCGTGCTCGTGCTCGGCGTGGGCATCACCGCCGCGCTCCTGGCCACCGGCGGCGACGACGCCACGGCCGGCTCCGGTGCGACCGACGCCCCGACCGCCACCGCGGCGCCCACGACGGGCGCGGAGCGCCTGGGCAACGGCGGCGTGCTGCCCGACGCGGCGCTCGCCGAGGGCCGCACCTGGACCGGCACCATCAGCACCAGCCAGGGCGAGATCGGCGTCGAGCTCGACGGGGCGGCCGCGCCGCAGGCGGTCGCGAACTTCGTGACCCTCGCGCAGGAGGGCTACTTCGACGGCACCGGCTGCCACCGGCTCACCACCAGCGGCATCTACGTGCTGCAGTGCGGCGACCCCACCGGGACCGGCACGGGCAGCCCCGGTTACGCCTTCGGCCCCATCGAGAACGCCCCCGCGGACGACGTCTACCCGGCCGGCACCCTCGCCATGGCACGCCAGGGCGGGAACGGCGAGTCGATGGGCAGCCAGTTCTTCCTCGTCTACGAGGACTCGACCATCCCGGCGGACGACGCCGGGGGCTACACCGTGTTCGGCCGCATCACGTCGGGCCTCGACGTCGTGCAGGCAGTCGCTGACGCGGGCGTGAGCGGCGGTGCCACGGACGGCGCCCCGGCCACCCCCGTCACCATCGAGGGAGTGGAGACCCAGTGACCGAGACGCCCGACGAGCAGCAGCGCCCCCAGGACGAGGCCGCCGCGGCCACGACTCCCGAGGTCGGCGACGCCCAGGTCACCGCGACGGGTGACGCCGAGGCCCCCGCGACCGAGGTCCCCGCCGAGGACGCCCCCGCGACCGAGGAGGCACCGGTCGAGGAGCAGGCCCCCACCGAGGAGCCCACCCCCGCTGAGGAGCAGGCCCCCACCGAGGAGCCCACCCCGACCGAGGAGCCCACCCCCGCTGAGGAGCAGGCCCCCACCGAGGAGCCCGCCCCCGAGGCCGCCGCGCCCGAGGCCGAGCCCGAGCCCGCGGCGGACGACGCCCCCGCGACCGACGCCCCCGCCGACGTGGCGCCGCCCG
>NZ_SZYE01000188.1 GCF_005239125.1 Cellulomonas hominis | reverse complement strand
CACCGCACCGGCGGCGGGGGCGGCAGCGGGCCGCGGCCGACGGCCCGGGTGCAGGCCCGCGGCGCGCGCCAGCAGCTCCGCGCGCAGCTGCTCGGCCTCCGCCTCGCGCAGGAACGCGAGCGACACCGCGGAGCCGGCGCCGCCGGCGACCTCCAGCCGGAGCTCGGACAGCCCGATGATGCGCGCGAGCAGCGGCTGCACCACGTCGACGGCCTGCAGCCGGTCGAGCCGGGCCTGCCGCTGCTGCCGGAACACGACGCCGGAGCGCAGGTGCACGGCCTCGTCGGTCACCGCGAACCGGGTCATCCGCCAGGCGATCGCGGAGTAGCCGAACCCGATCAGCCCGACCAGCACGACCACGCCCGCGATGACGAGCCACGCGCGCCCGCCGAGCCACTCGGCGAGCTGCCGCACGTCGTCGGCGGCGTTCCACGCGATGACCGCCAGCACGGCGGCGAGCACCTTCCAGCCCTTCACCGCGGGGGTGACCGGGTGCATCCGGCGCCAGGCGAGGTCGTCGACGGGCGGCTCCGGCGCGGGTGCGGGGGTCGCGGGGAGCGGGCGGTCCGCGGTCACAGCCCCGCCAGCCGGGCCTCGCCCCGGGACGCCAGCTGGTCGCGCAGCCGCGCCGCCTCGGCGGTGGGCAGGCCGTCGATCGAGGCGTCGGTGCCGGGCGAGGCGGTGTGCAGCTGCACGGAGGCGATGCCGAGCCGGCGGGCCAGCGGCCCGGCGGTGACGTCGACGTACTGCATGCGGCCGTACGGCACGACGACCATCGAGCGGAACAGGATGCCCCGGCGGAGCAGGAGGTCGTCCGCCCGCTCGGCGTAGCCCATCGCCCGGACCTGGCGCGGCACGAGCCACCCGACCCACGCGACGAGGACGGCGACCAGGGCGGCCGACGCCCACACCCAGACCGAGCCGGTGACCACCGCGACGACGACGAGCGCGAGCAGCGGGACGCCCAGCCAGGCGAGCGCGACCACCAGCCGCGCGGAGGCCAGGCGCGGGGACACCGGCGTCCAGTCGACGCCGGCGGGCTCGAACGGCTCGCTCTCGCGCACGGGCGCGGCGCCGGGCGCGGGGGCCGGCGCGGACGCGGGCGCGACGTCGTGCTGCGGGCGGCTGGCACCCTCGGGCGTGCTCATGCGCACCATCCTCGCATCGTGCGGCGCCGGGACGGCCAGGACCCCGCGCGCGCCCCCCGGGGCCGGCTCAGCCCGCGGCGACGTCCGGCGACGTGCCCGGCGCCTGCTCCGGGTCCTCGGGCGGCGGGATCCGGCAGATCCACTCGACGACGAGCCCGGCGGCGGCCAGCACCAGCGCGCCGAGCACCGCGAGCCCCGCGGACACCGCGCGGTCCCGCTGGGCCTCGATCCCGAGGTCGCCGAGCACGTCGAGGACCTGCGCCGCGTACCAGCCGACCAGCAGCGCGCCGGTGTAGCAGGACGCCTTCGCGAGCACGGCCGTCCGCGCCGCCCGCATCGGGTCGAGCGTCGGGTGCCTGCCCCGCAGGTACTGCCGGACGGACCAGCCCATCGCCAGGACGACGGCGGCGATCAGCACCAGCACCCCGACCATCAGCCAGGGCACCTGCGGCAGCACCACGCCCCGGCTGCCCAGCGCGCGGACGACGAGCCAGCCGACCGCCGCCGCCAGGACGGCGACCAGCACCAGCGTGCGGATGCGGGTGCGCTGCATCAGGGGTCCTGCCGACCCGTCGCGGGGCCGCCGAGGGGGTCGGCCCACTCGACGGGACCGGCGCCGAGCGGGTCGCCCGGGTCGCCCTCGCCGAAGGGCTCCGGGACGCGGTCCCCGCCCGGGGCGGGCGCCGCGCCGGGGTCGGGCTGCGCGGCGGGCACGGGGGCGGTCAGCCAGTCGAGCGCGAGCCAGCGCACGCCGTCCCGGTCGGGCGCGGTCGCGGCGAGCTGCGCGACCGGCCCGCCGCCGAGGCCGTGCAGCACGGCATCGGGCTGCACCTGCGCCCACGGCTGGAGCACGAACGCGCGCTCGTGGGCGCGCGGGTGCGGCAGCTCCAGGTCGTCGGTCACGGCCGACACGTCCCCGTACACGATGATGTCGACGTCCAGGGTCCGCGGGCCCCAGTGCACGAGCCGCTCGCGCCCGTGCCGGCGCTCGACCTCGGACGTGGCGCGCAGCAGGTCGCGGGGGGACAGCGTGGTGCGGGCGATCAGCACCGCGTTGAGGAAGTCGGGCTGCTCGGGGCCGCCGACGGGCGCCGTGCGCGCGAGGGCCGACACGTCCAGCACCTCCAGGCCCGGCACGGCGGCGAGGTCCGCGACGGCGTCCCGCAGCGTGTCCTGCGCCGCGCCGAGGTTCGAGCCGATGGCGAGCACGACCTCGACCGGGGCGTCCGGCGCCGCGTCGAGCGCGTCCTGGACGAGCTCGGCGTCGACCACCTCGTCCTCGGGGTCGGCCGCGGGCGGGGCCTCGAGCACGTGCTCGACCGGGGGCAGCACCGGCGGGAGCACGGGATCCGCGGGTGCGGCGGGCGCCCCGTCCACGGCGGGCGGCGCGACGGCGGGCGGCACCGCGGCCGCGGCCTCCGGCAGCCACCGGGGCGCGTCGTCCGGCACCGGCTCCGCCGCCGGCAGCCAGGTCCGGTCGCGGCGCACCTCCACCACCACGTCGCCGAACGGCACGGTGATGGGCGCCTGCGGCTTGTGCACCGCGACGTCGACGCACTGCACCTGCGGGTGCGCGAGCACGGTCGCGGCGATCCGCTCGGCCACGGTCTCGACCAGGTCGGCGGGCTCGCCCGCGAGCACCGTCACCACCTGCTCGGCGAGCACGCCGTAGTTGAGCGTGTGCCGCAGGTCGTCGGTGGCCGCCGCGCGCCGGGTGTCGAGGTGCGCGACCACGTCGGCGACGAACGTCTGCCCCTCGCGGCGCTCGTGGTCGAACACCCCGTGGTAGCCGGTCGCCGTGACGCCGGTCAGCCGGATCCGGTCCAGCCGGTGGCCGTCCCGCCCGGGCACGTCCGCCTCGTCGCTCATCCCTCGTCCTCCCCGGACGGCGCCGCCGCCCTCCACCGGGCCGCGACGCGCACCGCGTCGGCCGTTCCTCGTGCCTCGTGCACCCGCACGCACCACGCCCCCGCCGCCGCGGCGAGCGCCGACACCGCCGCGGTCGCGGCGTCCCGCTGCCCGGGCGCGGCCGGCACGCCGTCCTCGCCCGCCAGCAGGTGGCCGAGGAACCGCTTGCGCGACGCCCCCACCAGCACCGGGAACCCGTCGGCGACGAGCTCCGGCAGCCGTGCGAGCAGCGGCCAGTTCGCGGAGCCGGGCTTCGCGAACCCGAGCCCGGGGTCGAGCACGACCTGGTGGTCGGCGACCCCGGCGGCGCGCAGCTCGGCCACCCGGTCCGCGAGCTCGCGGCGCACGTCGGTCACCACGTCGTCGTACTGCGCCAGGGAGTCCATGACGTCCGCGTGCCCGCGCCAGTGCATCGCCACGTACACGACGCCGGTGCGGGCGACGACGTCCCGGATCTCCGGCTCGGCCAGCCCGCCGGACACGTCGTTGACCACCACGGCGCCCGCCGCGACAGCAGCCGCCGCGACCTCCGCCCGCGTCGTGTCCACGCTGACCGGCGCCCCGCGGGACACCAGCTCACGGACCACCGGCAGCACCCGGTCCAGCTCCTCGGCCACAGGGACCCGCGCGGCGCCGGGCCGGGTCGACTCGCCGCCCACGTCCAGCAGGTCCGCCCCGTCCGCGAGCAGCGCCAGCCCGTGCGCCACCGCGGCGTCGGGCGCGAACCACCGGCCGCCGTCGGAGAACGAGTCCGGCGTCACGTTCACCACCCCCATGACCAGGGTCCGGCCCGCGCGACCGGCGTCGGTCAGCGCGGGCGGGAGCGGCGAAGGGGTGCGCACGCAGTCAGCCTAGGCGGTCGCCGGGGGCCCGCGGGAACGGGTCCGCGCCTCTCAGCGGGCCGTGACGAGGCTCATCGCCTCGGCGCGGGTCGCCGGGTCGCGCATCTGCCCGCGCACCGCGGACGTCACCGTGCGGGACCCCGGCTTGCGGACGCCGCGCATCGACATGCACAGGTGCTCGCACTCGACGACCACCAGGACGCCGCGCGGCTCCAGGATCTCGACCAGGGCGTCGGCGATCTCGCCCGTCATGCGCTCCTGCACCTGCGGCCGGCGCGCGTACACGTCCACGAGCCGCGCGAGCTTGCTCAGGCCGGTGACCTTCCCGGAGGTGCCGGGGATGTAGCCGATGTGCGCGACGCCGTGGAAGGGGACCAGGTGGTGCTCGCAGGTCGAGTACACCTCGATGTCCCGGACCAGCACCATCTCCTCGTGGCCGATGTCGAAGGTCGCGCTCAGCACGTCCCGCGGGTCCTGGCGCAGCCCGGCGAAGATCTCCTGGTACGCCCGCGCCACGCGCGCCGGCGTGTCCCGCAGCCCCTCGCGCTCGGGGTCCTCCCCCACCGCGATCAGCAGCTCCCGGACCGCCGCCTCCGCCCGGGCGGCGTCGTACGGCGGGACCTCGCGGCGCCGGCCGCGGCCGTCGGCCGCCACGCTCAGGCGTCCGGCGTCTGGTTCGGCGGCACCTCGACCACGACGGCGGCGGGGTGCTCGTCCCGGGCCGCGGCGGCCTCGTCCTGCGGGATCACGGACCCGTTGTGCTCCGCCTTCTCCTTGGCGGTCAGCACCGGCGGACGGTCGGAGACCGAGCGCTGCTCGCTGGACAGCCACACCTCGCGCGGCGGGCGCTTGGTGATCGGCGTGAAGATCTCGGCGAGCTCCGCCTGGTTCAGCGTCTCCTTCTCCAGGAGCTCGAGCACCAGGTGGTCCAGCACGTCGCGGTACTCGACGAGGATCTCCCACGCCTCGGTGTGCGCGGCGTCCATGAGCTTGCGGACCTCGACGTCGACCGTGCCGGCGACCGTCTCGGAGTAGTCGCGCCCGTGGCCCATGTCCCGGCCCATGAACGGCTCGCTGCCGTCCGACCCGAGCTTCACGGCGCCCACGCGCTCGCTCATGCCGTACTGCGTGACCATCTTGCGGGCCGTGGCGGTGGCCTTCTCGATGTCGTTGCTGGCGCCGGTCGTCGGGTCGTGGAACACCAGCTCCTCGGCGACCCGGCCGCCCATCGCGTACGCGAGCTGGTCGAGCAGCTCGTTGCGGGTGGTGGAGTACTTGTCCTCCGTCGGCATGACCATCGTGTAGCCGAGGGCCCGGCCGCGGGGCAGGATCGTCACCTTGGTCACCGGGTCGGTGTACCGCAGCGCCGCCGCCACCAGGGCGTGGCCGCCCTCGTGGTACGCGGTGATCTTCTGCTCCTTGATCTTCATGACCCGGGTGCGCTTCTGCGGGCCCGCGATGACGCGGTCGATCGCCTCGTCGAGCGCGCGGTTGTCGATGATCTGCGCGTTCGACCGGGCGGTGAGCAGCGCGGCCTCGTTCAGCACGTTCGCCAGGTCGGCGCCGGTGAAGCCCGGCGTCCGGCGGGCGACGGCCTGCAGGTCGACGTCGGTCGCCATCGGCTTGCCCTGCGCGTGCACCTGCAGGATCCGCTCGCGGCCCTTGAGGTCCGGCGCCTCGACCGACACCTGCCGGTCGAACCGGCCCGGGCGCAGCAGCGCGGGGTCGAGGATGTCGGGGCGGTTGGTCGCGGCGATGAGGATGACGTTCGTCTTGACGTCGAAGCCGTCCATCTCGACCAGCATCTGGTTGAGGGTCTGCTCGCGCTCGTCGTGGCCGCCGCCCATGCCCGCGCCGCGGTGCCGGCCGACGGCGTCGATCTCGTCGATGAAGATGATCGCCGGGGCGTTCTGCTTGGCCTGGTCGAACAGGTCGCGCACGCGGCTCGCGCCGACGCCGACGAACATCTCGACGAAGTCCGAGCCGGAGATCGAGTAGAACGGCACGCCCGCCTCGCCCGCGACCGCGCGCGCCAGCAGGGTCTTGCCGGTCCCGGGCGGGCCGTACAGCAGCACGCCCTTGGGGATCTTGGCGCCGACGGCCTGGAACTTCTCGGAGTCGGAGAGGAACTCCTTGATCTCGTGCAGCTCCTCGACGGCCTCGTCCACGCCGGCGACGTCCGCGAACGTGACCTGCGGGGTCTCCTTGCTGACGAGCTTGGCCTTCGACTTGCCGAAGGACATCACCCGCGAGCCGCCGCCCTGCATGGACGACATGAGGAACCAGAACAGGCCCAGGATGATCACGAACGGCAGCACCAGCGTCAGCAGGCTGCCCCACCACGACTGCTGCGGGACGTCCGAGGTGTAGCCGCCGGACGGGTCGGCGTCCGCGATGGCCTCCACCACGGTCGGCCCCTGCGGCACGACGTAGTAGAACTGCACGTTCTTGCCGAGGTTGTCCCCGTCCTTGACGAAGTCCTCGGACAGCGTGAGGTCGACCCGCTGCGAGCCCTCGGTCACCAGGGCCTGCTCGACCTTGCCGTCCTTGAGCAGCTCCAGGCCGTCGGAGGTGTCGATGCGCTGGACGCCGGAGGACATGAAGGCGCTGGCCGCGATCCACAGGATCACGACGGCGACGACGATCCACAGGACGGGTCCGCGGGTGAGGCGCTTGAGTGTCATGTGCAGACGGGGGCAGGCCCCCTCGTCCCTCCGGTCGCAGGGGTGGAGTCTTCAGAAGTTACACGCCGAACCTGGGGCGGACGGCCCGTGTTCGCCCAGGGCAGGACGCACCCCCGCGCGGGACCCCGGGGTCAGGACGAGTAGACGTGCGGCGCCAGGGTGCCGACGAACGGGAGGTTGCGGTACTTCTCCGCGTAGTCCAAGCCGTAGCCGACGACGAACTCGTTGGGGATGTCGAACCCGACGTAGCGCACGTCCACCTCGACCTTGGCGGCCTCCGGCTTGCGCAGCATCGTGGCGATCTCGACCGACGCGGGGCCGCGGCTGCGCAGGTTCGCGAGCAGCCAGGACAGGGTCAGGCCGGAGTCGATGATGTCCTCGACGATCAGCACGTGCCGCCCGGTGAGGTCGGCGTCCAGGTCCTTGAGGATCCGCACGACGCCCGAGGACTTGGTGCCGGAGCCGTAGGAGGACACCGCCATCCAGTCCATCGCGAGCGGGGTGCTGATCCGGCGGGCCAGGTCGGCCATCACCATGACGGCGCCCTTGAGCACGCCGACGAGCAGGATCTCCCGCCCGGCGTAGTCCGCGTCGATCTGCGCGGCGATCTCGTCCAGGCGGGTGCCGAGCTGCTCCTCGGTGAGGAGCACGCGCTCCAGGTCCGCGCCCATGTCGTCCACGTTCACCGCTGCGGGTCTCCCTCGTCGTCCGGCTCGACGGCCCGGCGTGCCCCCGGGCCCGCGCGCACGACGTCGCCCTGACCGGACGACGGGGATGCTGCGCGCAGCGCAAGCCTGCCACACGCGCGCCACGCCACGACGCGGCCGGGCAGGTGCACGGGGCCCTGCCCGCGCCAGCCGGTGACGAGCGCGGCGACGGCGGCCACGTGCGCCCGGGTGACCGACCCGGCGGGTGCGCCCGCGCGGACGGCGGC
>NZ_SZYE01000187.1 GCF_005239125.1 Cellulomonas hominis | reverse complement strand
CCCGCCGCGCAGCCGGCGCAGCCGGCGCAGCCGGCGCAGCCGGCGCAGCCGGCGCCGCCGGCGCCGCCGGCTGCCGGCGCGAGATCGGTGGTTCGCGCCGAGATCGGTGGCTGGAAGCGCCGGTCTCGGCCGGACGCACCGATCTCGCCGACCACCGCGCCGACTGCGCGGCCGTCCGGCGTGACGGCCCGGGTCAGCGCGCGGAGCCCGTGGCAGCGATGCGGGCGCGGACCAGGCCCGACACCTCCACGAGCGAGGCCACCTGCGCCTCGTCGAGCGGCGAGAGCAGCAGCTCGCGCACGAGCACCCGCCGGGTCCGCTGCGCGGCGTGCGCGGCGGCCTCCCCGGCCTCGGTGAGGCAGACGACCGTCCCGCGGCCGTCCTGCCGGTCCCGGGTGCGCGTGACGAGCCCGCGGCGCTCCATGCGGCGCAGCTGGTGCGAGACCCGGCTGTCCTGCCACTCGGCGGCGGCGGCGAGGTCCTTGGCCCGCAGGCCCGGCCGGCCGGCCGCGAGCAGCGGCTCGAGCATCTCGAGGTCCGCGACGGACACGCCGGCGTCGGCGCCGAGCCCGCGCTCGAGCGCCGTGAACATCTCCCGGGAGAGTCCCAGGTACATGCGCCAGGTGGCGTCCTCGTCCGCCTGCCCCTGCCCGTCCTCTGGAGCCATGGGCACAGCGTAGGGCCCCGTCGTCGCGCGACGGGGCCGACCCGCTAGACCTCGATCGTGTACATGACCGCGCCGTGCGTGACCTCGTAGCCGAGGCTGGCGTACAGGCCGTGGGCGCCCGACGGGTTCTCGGTGTCCACGTCGAGCTCCGCGTACTGCATCCCGTCCGCCCGGAACGACGCCATCGCCGCCGTCAGGAGCGCGGGCGCCAGGCCCCGCCCCCGCCACGCGCGGCGGACGCCGAGCAGCTCGGTGTAGCCGGAGGTGAAGCCGGCGACCTCCCAGTCGTGCTCGTAGCGGCCGGAGACGGTGTACCCGGCCACCTCGCCCGTCGCCTCGTCCAGCGCCACGTGGCTCCACTGCGGGGCGAACATCGCGCGCCCCTGCTGCCAGTGCTCGGGCGACCGGGGCTCGCTCCCCCAGTGGTCCGCGAACGCCTCGTTGTGCGCCAGCCGCACGGCGTCGTCCAGCTCGGCCGACCACGGCACGATGCGCACGCCGTCGACCGGGCGCGGCTCCGGCAGCGGACGGGACAGGTCCCGGCGCATGTCGGTGTAGTACCGGACCGGGGCGAACCCGGCCCGCGCGTGCAGCGCCCGGGCGTCGGCGCGGTGGTCCTCGAGGAACGCGGCGATCCGGCCGGGCGCGTCCTTGCCGGACTCGGCGAGCTTCTGCCGGGCGCGGGCCGTCGCCCAGGCGAGCAGCGCCCGGCCGATGCCACGACCGCGCCACGCCGGGTCGACCCCGCCGGCCTCCCACACCCGGATCACGCGCACGTCCCCCGGCGGCGCGTCGAGGGTGATCCACGCGCGCGGGACGCCGTCGGCGTCCAGCCCCACGCGGCTGTCCCGGGCGGGGTCCTTCCACTCGCCGTCGAACCACTCGCCGACCTCGACCTCGCTGGTCCGGAACGGCTGGGCGTCGGCGGCCTCGACGCGGGCGACGAGCGCGGCCAGGACCGGCACGTCGTCACCGCCGAGCGGCCGCCACGTGAGGCCGGTGGCGACGGGGTCGGGCTCCGGCAGGGTCGCGGGGGCAGCGGCCCGCACCGCCAGGGACGGGGCGGCGGCGGGGGTCTCGGTGCTCTCGGGCATGCGGGACACGGTGCCCGACGACCGCCGGTGGTGTCACGCGGAATCGCGGGCCCGGCGCGGACCCGGCGCAGACCCGCGCCGGGTCGCGTGGTCAGGCGTCGATCTGCGACGCGTCCAGCGTCGACGCGCCCGCCACGATGAAGTCCTTGCGCGGCGCCACGTCGGAGCCCATCAGCAGCTCGAACGTCTCCTCCGCGCGCCGGACCACCGCGTCGGCGCTCTCCGCGGCCGGCAGGGTCACCCGGCGCAGCGTCCGGTGCCGCGGGTCCATCGTCGTCTCCGACAGCTGGTCCGCGTCCATCTCGCCGAGGCCCTTGTAGCGCTGGATGTCCTCCTTGTAGCGCTTGCCGGCCTTGTCGAGCTTCTTGAGCGTGGCGGCGAGCTCGGCCTCCGAGTACGTGTAGACGTACTCGTTCTTCCGGCTGCCGGCGCCGATCACCTCGATACGGTGCAGCGGCGGGACCGCGGCGTACACCCTGCCGGCCTCGACCAGCGGGCGCATGTAACGGAAGAACAGGGTGAGCAGCAGGGTCCGGATGTGGGCGCCGTCGACGTCGGCGTCGGTCATCAGGACGATCTTGCCGTACCGGGCGGCGTCGAGGTCGAAGGTGCGGCCGGAGCCCGCGCCGATGACCTGGATGATCGCGGCGCACTCGGCGTTGCGCAGCATGTCCGAGATCGACGCCTTCTGGACGTTGAGGATCTTGCCGCGGATGGGCAACAGCGCCTGGAAGTCCGAGGACCGCGCGAGCTTGGCCGTGCCGAGCGCGCTGTCGCCCTCGACGATGAACAGCTCGCTGCGGCCGACGTCGTCGCTGCGGCAGTCGGCGAGCTTGGCGGGCAGGGAGGACGACTCCAGCGCGGTCTTGCGCCGCGAGATCTCCTTCTGCTTGCGGGCCGAGACGCGGGCGCGCATCTCCCCCACGACCTTGTCGAGCAGCGCGGCGGACTGCGCCTTGTGCTCCCGCTTGGCCGAGGTCAGGAGCGCGGTCAGCTCGGAGTCGACGACCTTCGCGACGATGTTCCGGACCGGCGCGGTGCCCAGGACCTCCTTGGTCTGGCCCTCGAACTGGGGCTCGGCCAACCGGACGGTCACCACCGCGGTGAGGCCGGCGAGCACGTCGTCCTTCTCGATCTTCTCCCCGCCGTCCTTCGCGGAGATCTTCAGCCGGCGGGCGTTGGCCTCGACCTGCTTGCGGATCGTGCGGAGCACGGCGGTCTCGAAGCCCGCCAGGTGCGACCCGCCCTTGGGCGTCGCGATGATGTTGACGAAGGTGCGGACCTCGGTCTCGTAGCCCGTGCCCCAGCGGAGCGCCACGTCGACCTCGCAGTCGCGCTGCACCTCCTGCGGCGTCATGTGGCCGCGGGCGTCCAGCACCGGCACCGTCTCGGAGAACGTGCCGGAGCCGGTGAGCTTCCAGGTGTCGGTGACGGGGGCGTCCGGCGCGAGGAAGTCGGCGAAGTCGACGGTGCCGCCGTCGTGCCGGAACACCTCCTCGTGCGGGCCCTCGGCCCCCGGGGTCCCCGGCAGCCCGCGCTCGTCCCGGACGGTGATCGTCAGGCCCGGCACCAGGAAGCTGGTCTGCCGCGCGCGGGTGACGAGCTCGTCGTAGGAGAAGACCGCCGTGGTCGGGAAGATGTTCCGGTCCGCCCAGTACCGGATGCGCGTCCCGGTGCGCCCCTTGGCGACCTTGCCGACGACCGCGAGCTCGGAGCGGGCGACGAACGGCTCGAACGGCGACTCCGGGCTGCGACCCGCGGCGTCGTCGAACAGGCCCGGCTCGCCCCGGTGGAAGCTCATCCGGTGCGTCTTGCCGCCGCGGTCCACCTCGACGTCGAGCCGCTCGGACAGCGCGTTCACCACGGAGGCGCCGACGCCGTGCAGGCCGCCGGACGCGCCGTAGGAGCCGCCGCCGAACTTGCCGCCGGCGTGCAGCTTGGTCAGCACGACCTCGACGCCGGTCAGGCCGGTCTTCGGCTCGACGTCGACGGGGATGCCGCGCCCGAGGTCGCGGACCTCCACCGAGGAGTCGGCGTGCAGCACGACGTCGATGCGGTCGCCGTGGCCGGCCAGCGCCTCGTCGACCGAGTTGTCGATGATCTCCCAGAGGCAGTGCATGAGGCCGCGGGAGTCGGTGGACCCGATGTACATGCCCGGGCGCTTGCGCACGGCCTCGAGGCCCTCGAGCACCGACAGGTGGCGGGCGGTGTAGCTGGACTCGGCAGAAGCGGTCGACACGAGTCCCGAGGGTAATCGGTCGCGCCGACAGATCCGCGGCACCATGCCGCTCGGTCGCCGATCCTCAGCACCTCGTGCCCGTCCGGTCACGGTCACGTGTCGGTCGCGTGACGGGCCGGTCACGCCGGGTGGCTCCGCCTACGCGGTGAGCGAACCACCCGGTCTCGACGGGAAGGATCCGGGCCCGGGATGGTTGTATGACAACGTGACGGAGACGATCGAGACCACGAACCCGCTGACCGCAGCCGACCGCTGCGACCGCTGCGGCGCTCAGGCCTACGTCCGCGTGCAGCTGCCCGTGGGCGAGCTCCTGTTCTGCGCGCACCACGCGCGCGAGCACGCGCCGAAGTACTCGCAGGTCGCCACCCACGTGCAGGACGAGACGGACAAGCTGCTCGCCGAGCACGGAGCCGGGGCCGGCGCCGCTCGCTGAGCCGCGCACCGCGCCACGACGACACGACGGGGCCCGTCCGGCAGCAGCCGGGCGGGCCCCGTCGTGCCACCGGCGGCAGCAGCGAGCACGACGAAGGGCCCGACCCCACGGGGGCGGGCCCTTCGTCGTGCGGGCTCAGTCCAGGTAGTCGCGCAGCACCTGGGAGCGGCTCGGGTGGCGCAGCTTCGACATCGTCTTGGACTCGATCTGGCGGATCCGCTCGCGGGTCACGCCGTAGACCTTGCCGATCTCGTCCAGCGTCTTCGGCTGGCCGTCGGTGAGGCCGAACCGCATCGAGACGACGCCGGCCTCGCGCTCCGACAGCGTGTCGAGCACCTGGTGCAGCTGCTCCTGCAGCAGCGTGAAGCTCACCGCGTCCGCGGGCACGACGGCCTCGGAGTCCTCGATGAGGTCACCGAACTCGCTGTCGCCGTCCTCGCCGAGCGGGGTGTGCAGCGAGATCGGCTCGCGGCCGTACTTCTGGACCTCGACGACCTTCTCGGGGGTCATGTCGAGCTCCTTGGCGAGCTCCTCCGGCGTGGGCTCCCGACCGAGGTCCTGGAGCATCTGCCGCTGCACGCGCGCCAGCTTGTTGATGACCTCGACCATGTGCACCGGGATGCGGATGGTGCGCGCCTGGTCGGCCATCGCGCGGGTGATCGCCTGGCGGATCCACCACGTGGCGTACGTCGAGAACTTGTAGCCCTTGGTGTAGTCGAACTTCTCGACCGCGCGGATCAGACCGAGGTTGCCCTCCTGGATCAGGTCCAGGAACAGCATGCCGCGGCCGGTGTAGCGCTTGGCGAGCGAGACGACCAGACGGAGGTTGGCCTCGAGCAGGTGGTTCTTGGCACGGCGGCCGTCCTGCGCGATCCACTGCAGCTCGCGGCGGGCCTTCGGCTCCAGGTCGTCGCCGATCGCGGCGAGGCGCTCCTCGGCGAACAGGCCGGCCTCGATGCGCTTGGCGAGCTCGACCTCCTGCTCCGCGTTCAGCAGCGCGACCTTGCCGATCTGCTTCAGGTAGTCCTTGACCGGGTCGGCGGTGGCGCCCGCGGTCACGACCTGCTGGGCGGGCGCGTCGTCCTCGTCCCGGTCGGACACGACGAAGCCGGTGTCCGTGGTCTCCTCCGCCGCGGCGGCAGGCGCCTTGGCGGCGGGGGCCCCCTCGGTGTCGGCCTCGGCGTCCTCGGTGGTCTCCTCGTCGGTCGCCTCGACGCCGGCCTCGAGGTCGGTGTCGTCGATCTCGACGTCCTCGAGGTCGACCTCCTCCTCGTCGCCGTCCGCGTCGGACTTCGCCTTGGTGGCCTTGGTCGCCTTCACGGGCTTCGCGGTGGCGGCCTTGCCGGTGGTCGCCTTCTTGGCGGCGGGCTTGGCGGCGGCCGCGCGGGTCTTGCGGGCGGGCTTCTCGGCCTCGTCGCCGTCCTCGGCCGCGACGACGGCCTTGGCCGACGGGCGCGCCTTGGCGGTGGTCGCCGCGACGGCGCGGGCGGGAGCGGCGGTCGGCTCCTCGATGGTGATGCCGGCGTTGGCCAGACCGCGCACGACGGCCTTCAGCCGCTTGGCGTCCTCCACCTGGGCGGCCTCGCACGCGTGACGCAGCGCAGCGGCGTCGACGCTGCCGTTGGTGCGCCCGGCGCGCACGAGGTCCTGCAGGGCGGGGTGCTCGAACTCACGCGGGAGGGTGGGGGTGGGAGTCTGGGGCGTCACGAATGACCTTTCGGCAGCAAGGGACCCGGTTCGGCGCATCGGGTACCTCGATATTGTACCGGCCCGCACCCGTCACGGGATGCCCCGGACGGGCGGCGACGCCTCGGTCCGGCAAGCCGGATGACCTGTCGTAGGTGGTCAACGCGCGAGGCCCGCCGAGGATTCCCACGACGGGCGTCCCGTGCCGACCGGGGGCGCTCCCGGGCGTGTCCGGGTCCCTCGGGCGTGTCGACCGCGGGGGCGGCGGACCGGCCCCGGAGAGGACCGCGCCGGCAGCCGACCGGCCCAGCAGCGGACCGGCGGCACCGGGCCGCTCGCCCGTCGGTCCCGGCCGGGCCGCCGCGGTCAGCTCGGGTCGGGCTTGACCGCCAGGACCGGGCACGGCGAGTCGAGCAAGATGCGCTGGGCGTTGGCGCCGAGGATCAGCTTGCCGACGGGGCTGCGGCGGCGCAGGCCGATGACGATGAGGGTGGCGTCGGTCTCCTCGGCGGTGCCGATGAGCGTCTCGGCGACGTCCCGGCCGCCGGTCACGACCCGGACGTCGTGCGGGACGCCCCGCGACTCGAGCGACGAGCGGACCTCGTCGAGCGCGGTGGCGAGCTCGTCCTTCTGCTCGTCCGTCTCGTCGCCGCGCTCGCTCACGACCACGACCAGCGGCTCCGACCTGCGGACCGCCTCGCCCGTCGCCGCCGCGAGGGCGGCACGTCCCTCGACGGTCGCCAGGTACCCGACCACGATGCTCATGTGTGCTCCTCGCACGTGCGCTGTGCGTCCTCGGGCGCGCACCGGGGCGCCGTCGCGCGGGTGCGGGCCGTGGACCGTGGTCCGACCGTACCGGAAGGGGTCGGGGCGCACGACCGGTCCCGAGGCGCTCAGCAGCGACGACGCACCCACCCCGGCGGCAGGCCCGCGCCGAGCGCGCGGTCGAGCAGCTCCGCGAGCCGGTGGCCCGGGTCCTGGTCGAGGGCGCGCTCGACCAGGACGGACGCCCGCACGGCGTCGCCGTCCCACCACGCCAGCAGGGCGAGCAGGGTGAGCGCGGGTGCCTGCCGGTCGCGGCGCCCGTGGGCGACGACCCCCTCCAGCGCCGCGCGGCCGGCGTCCGCGACGTCCGCGCGCGGCTCCCGGCCGCGGAGCGGGTCCACCAGCAGGTCCAGCGCCGCCCGCACCCGCGCGGACACCGCGCGGGCGTCCGGCACCTCCGGGTCGGGGTCGCCGCGGCCCCCGCGCTGCGTGCCCTCCTCGTCGTCCCGCCCCGCGGGCTCGCCCGGGCCGTCGTCGCCGCCCGGCCCCTCTCCGCCGCCCACCCCGTCCTCGCCGCC
>NZ_SZYE01000186.1 GCF_005239125.1 Cellulomonas hominis | reverse complement strand
TCCGATCTCGCGCGGGTCGCCCAGCGCCGCCTCGGCCCGCAGCGGACCGCGCAGGTACAGCCGCAGCCGCAGCCGGGCGGCGGCGCCGCGGTCGCCGGGGAGCAGGGCGCGCGGCACGGCTCCGAGCGCCACGGCAGCGCGGGCGGACGCCCAGCCCGCCGCGCCGTGGTGGGTGCGGAAGTACCGCTCCTGGGACGCGTGGAAGTGCGTCTCGCGGCGGGTCGGGTCGGTGCTGGTGCCGCCGCCGACGTGCCCGGCGAGCACGTCCTCGACGACCGCGGACCGCCACCCGGCGTCGTGCGCGCGGCGCTGCCAGTCCGTCTCCTCGGAGTACAGGAAGAACCGCTCGTCGAACCCGCCGACCGACGCGAGCGCCGCCCGGCGCAGGAGCAGCACGGAGCCGATCACGAAGCCGTCGCGCGTCTCCGGCACGCCGAGCCCGACCGCCTGGCGCCAGGCGGCGGCCGGGGTGGGGAAGGGCCAGCGCACCCGCGCCGGGGTGCCGTCGTCGTCCGCCTGCGCCGGGCCGACGGCCGCCACGTCGGGCTGCGCGCGCAGCGCCCGGTGCAGCGCCTGCACGCCGGCGAGGTCGACCCGGGCGTCCGGGTTGAGCAGCAGCACGTCCGCACCGGGGCGCGCGGCGCGCACCCCGAGGTTCACGGCCGCCGCGAAGCCGAGGTTGGCGCCGGGGTCCAGGTAGCGGGCGCCGGCGTCCTCCGCGACGCGCCGCACCTCCGGGTCGCCGGAGTTGTCGACCACGGTGATCGGCAGCGCGCCCGCGAGCGGCGCGAGCGCCCGCCCGAGCAGCCCGGCGGCGTGGTACGCGACGACGACGACCTCGGGATCGCCCGCGTCGCCCGCGCCCTCCGCGCCGGCGCCGAGATCGGTGCCTCCGCCCGAGATCGGTGCCTGCACGCGCCGATCTCGGCGCGAACCACCGATCTCGCCGCCCGCGTCGGCAGCGCCGCCCGCGTCGGCAGCGCCGCCGCCCGCGACGACCTGCCGGTACATCGCCTCGTAGCGCTCGGCGATCGCCGCCCAGGTGTACTCGGTCGCCCGCTCCCGGCCGGCCGCGCGCATCCGCGCCGCCAGCGCCGGGTCGTCCACCACGGCGACCAGCGCCGCTGCCAGCGCACCGGCGTCGCCTGGCGGCACGAGCGTCCCGGCCCCGCCGACGACGTCGCGCAGCGCGCCGCTGTCGGAGGCCACCACCGGCACGCCGGCGGCCATCGCCTCGACCGCGACCCGGCCGAACTGCTCCAGCCAGCCCGGGGTCGGCACGGACGGCACGGCGAGCACGTCGAGCGAGCGGTAGAACGCGTCCAGCGCCGCGCCCGCGAGATGACCGTGGAACGTCACGCGGCCCGCCAGCGCGGGGGAGGCGGCCCGCGCGCGCAGGGCGGCCTCGTGCGGCCCGGCGCCGGCGATCGCCACGGTGATCCGGGGGTCCGCCTCGGCGGCGTCGAGCAGCACGTCGAGCCCCTTGTGCGGGTGCAGGAGGCGGCCGACGTAGCCGGTGCGCGCGGGGGCGGCCGCACCGACTACGCCGGCGTCCGTGGGGGCGCCCTCGTCCTGAGCGCCCGGCGTCCGGGAGCCCGCGTCCTGAGCTCCCGGGTGCCCGGCGCCCGCGTCGTGCGCGCCGGGGGGTTCGACGCCGAGGCCGATCACGTGCGCGGGGGCGACCAGGCCCTTGTCGCGCAGCACGTCGGCCGCCTCGGCGTTGCACACGCTGACCGCGCCGGCCCCGCGCAGCGCCCGTCGCTCCCACCAGCGGAACGGCACGGGGTAGCGCTTGGCGATGTTCTGCGCGGAGTAGAGCACGTAGGGGACGCGCGACCGGCGCAGCGCCCGGAGCAGCAGCACCTCGGCCGTGGCCAGGGCGGCGGGCTCCTCGTGCAGGTCGAGCACGTCCCAGTCCTCGCCGAGCGCGCGCCAGAGCGGGAGCGGGTCGTAGAGGAACACGTTCGGGTGGCGGCCGATCGTGCGCACGCCGCGCACGTCCTCGCCGGCCTGCAGCTCCAGGTCGACGTCCCGGCCGCCCTCCTCCCAGGTGCGCGCGCTGAGCGTCCGCACCGTCAGGCCGCGGGCGCGCAGGGCGGCTTCCCGCCCGCGCCACGCCGTGACGACGGCGCTGTGGGACACCCGGAGCACGCGCATGGGGACCATCGTGCCGGTCACCTCCACAAATCGGACATCTGGTGCAAAAGGTTCACCCGACCGGCGTGGGTGAAACACCGGCGACCTCGGTCAGCACGGCGTCCAGGCGCCCGCGCGCCCAGGCCCAGTCGTGCGTCCGCGCCCACGACCGGCAGCGCGTCCCGATCCGGCGGCGCAGCGCCTCGTCGTCGGCCAGCGCCTCCAGCGCCGCGGCCAGCTCCGCCGGGTCGTCCGGGCGCACCAGCACGCCCGCGTCGCCGGCGACCTCGGGGATGCCGCCGATCGCCGACGCGATGACGGGGACCCCGCTGGCCATGCCCTCCATGACGGTGAGCGCGAACGGCTCCGCCCACCGGGACGGCACCACCACGACGTCCGCCTCCCGGTAGACCGCGGCCACCTCGGCGCGGGGGGTGAACGGCAGCAGCCGCACCCGGTCGCCGAGCCGGGCCGCCTTCGCGCGCAGGTCGCGCTCGTAGGGCGACGGCGCCGCGCCCGCGTCGAAGTTCTGCGAGCCGACCACCGTCAGCTCGACGTCGTCCCGGCCGAGCCGCGCGACGGCGTCCAGCACCACGTCCGCGCCCTTGTCCGGGATCATCCGGCCCACGAACAGCACCCGCAGCCGCTCGCCGCGCGCCGGGTCGGCCCGGGGCACGAACCGGGTCGTGTCGACGCCGTTCGGCACCACCCGCACCCGGTCGCGCAGCCGCGCGGGCAGGTGCGCCGCGGTCTGGTCGGCCAGGGCGCCGCTCACGCACACGATCGCGGCCGCCCGGCCGAGCACCCGGTCGGCCTCGCGCGCGGTGTACGTGCGCAGCAGCAGGTTGTGCGCGTAGAGCACCGCCGCGTGCCGCTCGTGCACGAGGGGCACGAGCTGCGGGGCGTTGTGCGCGAGGACGACGCCGGGCTCCCAGGCGTCCTGGTCGGTCAGGGTGGGCCGCAGGGTCCGGCGCACGCCGGGCCGGGGGAGGCCGAGCCGGCCCGCCAGCGCGTCGCGGTACCGGTCGGCCGGCCGCGCCGTGGCGAGCGGGTAGCCCACCGGGTCGGCGCTGGTGTACCGGTCGGGGTAGGTGCCGTCGGCGACGACGACCCGGGGTCGCGGGGTGGTTGCCGCCGGCAGCGCCGCGCACAGCCCGTCGACGACGGTCGGGATCGCGGAGCCGGTGCGCGGGGAGAAGTGGTCGCCGGGGGTCAGGACGTGCACCTCGGGCACGCGGGCGTCCGCGCCGGCCCCGGCCGCGCCGCCGGACCTGCCGGGCCCGCCGGACCCGCTCACCGGCGCCGGCTCCGCGGCTCGAGCCCGAGCGCCGCCCACACGTCCGCGGCCGGCCCGCGCCACCGCGGGATCGTCCACGCCACCGGGATCGTCGCCAGCGCGCGCGCCTTCTCGGCCGCCGGCACGTCCGAGGCGAGCACGCCGCGGGCCAGCTCGACGCTCACCTTCGTGTGCGGGAACGCGAACCGCACGGACGCGGACGGGGCGTGCCACGCCACCTGCGCCTGGCCCTGCTGGGAGAACTGCTCGCTGTGCCGGCGCTGCAGGAACAGCTGCTCGGGCACGAGCGCGAACGGCCCCTGGCAGGCGAGCTCGGCGAGGATCACCAGGTCGTTGCCGACCGTCGGGCGGATGCCCCGGGTCCGGCGCAGCGCGTCCGTGCGGTGCAGGCCGTAGAACAGGTGCGCGGCCTGCGCCCGCAGGAAGTGCCCCATCCGCTCGTGCGGGGTGGGCTCGTCGCACGCCAGGTCGGCGTCGTTCAGGTCCTCGGTGACGATGCCGCCCGCGTCGATGATCTGCGTGCGCGGGTAGACCAGCACGGTCGCCGGGTCGGACTCCGCGAACACCTCCAGGCAGCGCCGGACGAACGCGGGCCGCCGGATGTCGTCGGCCGCGGCCCAGGTGAAGTACGGGGCGGTCGCCAGGGACAGCACGTGGTTGAAGTTGAACCGCCCGCCCCGGTTCTCCGGCAGCCGGACGTACCGGATGCGCGGGTCGTCGGCGGCGGCGGCGCGGCAGATCTCCTCGGTTGCGTCGGTGGAGGCGTTGTCCGAGATCACGATCTCGAGGTCGGCCTCGTCCTGCTCCCGCACCGAGTCGAGCGCGGCGGGCAGGTACTTCTCGCCGTTGTAGACGGGCATGCCCACGGTGGCCCTGGGGCTCATCGTCGTCGTCCCTCCTGGGAGCGGGTGGCGGTCGTGGCGGTCATGCGGCGGGTCCGTAGGCGGCGAGGCGCACCAGCGACACGGGCCACGTCGGCTCGGGCTGCACCGGCTCCCACGCGGGCAGCAGCCCGCCGGACTGGCCGGAGTAGTTCACGTCGGGGACGGTGACGCCCCGGGTGGTGGTCGACGGCACCTGCACGCGGACCGCGGTGACGGTGCGCGGCTCGAAGGTCACCGAGGTGGTGCGGGCCAGGAACAGCCCGTCCTGGCGGCCGACCTCCTGCCACGTGCCGTCCTCGCCCTGCACCTCGACGGTGTAGGCGCGGACCCCGGAGGTGCAGCACCGGATGCCGGCGCCCTCCACGACCACCCGGTCGACCGTCGCCGGCTCCGCCAGGTCGACCTGCACCCACGGGCTGCTGTCCGGCCCGTCCTCGGTGCGGGCGCCGGCCCGCCACGGGTTCGCGCCCGCCCCGCCCTCGGCGACCAGGTCGGCCGGGTCGGTGCCGTCGGTGCTCGAGCTGGCGGTCACGGTGCCGCCGGCCAGCAGGTCGGCGCCGGCGTCGGCGGCCGGCGCGACCGTGAGGCCCGCGTCCGCGGTGAGGAAGACCGGCGACCCGGTGACCGGCAGCGCCGTCGGCGCGCCCGCCGCGAGGTCGAGCGTGCGGGTGCCGCCGTACACGTCGGTCACCGTGACGGTGGTCGCGGCGTCCGCGGTGACCAGCGCCCGGGTCACCTCGTCCTGCGTCCACACGGCCAGCAGCGGGTCGTCCCGGGTGCCCGCGGGGGCGGGGTTGCCGGCGGGCGACGGCGCGCCGGACGCGGGGCCGAACGCCATCGCGTGCAGCGCCGGGTCGCCGGTGTCGAGCAGGTCCGGTGCCCCGCGGCCGTCCAGCACGCCGGACACCGCGGCCATCGCCAGCGCGCCGGGCTTCACGAACGAGCCGAGCTGCACGAGCGACCAGGTGAAGCCGCCCTCGCCCCAGCCGCCCTCGCTGAAGAAGTACATCCACTCGTCCACCCCGAGCGCGCGCATCCACAGCAGGGAGCGGGCGACGTCGTAGGCCTGCGCCCAGTGGTTCGCCGGGCCGTCCGACCACCAGCCGGACTCGGTGTCCCAGACGGGCAGGGTGGCGCCGCACGCCGCGAGCACCTGCCGCAGCGCGGTGATCTGGCCGATCGGGCCGTCGGCGCCCTCCTCGTCCCAGGAGCGGTTGAACCCGGTGTACGGGTGGATGCCGACGACGTCCATCGACGCGCAGCCGCCGGCGTCGACCACCTGCTGGTACCACGGCACGACGACGTTCAGCGCGTTGCCGCCGATGACGCGGGCCCGCGGGTCGACCCCGCGCACCGCCTCGGCGAACGGCGCCAGCACCTGCGTCGCGTAGGCCGCGCCGTCGCCGAAGCCGGTGTTGTTCGGCTCGTTCCAGGGCGCCCACAGGTGCAGGTCCGGCGCCCCGGCGTGCAGCGCGGCGGCGATCACCCGGACCCACGCGCCCCAGGTGCCGTCGGCGACGGCAGCGGCCTCGGCCTCGCCGCCCTGGCCCACCTGCACGTAGAGCTGCACGTCGGAGTCGGCGGCGAGCGCCGCGGCCGCGGCGATGCCCGCGTACGGGTCGCCGTCCTCCGCGCCGGGCAGCGCGGCGAGGTCCAGCCCTGCCTCGGACGGGGCGGCCGTCACGTCCGGCACCAGCCGGCCGAAGTCGAGCTGCACCCGGTGGCTGCCGAGCCCGAGCTGCGCGGCGAGCTGGACCCCGCGCAACGGGCCCGCCCCGCCCCAGTCGGCGCCGTCGGCCAGGGACGCCGGGTCGAAGGTCGCGCCCTGAGCACCCACGGCGTACCGCAGGCAGGTGGCCGTGCGGACCGCGCCGGTGGCCTTCTCGACCAGCTCGGCGTGCACCTCGTACGGCCCCGGTCGGGCGGCGGGCACCTCGAGCGGCACCTCGCCGCCGTCGGCCGGGATCGCCACCGTGCCGGACGTGCCCGCGACGGGCGGGTCCAGCCACGGATCGCCGGTCACGGCGTAGCGGAGCTCGTAGGTGTCGGCGAGCGCGCCCCAGGCGGCCGTGAACGTGGCGTGCACCGCGGGCGTGGTGCCGGGGGCGACGTAGTCGTCGACCGCGTCCGTCGCCAGGCCCGCGCCGAAGCCGAGCAGGTCCAGCGACGACGCGTGGTTCACGTCCCAGACGATCGGGGCGTCCAGCAGCAGGTCCAGGTCGGCGTCGGCGACCCGGGACAGCTGCAGGCCGTCGCCCTCCTCGCGCGGGGACGCGAAGTACACGGCGTCGCCGCCGCGCACGAACGGCGTCAGGTCGGCGAACCGGAAGGTCGAGCCCTGGCCCTCGCCGGCCAGCGACTGCCGCCGCCACACCCCGTCGGGGCCGACCTCGAGCAGTCGCCAGGTGGGCCCGGCGAGCAGCAGCCCGCCGTCCGCGGCCGTCGCGACGCCGGTCGGGTGGTCGAGGCCCGGGGCGCGGCCGTTCGAGCCGCCCTGCAGCGGCCCCTCGAGCCGCAGGCCCGGGGTGCCGTCCGCGGCGTACTGCACCAGCGCGATCGAGGACGACTGGTCGTCGGCGTCGCTCATCAGCACGAGCGAGCCGTCGTCCTGCGGGTAGAACCGGGGGTAGGAGCCCCACTCGAGCTCGGGGCCGTCGCCGTCGACGGTGCCGTCGGCCCGCAGCAGCGCGAGCCGGTGCGAGCCGTCGAGCACCACGGTCGCCAGCACGCCGGAGCGCCCGGCGGTCCAGCCGAGCACCGCCCGGACCCGGCCGCGGTCCAGCGCCGCCAGGTCCCACGTGGTGCCCGGGTCGGCCGAGCCGGCCGCCCACAGCGCCACCGTGGTGCCGCCGGCCGAGCCGTCGACCGCGAGCACGCCGCCGTCGGCGGTGAGGGCGAAGCTGCCGGGGGCGTCGTCGCCGCCGTCCACCACCACGGGCGTGCCCACCTTCCCGGCGGCGGACCAGCGGCTGATCGTGGCGGTGCCGTCGTCCAGCTGCAGCGCCGCCACGTGGTCGCCGACCGCCGCGAGCTGGGCGGGCACGGCGTCGCCGAGGTCGGCCAGCGCCTGCACGGTCGCGACCGGGGCGTCCGCGGCCAGCGCCGCGTACCGGTCCGGGTCGGCGACGCCGCACATCCGCGCGGCCGGGTCGCCGGCGG
>NZ_SZYE01000185.1 GCF_005239125.1 Cellulomonas hominis | reverse complement strand
TACGTCACCAAGGCGATCTCGGGTCCGGACCTGTGCGACGCGGTGCTGCGGGTGGCCGGCGACGACGCGGTGTTCTCGCCCCGGCTCGCCGGGTTCGTGCTGGACGCGTTCGGCGCCGCGGCGGGTGGCGGTCACGTGCCCGGCGGCGGGGGCACCGTCGACGACGGGGGTGCGGTCGACGGCGGGGGTGTCGGAGGGGGTGGAGGGGCGGAGGGAGGACGTCACGGCGGGGGGTGCTGCACCTTCGATCGGGGGCGGGGCGGTCGACGCGCTCGGTCCCGAGGGGGCGGGGGTGCGGTCGGTCCGGCCGGTGGGCTCGAGGGCGCCCACCTCCCGTCGGGGAACGGCAGGCGCCGGGGTCGTCGCGGCGGCCGGGGCCGCGAGGTCGCGCTCGTCGCGCAGGACGGCGTGCCGGCCGCGGGACGTGCGCCGCGCGGCGGGCATGCTGTCACTCACGGTCGTCGAGGTTAGGCAGCGGACCTCGGGGTCCTTCAAGGGCCCGGCGACCGACTCGCGGAGATCCCGTGACGATGCGGGTGACGAGCCTTCACGGGATCGCCACATCCGGCCCGCCGCGGCGGTGAGCCGGGGCCGCCGGCGGACGCGGGTGTCGACGACGACGCCCGTGTGGCCCGGATCACCCATGCTAGCGACGGCTGTGCGCGGCCTGAGCGACGAATGTGTGGGGAAACCGTGACGAATCGCCCAGGAGTTTGTACGGTGAGCCCGCAGTCACCGTCGGACATGACGTCCAGTCATGACCGGGTGCACGTCTGCTCCTGCCCCAAGAACGGATTCCCATGACGCGTCGCTCGCTCCGTGCCTCGTTGACCGTCCTGGCGCTGGCCGCCACCACCGCGCTCGGGGCCGGAGGCGTCGCCTCCGCCGCCGGGCCGGGTGCCGCGTCCCCGCCGCTCCCCCTCGACCCCGGCCTCGCCGCCGGCGCGGGCGACCCGATCGCGTCGGACGACGTGCTCGCCGGCACCGAGGGCAAGGTCTCCTCGGCCCTCGCCGACGCCGACGGCACCGTCACCGCGTTCGTCCAGCTCGACGCCCCGTCCGGCCTCGACGTCGCGGAGGACGGCGGCGACGCGGCCGCCGTCCAGGCCGCGACCGCGCAGGTCGAGCAGGTCGCCGAGGCCGTCGTCCCCGCCGAGTCCGACCCGGCCGCCCGCACCGCCGCGGTCGCGCCCGAGCGGATCGCCACGCTGTCGAACCTCGTCGCCGGCGCGCTCGTCACGGGCGACGCCGCCCAGGTCCGGGACCTCGCCGCCTCCGACGACGTGGTCGCGGTGTACCGGGTCACCACCAAGACCGCGGACAACTCCTCCACCGACGCGTTCACCCGGGCGCTGCAGGTGTGGCAGGACACCGGCCAGACCGGCGAGGGCGTCCGGATCGGCGTCATCGACACCGGCCTGGACTACACGCACGCCGACTTCGGCGGCCCCGGCACCGTCGAGGCGTACCAGCAGGCGTACGGCGAGGACGGCACGCAGCCGGTCCCCGAGGGCCTGTACGACCCGGCCAAGTACCTCGGCGGCTACGACTTCGCCGGGCCGCTGTACGACGCGGACCCCGCCTCCGAGCTGCCGGGCGCCACGCTGACGCCGACGCCCGACGCCAACCCGATCGACAGCCTGTACACGTCCGACAACTCCGGGCACGGCACGCACGTCGCCGGCACCGCCGCCGGCTACGGCGTCCAGGCCGACGGCACGACGTTCACCGGCGACTACGCGTCGCTGACCGACCTGTCCGACTGGCAGGTCGGCCCGGGCTCCGCCCCGGGCGCCGGGCTCTACGCGCTCAAGGTGTTCGGTGACATCGGCGGGTCCACCGACCTGACCGGGCTCGCCCTGGACTGGGCGGCCGACCCCGACGGCGACGGCGACTTCGGCGACCACCTCGACGTGATCAACCTGTCGCTCGGCGCCTCGGCCACCCCGTCGGACGACCCGGACAACCTCCTGATCGACCGGTTGTCCGACCTCGGCACCCTCGCGGTGCTCAGCGCGGGCAACTCCTCCGACATCACGGACGTGGCCGGCTCCCCCGGCTCCGCGGCGTCCGGCCTCACCGTCGCGAACTCCGTCGGCAGCCCGCAGACCTACGACGGCGTCGAGGTCACCGAGGCGCCCGACCCGGCCGCCGTCGGCACCTGGGCCGCGCAGAACTCCATCTCCTACGCCGGCACCGAGGACGTCACGGCGCCCGTCGTCTACCTGGGCGACGGCGTGGACGGCTGCACCCCGCTGACGGACCGCGCCGCGGAGATCACCGGGAACATCGTCTACCTCTGGTGGGACGACGACGACGCGACCCGCGCCTGCGGCTCCGTCGCCCGGTGGAACAACGCCGAGGCCGCCGGCGCGGCCGGCGTGCTGATCGGCACCGAGTCGACCGTGTTCGCCGCGGGCATCTCGGGCAACGCCACCATCCCGGGCGCCCAGCTGACCGCCTCGTCGACCGACGCGCTGCTCCCGGCGATCCAGGCCGGCGGCGTCGTCGCGCACATCGGGCCGTCGCTCGCCGCCTCGGTCGTCTCCGACGAGATCGGCGACGCGCTCAACCCGGGCTCGTCCCGCGGCGCGCACGGCTCGCTCGGCATCATCAAGCCCGACGTGGCCGCGCCCGGCACGCTGATCTTCTCGGCGGCCTCCGGCACCGGGGCGGCGGCCCAGTCGCTGTCCGGCACGTCGATGGCCTCGCCGCACGTGGCCGGCATCGCGGCCCTCGTCCGCGCGACCCAGCCCGGCTGGACGCCCGCGCAGGTCAAGGCCGCGGTGATGAACACCGCGACGCACGACGTCTGGACCGGGGCGCACCAGTCCGGCACGGCGTTCGGCCCGCAGCGCGTCGGCTCCGGCCGGGTCGACGCCCGCGCCGCGGTCGCGGACGCCGTGCTCGCCTACGGCTCGGAGGACCCGGACCAGGTGTCCGTCACCTTCGGGGTCGTGGACGTGGGCGCCGAGACCGTCACGCTGAAGAAGACCGTCACGGTGCAGAACACCGGCACCGAGGCCGTCACCTACGGCACCGCCTTCGCCGCCGCCACCACCACCGGCGGCGCGACGATCACCACCTCCCCCGCCACGCTGACGGTCCCCGCCGGCCAGCAGGGGCTGGTCACGCTGACCCTCACGGCCGACCCGGCCACCCTGGAGCGGGAGATCGACCCGACCCAGGCCACCACGCAGGGCGGCGTGCCGCGCGAGTACGTGGCGTCGCTGTCCGGGCGGCTCGTGCTCACCTCGGGCGACGCCGAGCTCCGCGTGCCGGTGCAGGCCGCCCCGCGCCTGGTCTCCGAGCTGACCGCCGACCCGGTGTCCTTCGCGGACGCCGGCTCGGACACCGCCGCGCTGACCCTGTCGGGCCGGGGCGTCGACACCGGCGGCTGGACCTCGCTCGTCGCGCCGCTCACGCTCGGGGCCACCAGCCCGAAGCTGGAGGACGTGCCCGGGTTCGTCACCTCGGAGTCCGCGGTGGCCTCCGGCGACCTGCGCTGGGTGGGCTGGACCTCGACCGCACCGCAGCAGGCAGCCGCGGGCGGCGACCCCGCCGACGGCTACCTCGGCGTCGGCATCGCGGTCGACGGCGACTGGGCGACCCTGGGCCAGGCCGTGCTCCCGGTGGTCGACTGGGACGTGGACCGCGACGGCACGCCGGATGCGCAGACCGTGGTGCAGAAGCTCAGCGACGCGGCCGACGTCACCGTCGCCGCGACGTTCGACTACGACACCCGCGACGTGCTGGACATCCAGGCCGTCAACGGCGCGTTCGGCGACGTGGACACCACCGTGTTCGACAACTCGGTGCTGGTCGCGCCGGTCGGGATCGCCGCGCTCGGCCTCGAGCCCGGCGCGACCCCGGCGGTCACCGTGTGGACCCGGTCCGACTACGCGGCCGACCCGAGCGGCCGGGTCGACGCGACCGAGCCGTTCCCGGTCGACCCGTTCGACCCGCCGTTCTGGTTCGACGGCGGCGTGACCGACGCGCTGTGGTTCGCGGCGTCCGACGCCACCGAGCTCGCGGTGCACCGCTCGACCACCTCGGCCACCCCGGCGGACCAGCTGCTGGTCCTGCACAGCCACAACGCCGACCCGACGACGCGGGCCCAGGTGCTCGACGTCGCCGTGCCGGAGGCCGTGGCCACGACCACCACGCTGAAGGTCACCGGGCCGGCCCGGGTCGGCAAGGACCTGACGCTGACCGCCACCGTGTCCCCGGCCGAGGCGACGGGCACCGTGTCGTTCCGCGCGGACGGCACCGAGGTCGCCACCGCCCCCGTCGCGGGCGGCACGGCCACCGCCACGGTCCGGCTCGGCGGCGGGTCGCACGCCCTGACGGCGGTGTTCACGCCGGACACCGCGGCCTTCGGCGGGTCGGAGTCGGCGCCGGTCGCGGTCGACGTGAAGAAGGCCGGCTCGACGACGAAGGTCACGCTCTCGCAGAACTCCGGGCGGTACGGCTCCGAGGTCGGCGCGACGGTGACCGTCACCGGCCAGGGCGCGGTCCCGGCCGGCACCGTCGAGATCCGCGAGCGCGGCACGGTCCTGGCGACCGGCGAGCTCGCGGCCGGCGAGGGGAACCAGGCGACCGCCACGATCGCCCTGCCGCGCGACCTGAAGTCCGGGTCGCACACCCTCACCGCCGTGTACACCGGCAGCGCGGACGTCGACGGCTCGCAGAGCCAGCGGTCGTACCGGGTGCTGGCCACCGTGCCGACGATCAGCCTGGACACCCCGTCCTGGTCGGTGCCCCGCGGCGCCGCACCCGCGGTGACCGTCACGGTCGCGGGCCCCGAGGGCGCCCCCGTCGCCGGCGGCAAGGTGACGGTCCTGGCGGGCATCCGGCCCGTCGCGACCGTCGCGCTGACCGACGGGACCGCGACGGTCACCCTGCCGGCGGTCAACCGCACCACCACGGTCACCGCGCTGTACACCGGCGACGGCGGCTACACCCCGACGCTCACGATCGGGGTGCTGACGGTGCGCTGAGACGGGCCCGCCGCGCGCGGGCCGGGGCGCCCCCGATCCGGGGCGCGGACGGCACGGGCGCGGCGGGCCGGCGCGCGGGGGACGTGGCGGCGGTGCGGGTGCGGGGGGTACCCGCACCGGGGTCCGCCGGTCACCCGGCGCGGGAGGGCGGCGCGGACGGGCCGGGGGGATCCAGGACCGGCCGCGCCGCAGGGGGGTCACCGGGGGGCGGTGACCCCCCTCTCGCGCGCCCGGCCCCGCGGGTCAGCGGTTGGCGAGGGCCGTCAGGACCCGGCGGACGCTCGACTCGAGGCCCCAGCGCGCGGTCAGGTCGACCAGCGCTGCGCCGTCCACGGGCTCGCGGGGCAGCGCGAACGCGTCCGCGGCCGCCGGGTCCGTCCCGTCCGCGAGCCGCACCGGCGCGTCCGCCGCCACCCGCACCACCCCGGGCGCCACCGCCAGGTAGTCGTCGGCGTCGGTGAGCCGCTGCCGCTGCGTCGCGGTCAGCCCGCGGTCGCCGGCGTCCCGCGCGGCGAGCAGCCCCGGCAGGTCGCCGTACTTCGCCAGCATCGACGCGGCGGTCTTCTCCCCGATGCCGGCGACGCCGGGCAGGCCGTCGCTGGGGTCGCCGCGCAGCACCGCCATGTCGGCGTAGGCGCCGCCCGAGGACACGGCGTACCTCTCGCGCAGCCGGGCGGCGTCCACCACCTCGATGTCCTTGATCCCGCGGATCGTGTAGAGCACCCGCACGGGGACCTCGTCGTCGACCAGCTGGAACAGGTCGCGGTCCCCCGTCACCACGAGCACCGGCGTCCGCTCCCCCGCGGGGCGCGCGACCTCGCGGGCGGTGAGCGTGCCGATGACGTCGTCGGCCTCGTACCCCGGCGCGCCGGCGCGGGCGATGCCCAGCGCGGCCAGCACCTCGGCGATCACCGGCACCTGCGGCGCGAGGGCGTCCGGGACCTCCTCGGCGACCGCCACGCCGTCGGAGGACGCGGCCGCCGCGGCCTCCGCGCCGCCGACCGCCCGGTGCGCCTTGTACGACGGGATCACCGCGACCCGGAACGCCGGGCGCCAGTCCTCGTCCCAGCAGGCGACGAGCCGGTCGGGCCGGTGGTCGGTCACCAGCCGCGCGATCATGTCGAGCAGGCCGCGCACGGCGTTCACCGGCGAGCCGTCGGGCGCCTTGACCGAGTCCGGGACCCCGTAGAACGCCCGGAAGTACAGGGACGCGGAGTCGAGCAGCATCAGCGCGTGACGGTCGGCCATGCCCCGAGTGTGGCACCCGGCCGCCGCGCCGCCGGCGAACCGTGCCCCGCGGCGCGCGCGGCCGCCGGCCCCGTCAGGCCGAGTCCCGCTCCACCAGCGACGTCGGCAGCGTGATCCGCGCGGGCTCGGCGCCCTCGACCACCTCGAGCAGCAGCCGCACCATCTCGGACGCGATCCGCTCGAACGGCTGCCGCATCGTGGTGAGCGGCGGCTCGAGGGTCGCCGCGAGCCCCGAGTCGTCGAAGCCGCCGACGGCGACGTCCCCGGGCACCGAGCGCCCGGCCTCGCGCAGCGCGACCAGCGCGCCCGCGGCCATCAGGTCGGACGCCACGAACACCGCGTCCAGGTCGGGCCGCCGGCCGAGCAGCTCGCGCATCGCGGCCTGGCCGGACGCGCGGGAGTAGTCCCCGTGCGCCACGAGCGCGTCGTCGTAGGCCTCTCCCAGCGCCGAGCGGTACCCCGCCAGGCGACGGAACCCGCCGGGGGTGTCCATCGGCCCCGTGATCGTCGCGACCCGGGTGCGGCCCCGGGACAGCAGGTGCCCGGTCATCCGCCGGGCACCGCCCTCGTCGTCCGCGGACACCCAGCCGATCCGGTCCTCGTACCCCAGCGGCTCCCCGCAGGCGATCGTCGGGACGCCCTGGCGCAGCAGGTCCCCGACCACCGGGTTGCCCCGGTGCGAGGAGATGAGCAGCACGCCGTCGACGTGCCCGGCGGCCACGTAGTCGGTGATCCGGCGCCGCTCCTGCTGGGTGCCGGCGACCATGAGCAGCAGCGGCATCTCCCGCGCCGCGAGCGCCTCGGCGGCGGCGCGCAGCAGGATCGAGAACGTCGGGTCCTCGAACAGCAGGTGCTGCGGCTCGGTCAGCAGGAACGCCACGGAGTTCGCACGCCCGGTGACGAGGCTGCGGGCGTGCTGGTTCGCGGAGTACCCCGTCGACCGGATCGCCTCCTGCACGGCGACGAGCGCCTCGGGCGACACCCAGTGCCCGCCGTTGAGCACCCGGGACACGGTTCCCCGCGAGACGCCGGCGGCCGCGGCGACGTCGCGGATCGTCGGGCGGCGGCGGGGTTGGTCCACGGCCACCGACCTTACGGCCACGGCGTCCCCCTCGGGCCGCAGCGCGCCGGGCGCGCGGGCCGGGATGTCCGCGCCACGGAGGCGGCGCGGACATCCCGGCCTGACGCGTCGCGCACGCCGGTCAGCGTCCCGGACGCCCGGGCGCGGTGCGCGCGG